>CAZPPH010000005.1:6592-49687 GCA_964588375.1 uncultured Rhodobacterales bacterium | reverse complement strand
TGATGCAGTTCTCCACCGGGCAGACGTTCACGCAGAGGTTGCAGGCCACGCATTCGGCGTCGATCACCTCGAACACCCGCTCGGGGCTCATCGAGATCGCCTGGTGAGAGGTATCCTCGCAGGCCGCATAGCAGCGGCCGCACTTGATGCACGCATCCTGGTCGATCCGCGCCTTGGTGACGTAGTTCAGGTTGAGATATTGCCAGTCGGTGACGTTGGGCGTCGCCCGTCCCACGAGGTCCGGCAGGCTCATTTCCTTGTCGTCGAGATAGCTCGAAAGGCCCGCCGCCATCTCTTCCACGATCTTGAAACCGTAGGTCATCGCGGCGGTGCAGACCTGAACGTTGGCCGCCCCGAGGCTGAGAAACTCCGCCGCATCGCGCCAGGTCGTCACCCCGCCGATGCCCGAGATCGGCAGACCCCGGGTCTCGGCGTCGCGCGCGATCTCGGCGACCATGTTGAGGGCGATGGGCTTCACGGCGGGGCCGCAATAGCCACCGTGGGAGCCCTTCCCGTCGATCGAGGGTTCGGGCGAGAAGGTATCGAGGTTCACGCTCGTGATGGAAGACACGGTGTTGATGAGAGACACGGCGTCGGCGCCGCCCGCGTTCGCCGCCCGCGCGGGGTAGCGGACGTCGGTGATGTTCGGGGTGAGCTTCACGATCACCGGCATCCTGGTGTGCTTCTTGCACCAGCGGGTGACCATCTCGATGTATTCGGGCACCTGGCCCACCGCCGAGCCCATGCCGCGTTCGCTCATCCCGTGGGGGCAGCCGAAGTTGAGCTCGATCCCGTCGGCCCCGGTCTCCTCGACCATCGGCAGGATGGTCTTCCACGGGTCCTCCTCGCAGGGCACCATGAGCGAGACGACCATCGCCCGGTCGGGGTAATCGCGTTTGACCCGCTTGATCTCGCGGAGGTTCACCTCGAGCGGCCGGTCGGTGATCAGCTCGATGTTGTTGAGCCCCAGAAGCCGCCGGTCGGCCCCATAGACCGCGCCGTAGCGCGGCCCGTTCACGTTGACGATGTGCGGGTCGAAGCCGAGGGTCTTCCAGACCACCCCGCCCCAGCCCGCATCGAACGCCCGGCGGACGTTGTATTCCTTGTCCGTGGGCGGCGCGGACGCCAGCCAGAACGGGTTCGGGGACTTGATGCCCACGAAGTCTGATCTGAGGTCGGCCATGTCCGTCTCCTTGGCTATCGCGCCCTCGGGCGCCTTGCATCTCTCCCGCCCCGGGCCCGGTCCGGGGCCGCACCTTTCGGGGCGCTGCGGTCGGGGTCCCGGGTCAGGCCCGGGACGGGGTCATGCGGCCAGCACCGCATGAATGTCTTCCGCCGCGTCCCTGCCCTCGGCCACCGCCGTCACGGTAAGGTCGTCGCCGCCTGTCGCGCAATCGCCGCCGGCCCAGACCTTGGCGACACTCGTGCGCCCGGCGCCCTCGACCCTGATCTTGCCGCCGGCGAGCACGAGGCCCTCCGGCGCGCCCTCGAGTTTCTGGCCGATCGCTTTCAGCACCTGATCGGCGGGCAGACGAAACGTCTCGCCGGTCGGCTCGAGCCCCGAGGGGCCAGCGTGAACATAGGCGAATTCGATCTCGCGCACGGCACCGTTGCCGTGCACCGCGACGGGTTGCGCACCGGTGATGATCCGAACGCCCTTCGAGGCGGCGAGGTGAAGCTCGTATTCCGAGGCCGACATCCGGTCCCGGGTGCGGCGGTAGACCATGGTCACGCTTTCCGCGCCGAGAAGCTTCGACTGCACCGCCGCGTCCACCGCCGTCATGCCGCCGCCGATGACCACGACATTGCGGCCGACGGGCAGCGTCGTGTAATCCGTCGCCTGCCGCAGGTCGGCGATGAAGTCGACCGCGTCGCGCACGCCGTCGCGGTCGTCACCGGTGGCGCCGAGGGCATTCACGCCCCCCAGGCCGATTCCGAGGAAGACCGCGTCGTACTCTCCGGTGAGCGCGTCGAGCGAAAGCCCCGCGCCCAGGCCCTCACCGTGCCGCACCTCGATGCCCCCGATCTTCACGAGCCAGTCGACCTCGGCCTGGGCGAAATCGCCCACGGTCTTGTAGGTGGCGATGCCGTATTCGTTGAGCCCGCCGGGTTTGTCCCGGGCGTCGAAGATCACGACGTCGTGGCCCTTCATCGCGAGGCGATGGGCGCAGGCCAATCCCGCCGGCCCTGCCCCGACGACGGCGACGCGCTTTCCGGTCGGCTCTCCCCGGGTGAAGGGATGCACCCCCTTCTCCATGAGCGTGTCGGTGGCATAGCGCTGAAGCCGGCCGATCTCGACCGGCTTGCCTTCCGCCGCCTCCCGCACGCAGGCCTCCTCGCAGAGCGTCTCGGTCGGACAGACCCGCGCGCACATGCCCCCGAGGATGTTCTGCTCGAGGATCGTCTCGGCGGCGTTTTCCGGACTGCCGGCGGCGATCTGGCGGATGAAGAGCGGAATGTCGATCGCCGTCGGGCAGGCGGTGATGCAGGGCGCATCGTAGCAGAAATAGCAGCGGTCGGCGGCGACCATCGCCTCGTGGCCGTCGAGCGGCGGGTTGAGGTCGGCGAAGTTCGCTTCGAGCGCCTCCTCGGGGAGCCGCGCTGCGGCGATACCGGGCGTCATCGGGGAATTGGCCATGAACGTCCTCCACGTGGCAACGCCTTGCGGCGATTGATTTGGGAGAGTGACACGGCGCGCTTTTTTATCAACTGGTAAATTCCTTGCCCGGGGATTTTTCGCCGACGCTTTCCTATCCGATTCTCAACCCGTATAAGCCGTGACCAAACAAAACCGGGATTGGGGACAAAATGAGCAAGCCGACCCACGACGCGGACGTCACCTTCATCCGGGCGCTGGCGGAACTCTTGCGCGAAAACGACCTGTCCGAGCTTCAGGTAAAGCGCGAGTATGGCGAGGGCGACAGCCTCAAGGTGCGCGTGAGCCGCGTCTCGAGCGTCGCGGCGGCGGTGCCCGCTCCCGCGCCGCCCGCCGCTCCGGCAGCCCCCGCGAGCCCGGCCCAGCCCGCCGCGGCACCGGTTGCTCCCGAAGACCCCGCCGCCCATCCCGGCGCCATCACCTCGCCCATGGTCGGCACCGTCTATCTCTCGCCCGAGCCGGCCGCCGCCCCTTTCGTGAGGGTCGGCGACGCGGTCGAGGAAGGCCAGACCCTGCTCATCGTCGAGGCGATGAAGACGATGAACCACATCCACGCGAGGACCGGCGGTGTCGTCAAGCGGGTGCTCGTCGAAGACGGGGCACCGGTGGAATTCGGCGCGCCGCTGATGATCGTCGAGTAGGGCGCGCATGTTCGAAAAGATCCTGATCGCCAACCGCGGCGAGATCGCGCTCCGCGTCATCCGTGCCGCCCGGGAGATGGGCATCGGCACGGTCGCGGTGCACTCGACCGCGGATTCCGACGCGATGCACGTGCGCATGGCCGACGAGAGCGTCTGCATCGGCCCGCCGCCGTCGTCGGCGAGCTATCTCTCCATGCCCGCGATCATCTCGGCCTGCGAGATCACCGGGGCCCAGGCGATCCACCCGGGATACGGGTTCCTCTCCGAGAACGCCGCCTTCGTGCAGGCGGTCGAGGACCACCAGATCACCTTCATCGGCCCCCGCGCCGAGCATATCCGCATCATGGGCGACAAGATCACCGCGAAAGAGACGATGAAGGCCCTCGGCGTGCCCTGCGTGCCGGGCTCCGATGGCGGGGTGCACAACCTCGAGGACGCCCGGCGGGTCGCCGGCGAAATCGGTTACCCGGTCATCATCAAGGCGACGGCCGGCGGCGGCGGGCGCGGCATGAAGCTCGCGAGGACCGCCTCTGACCTCGACAGCGCATTCCAGACCGCGCGGGCGGAAAGCAAGGCCGCCTTCGGCAACGACGAGGTCTATATCGAGAAGTTCCTCGGCAAGCCGCGCCATATCGAGGTGCAGGTCTTCGGCGACGGAAAGGGCGGCGCGGTCCATCTCGGCGAGCGCGACTGCTCGCTCCAGCGCCGCCACCAGAAGGTTCTGGAAGAGGCTCCGGGGCCGGTCATCGACGCGGCGACCCGCGCGCGCATCGGCAAGGTCTGTGCCGATGCCGTGGCGAGGATCGGCTACGCCGGCGCCGGCACGATCGAGTTTCTCTACGAGAACGGCGAGTTCTTCTTCATCGAGATGAACACCCGGCTTCAGGTCGAACACCCGGTCACCGAGGCGGTCTTCGGGGTCGATCTCGTCCGCGAGCAGATCAGCGTCGCCGCCGGCGAGCCGCTGTCCTTCGTCCAGGACGACCTCGTTCTGAACGGCCATGCCATCGAGATCCGCATCAACGCCGAGCGGCTGCCGAACTTCTCCCCCTCGCCGGGGCGGATCAGCCAGTATCACGCGCCGGGCGGGCTCGGGGTGCGGATGGATTCGGCGATTTACGACGGCTATTCGATCCCGCCCTATTACGACAGTCTCATCGGCAAGCTCATCGTCCACGGCCGTGATCGGCCCGAGGCGCTGGCGCGGCTGCGCCGGGCACTCGGCGAACTCGTCGTCGACGGGGTCGACACCACGGTTCCGCTCTTTCACGCGCTTCTCGGCGAAGAGGACGTGGTGACGGGAAACTACGACATCCACTGGCTCGAGCACTGGCTCGAGACGAACCTCGGCTAGTCCCGTGGCGAGCGGGCCATGACCGAACCCCGCCTCACGGCCGCGATGCTCCTGAGGGCCTATGCCTCTGGCATCTTTCCGATGGCCGAAAGCCGCGACGACCCCGAGATCTTCTGGGTCGACCCACGCGTGCGGGGGGTGATGCCCCTCCATGACTTCCATCTTTCCCGGTCGCTCTCGCGGCGTATGCGCAAGGGTGTCTTCCGGGCCACCGCCGACCGGGCGTTCGAAGCGGTGCTCGACGGCTGCGCCGACCGCGGCGAAACCTGGATCAACCCCATCCTGCGCGAACTCTACCTCGATCTGTACGATCACGGCAGCGCCCATTCGGTAGAGGTCTGGTCGGAGGCGGGCCTTGCCGGCGGTGTCTACGGCGTCGCCCTCGGCGGCGCGTTCTTCGGCGAGAGCATGTTCAGCCGCGAGACCGACGCCTCGAAAGCGGCCCTCGCGTGGCTCGTCGACCGGCTGAGGTCAGGCGGCTTCGCGCTCTTCGACATCCAGTTTCTCACACCTCATCTCGCCAGCCTCGGGGCGGTGGAGATGCCGAGAGCCGCCTACCGGCGCGCGCTTTCGGAGGCCATCGCCGTGCCCGCCCGGTTCGGGCCGCCCGGCGATCTCGATCCGGCTCAGGCGGTGGTGCAGCGAATCACCCAGACGTCGTAGCGCGGGTGATCGAGGGCCGAAAGCGCGGGGCTCGAGGCCAGCATCCACCCCGAGAAATCGGCCTCGTCGCGCCCGGCCGACCGGATCTCGAGCCAGGCGTAAGCCTCGCCGGTGGGGTTGTTTACCGGGTAGCGGCAATCGCCGAGGCGCACCTCGATCCGGCCGAATTCGCGGGCCTCGCCGGGGCTCAACTCCACGTCGCGCACGTTACCCGAGACCTTGTCGAGCCAGCGGACCACCGCGCCCGTCCCCGCTTGCACGCGCACGCGCGGCTCCTCGACGACCAGGTCTTCGAGCGGCGACACGATGATGTTCCGGTTTGGCTCGATCGTCTGGACGAACCCGCCGGGGTCCGCTTCGGGGCCGATCGTCTCGACCGTTCCCTGCGCCACCGCCCCGCTCGCGGCGAGTGAGAGGATCGCGGCGGCCAGTCTCATTCCTCGCCCCCGGCGACGAACCGCAGGAGAAGCTGGACGAGGCTCACCGAGCTCTGGGTGTCGATGATCTCGCCCCCCGGCTCGATGTTGAAGGGCGAACCGCCCGGCAACAACTCGACGAAGAAGCCGCCGAGCAGACCCTCCGAAGCGATCATGACGGCGGTATCGTCGGGCAGCACGATCTCGTCCTCGATCGCGAATGTGGTCTCGGCGCGGAACGTGTCGGGGTTGAGGTCGAGCGACGTCACGGTGCCGACCTTGACCCCGCCAAGTCGCACGTCGGTGCCCACGCCGACCCCCTGAACCGAGCGGAACGAGGCGCTGAGCTGGTAGGTCCCCTCGCCTCCCCCGCCGATCTCGGTGAATTGCGTGGCGTAAAGCAGAAAGCCGCCCGCCACGGCGAGCACGATGCCGCCGGTCAGGACTTCGGTCATCGATTCCGACATCGCGCTACTCCGGCGTCCAGGCGTCGTAGTCGCGCCGTTCGTCGGGCTGCGGCCGGCGGATCGACCCCGGCGGCGCATAGGCCAGCGCCGTGCCGGTCAGGTTCTCCTGATGCGGCTTCTCCCAGGCCTTGTGCTTCATCGGCGTCTTCGACGGCGGTTCGTCCCAGGTGTGGTGCAGCCAGCCGTGCCACTCGGGGCTGACGCGGCTCGCCTCCACCTCGCCGTTGTAGACGACCCAGCGCCGCTTGGCGTCGCGCGTTTCGTAGAAGACGTTGCCGGCCTCGTCCTCGCCCACCCTGACCCCCTTGCGGGAGGTGTAGAGCGAGGTGCCGATGGTCGGCCCGTTCCACCATGTCACGGCGCGCAGCAGGGTGTTCATGAAGCCCATTGCGGGTTCTCCGGTTGCACTCGAATTCGTGTATGGCAGGGGCCGCGCGGACAGTCCAGAAGGGAGCGATGACCGACAAGGCCCGTACCCTCGCCTTCCTTCTCATCGCGTCGGCAGCCGGGATGAGCCTGTGGTTCATGACCTCCGCGATCCTGCCCGACATCGCCGCCGAACTCGGCCTGCCGCGGGCCCGGCAGACAGCGCTGTCTTCGGCGGTGCAGGCCGGCTTCGTGGCCGGCGCGCTCGTGATCTCCGTCACCGGGCTGGCCGACCGGCTCGACCCGCGGTGGCTGTTCGCCGCCTGCGCCTTCTCAACGGCCCTCGCCAACGCCGCTCTCCTCGTCGTCCCGCTCGACGGAAGCTTCGCGGTGGCGCTCCGCTTCCTGACCGGCGCGCTCATGGCGGGGGTCTATCCGGTGGGCATGAAGATCGCCGTCGGCTGGGGCGCCGCGGACCGGGGGCTTCTCGTCGGCGCGGTGGTGGGCGCGCTGGCGATGGGCAAGTCGATTCCCTACGGCCTTGCCTGGGCCGGCGGGGCGGACTGGCGGCTGGCCCTCGGCCTCGGCTCGGTCGTCGCGGCCCTTGGCGCGGGGCTTGTCCTCTTCACGCGTCTCGGGCCGCACCACCGGGCGGCCTCCGGCTTCCGCCCCGGGGCCATTCGCCTCGCCCTGACCGACCGGCGCATCCGCGCGGCCTTTCTCGGGTATTTCGGGCACATGTGGGAGCTCTACATCTTCTGGGCCTGGATCGGCGCTGCGGCGACCGCCTCTTACCTCGCCGCGGGGGCCGCGGACCCCGCGAGCCTCGGCAAGCTCACGGCCTTCCTCGCCATCGCCGCGGGCGCACCGGCCTGCGTTCTCGCCGGCCGGCTCGCCGACCGCATCGGCAAGGCGCGGGTCGCATCGGGTGCAATGGTGGCGAGCGGCGGCCTCGCGCTCATGACCGCGTCGAGCTTCGGGGGGACCCCCGCCCTCACTTTCGCGCTCTGTATTCTCTGGGGGATCGCCGTGATTCCCGATTCGGCGCAGTTCTCGGCCCTCGTGGCCGATTACGCTCCGCCCGAATGGGCCGGAAGCCTGCTGACGTTCCAGACCGCCCTCGGCTTTCTGCTCACCGTCGTCACCGTCCAGATCGCCCCCACCGTCGCGGCGGTGTTCGGCTGGCAGGCGCTGCTCGCCGGACTCGCCATGGGCCCCGCCCTTGGCGTGCTGGCGATGCGACCGCTCGTCAGGCTCCACGCGGCTGGCGGGCCGTGACCTCTATCTCGATCCTCATCTCGGGCTCCTGCAGGCCCGCCACGATCATGGTCGCCGCGGGCCTGGCATCGCCGAAGGCCGCGCGGGTCTCGGGCCAGCACGCCGGCCAGTCCGCCGCATCGGGCAGGATGTAGCGCACGCGCACCACGTCCGCGAGACTCGCTTCCGCCTCTTTCAGAACGATTTCAATGGTCTGAAACGCGTTCCTGCACTGGTCGGCGACATTGTCCGGCATCACCATTGTCGCATAGTCGTAGCCGGTCGTGCCTGCCACGAAGATCCAGCCGTCGGCGACGACGGCGCGGGAGTAGCCGATGCGGTCCTCGAACGGCGAACCAGTGGAGATGCGCGTGACCATTAAAGCATGAAACGCCCCCGGAGGAGCGTTTCAAGCAGTTTCGACACTTGAGCGCCGGTCAGCTCGCGGACGCCGCGTCCTTCTTCTGATCGGCGTAGATCATCAGAGGCGCCGCGGCAGACGTCACGCTTTCCTCGTTCACGACCACCTCTTCGACGTTCTCCATGCCCGGCAGGTCGAACATGGTGTCGAGCAGGATGTCCTCCATGATCGAACGCAGGCCCCGCGCGCCGGTCTTGCGGGCGATGGCGCGCTTGGCGATCGCCTTCAGCGCGTCTTCGGTGAAGGTCAGCTGGGCTTCCTCGAGCTCGAAGAGCCGCTGATACTGCTTGACCAGCGCGTTCTTCGGCTGGGTCAGGATCGTGACGAGCGCGTCCTCGTCGAGGTCCTGCAAGGTCGCGATCACCGGCAGGCGGCCGACGAATTCGGGGATGAGACCGAATTTGAGAAGGTCTTCCGGCTCCAGTTCGGTGAACATCTCGCCGACACCGCGCGAGTCGGGGTCCTTCACGTCCGCCCCGAAGCCCATCGCCGAGCCCTTGCCGCGCTGCGCGATGATCTTCTCGAGGCCCGCGAAGGCGCCGCCGCAGATGAAGAGAATGTTCGTCGTGTCGACCTGGAGAAATTCCTGCTGGGGGTGCTTGCGCCCGCCCTGGGGCGGAACGCTCGCCACCGTGCCTTCCATGATCTTCAGAAGCGCTTGCTGCACGCCTTCGCCCGACACGTCGCGCGTGATCGAGGGGTTGTCGGACTTCCGGGTGATCTTGTCGACCTCGTCGATATAGACGATGCCGCGCTGCGCGCGCTCGACGTTGTATTCACTGGCCTGAAGCAGTTTCAGGATGATGTTCTCGACATCCTCGCCCACGTACCCCGCCTCGGTCAGCGTGGTGGCATCGGCCATGGTGAACGGCACGTCGAGAATGCGCGCGAGCGTCTGGGCGAGCAGCGTCTTGCCGCACCCCGTCGGCCCGATCAGCAGGATGTTCGACTTCGCCAGCTCGAGTTCGCCGGATTTCGACGCGTGGTTGAGCCGTTTGTAATGGTTGTGCACCGCAACCGAGAGCACCCGCTTGGCATGCATCTGCCCGATGACGTAATCATCGAGAACCTCGCAGATTTCCTTCGGGCTCGGCACGCCGTCCGAGGCTTTCAGCCCGGAGGTCTTCGTCTCCTCCCGGATGATGTCCATGCAGAGCTCGACGCATTCATCGCAGATGAACACCGTCGGCCCGGCGATCAGCTTCCTGACTTCGTGCTGCGATTTCCCGCAGAACGAGCAGTAGAGTGTGTTTTTGCTGTCGCCCGTACTGTTTGCCATCGCTATTCCCCTGCGGCGGTCTGCTCGGCTGGTATACACACGAAAAATGTGACCGGATTAAGCCGGTGAACCAAGCCTAGGACAGACGATTCATGGGCACAACGCCAAAAGCGAGGTGTGGTTATCACGCTTTCTCGTCATCCGGCTTCGAGCGGTTTTCGACGATTTCATCGATGTGGTTCCACTCTTTCGCCTCTTCGGGCGACATGAAGTTGTCGCGCTCGATGTCCTTCTCGATCTTCTCGGCGGAGTGGCCGGTGTGCTTGACGTAGATCTCGATGAGGCGGTCCTTGATCTTCTGGGTTTCCTTGGCGTGGATCATGATGTCGGTCGCCTGGCCCTGGTAACCGCCCGAGGGCTGGTGCACCATGATCCGGCTGTTCGGCAGCGAGAACCGCATGCCGTGCTCGCCGCCTACCGACAGGAGCGAGCCCATCGACGCGGCCTGGCCGACCACGAGGGTCGAGACCTTCGGGCGGACGTACTGCATCGTGTCGTAGATCGACAATCCGCTCGTTACCACACCGCCGGGGCTGTTGATGTAGAGCGAGATTTCCTTCGACGGGTTCTCCGCCTCGAGGTGGAGCAGCTGTGCGACGATGAGCTGGCTCATCCCGTCGTGGATCGGGCCGTTGACGAAGATGATCCGCTCCTTGAGCAGCCGCGAGAAGATGTCGTAGGCGCGTTCCCCCCGGCTCGTCTGTTCGACGACCATCGGAACGAGGTTCATGTATGTGTCGATGGGGTCTTGCATTGCCGCCCGCCTCATTTCTCGGGGTGATTACCCTCTCAGGTGTTGCAGGAGTCTTAGTGCTGCGTCCCGGGCGCTGCAAGGGCACCACCGACATGGGAACGCCGGTGCCGCGCCCCGGTTCCGACCTGCGGCCATCCGGCCGCGAAACGGCACGGCTTCCGGTCATCCCGGCCACCCGTCGCTTTGTGCGCCCGGGCGCCTTCCTCCCCGCACGCTTTGCCCTATCTCCCGGCTCATGCGCGACATCCCTTCCCCTGCCCGCGACGAGGGCCTGCGCCGGCTCGCGGCCTTCGTGCCCCTTGCCGGGCGCGACTATGCCGCACGCCGCAACTACGACCTGCCCGGCCACCCCCATGTCTCGGTTCTCTCGCCCTATCTTCGCCACCGGCTCCTGACCGAGGAGGAAGTGCTCGCCGCCGTGCTCGGCCGGTTCTCGCTCTCCACCGCCGAGAAATTCGTCCAGGAGGTGTTCTGGCGTACCTACTGGAAGGGATGGCTCGAGATGCGGCCCGGGGTCTGGAGCGATTACCGCCGCGGCGTCCACCGGGGGCTCGACCGTATCGCCACCGAAGGTGGGCTGCGGCGGACCTGGGAGGCGGCCTGTTCGGGTGAAACCGGCATCGACGCTTTCGACCACTGGGCGCGCGAACTCGTGGAGACGGGCTATCTCCACAACCACGCGCGGATGTGGTTCGCCTCGATCTGGGTGTTCACGCTGGAGCTGCCATGGGAACTCGGCGCGGATTTCTTCCTGCGCCATCTCCTCGACGGCGACCCGGCGTCGAACACGCTTTCCTGGCGCTGGGTGGCTGGGCTGCAGACCCGCGGCAAGCACTACCTCGCCCGTGGCGCGAACATCGCGAAATACACCGACGGGCGGTTCAACCCCGGCTACCAGCTCAACACGCAGGCCCCGCCGCTCGAGGGCCCGCCGCCGCCCGACCGCCGCCCGCTGCCCGAAAGCGGGCGGTTTTCCGACAGCGGCCGGACGGGGGTTCTCCTGACCGAGGATGACCTCTCCCCCTCCTGCATGCTCGGCGCGGGCGGCGCCGCGGCCACCCTTCTCGTCTCCGGCGCCGCGGAGCGCAGCCCGCTCGAAACCGCGCCCGGCGTTCTCGCCTTCACCGAGGGCGCCTTCGCGGACGCTTCCGCCCGCCACCGCGACCAGCTCGGCGAGGTGACGGGCCCGGTGCCGGCGGGCGATGTCGCGGACATGTTCGACGACTGGGTCGCCGACCACAGGCTCGATGCCGTGGTGATGCCCCACGCCCCTGTCGGTCCCGCCGCCGACGCCCTCGCCCCGCTTCTCGCGGACGGCAGGGTCACGCGCCTGCTGCGCAGCTACGACGCGCTGGCCTGGCCCCATGCGACGGCCGGGTTCTTCAGGTTCAAGAAGGCCATCCCCGACCTCGTCACGCGTCTCGGTCTCGGTCGCGCGGCCTGATCACTCCGCGGCGATTCCCTGTCGTTCGAGGGTGGGACGGAAGCGGTCCAGAAGTTTCGGTGTCGCGTGGACGAGCACGCCGCCCGCGATCGTGCCGGCGACCGCCAGGGTCTCGAGGTCCAGAACGGCGATATCGGCGCGAGTGCCGGCCACGAGCGCGCCCCGGTCGGGAAGGCGGAGGATGCCCGCCGGCGCGGCGGACACGAGCGCCCAGGCATGGCCGAGCGGCAAACGCTGCCTTTCCACCAGGAGGCGCACCACGGCAGTCGGCCCCGACGGGTCACCGAATGCGCCGAGCGCGTCGCAAAGCCCCTCGGAGAGCAATGCGGCGGACAGGCTCCGGCCAATGCGCTCACCCTCGAGAATGTCAGCGGCCGCCAGCACGACGGGCTCTTCCATGGCGCGCGCCGATGCCGCCGCCCCGCGCGCCCTCGGCCTGAGCGCCAGGCGCGCGCCGATCATCGAGAACCGCTCGCGCTGCTGGCCGTCGGGGTCGGCCTCTGTTCCGTAGCGCAACCCGAGCCCGTCGAAGGCGGCCGCGAGGCGGCAGAGATGCCGGGCGACCGGACCGGCGCCGCCGACCTCCGCCTCCGCGGCGATCCGTTCACGGTCGGACGGGTGGTGGAAGACCACGAAGGGCGCGGCCAGCTCGGGCAGGGTTTCAACGAGCGCGCCGGCCGTCTCGACGGCGTGGGTGCCGACCCGGAGCCGGACGCCGAGGTCCACCGCCAGCCCCTCCCGGAGAGCGGTCAACCTCCGCAAGGTCCTGCGGGCGGCCGCCACGCCGGCGTGGCGGTCGGGCCAGTCGACTCCGACCCAGAGCGACGTGGTGCCTGCCCGCGACGCCTCCGCCGCCAGCCGCGCGACCGACCCGGCAAGGTCGGAGCGGAATTCCGCCATCGCCCCGATGTCCACCGCCCCGGGCATAAGAGCATAGCCCGACAGATCGACATCCGCACCGCTCGAAGCCGCGATCCGGCCGCCGGCGATGGCGAGGGCTGAGGGCCGCAGCACGCCGCCGCCGAGCACCTGTGCGCCACGCAGGGTCAGATGAGGAAAAACGACGTGCATCGTGTTTGGGTCGACTCCGTAACCGCGCCTGTGGATAACTCGCGATCATGGCACCCCGGTGACAAACCGCCGAAAGTCTCGTGACGAAGCGGGGCGCCGCGCGCGGCGTCTTGAGGTCGTGAAGGCGATAGGCGAAAAGCACACGGGGGAGATCCACCATGCCACGACCTGCAACGCTGCCGCGGAACGAGACCGGAATCGCCACGGTGCTCGGCATTCTCGCCCAGCGCTTCGGGGAGCGCTTCGGCACCGGCGCCGACCTCCGCCGCCAGCACGGCCACACGACGACCTGGCTCGAGAACCAGCCGCCCGACGCGGTGGTCTTTCCCGAAAGCACCGACGAGGTCGCGGAGATCGTCCGGGTCTGCGCCGAGCACCGCGTCCCCGTCATCGCCTTCGGCACCGGCACCTCGCTCGAAGGCCACCTCAACGCCCCCGCCGGCGGCGTCTCGATCGACCTGTCGCGGATGAACGCGGTGCTGAAGGTCCACCCGCAGGACCTCGACTGCGTCGTCCAGCCGGGTGTCACCCGCCGCCAGCTCAACGAACATCTCCGCGACACCGGGCTCTTCTTTCCCGTCGACCCCGGCGCCGACGCGAGCCTCGGCGGCATGGCCGCGACCCGGGCCTCGGGCACGAACGCGGTGCGCTACGGCACGATGCGCGACAATGTCGTCGCCCTCGAGGCCGTTCTCGCCGACGGCACGGTGATCCGCACCGGGGGCCGCGCGCGGAAGTCTTCGGCCGGCTACGACCTCACGCGCCTGCTCGTCGGCTCCGAAGGCACGCTCGGCATCATCACCGAGCTGACCCTGCGCCTGCACGGCATTCCCGAGGCTATCTCGGGCGCGCGCTGCTCCTTTCCCACGACCGAAGCCGCCTGCGACGCGGTGATCCTCACGATCCAGATGGGCCTTCCCGTGGCCCGGATCGAGCTTCTCGATGCCCTCGCGGTCGGCGCGATCAACGCCCATTCGAAGCTCGACCTGCCCGAAACGCCGCTTCTTCTGCTGGAATTCCACGGCACCGAGGCGGGGGTGGCCGAACAGGCGGAAACATTCCAAGCCATCGCCGAAGAGGCCGGGGCGACGGGGTGCGAATGGTCCGCCGACCCGGAGCAGCGCAACCGCCTCTGGCGGGCCCGCCACGACGCCTACTGGGCTCTGCAAGCCTTGCGCCCGGGCTCCGACGCGCTCTCGACGGATGTCTGCGTGCCGATCTCCCGGCTCGCCGAAATGGTGCGCGCCACCAACGAAAAGGCCCGAGAGCTGGGCATCACCGCCCCGATCCTCGGCCATGCCGGCGACGGCAATTTCCACGCCATCTTCCTGCTCGACCCCGCCGACCCTTCCGAAGCGTCCCGGGCCGAGGCGATGATCGGCTGGATGAGCGAAACCGCCATCGCCATGGAGGGCACCGTGACCGGCGAGCACGGCATCGGCCAGGGAAAGGCCGCCTACCTGCCCCGCGAACTCGGAGATGCCACAGGTGTCATGCGCGCGATCAAGGCCGCGCTCGACCCGCATGGCATCCTGAACCCGGGAAAGATCCTGCCACGGGCCAACCGCGCATGACGCGCCGGGAGGCCTGTTGAACGAGGCCGGGGATCCGCGCCCGAAGGAGGGTCTCGAGACGATCTCGCAGCGGCTCGTGACGCTCGCCGATCACGACGAGGTCAGCGTCGCTCAGGTGCTGGAGGGGTTCGGGCCGGCCTCGTTCGTGCCGCTTCTCGTCGCGCCCGCCTTCATCATCGTCACCCCCCTGTCGGGCATCCCGCTGCTGCCCACCGTGCTCGGCCTCGTCATCGCGCTGGTCTCGCTCCAGATGGCCGCGAGGCGCCGGCATCTCTGGCTGCCGGAATTCCTCAAGCGCCGCCGGATCTCCGGCCACCGGATCGCCCGCGCGGTGGAGCGCGCCCGGCCCCTCGCCCGCTGGATCGACCGGAACTCCCGCGACCGGCTCGGCATCTTCGTCACCGAACCACTGGCGACCGTTGCGCGGCTGGCCTGCGCCTCCTGCGGCCTGTCGATGCCGCTTCTGGAATTCGTGCCGTTCTCCTCGTCGATCCTCGCGACAGCCGTTCTCTTCTTCTCGGTCGGCTTCCTCGCGCATGACGGGCTCTTCATCCTGATCGCCGTCACCATCATGGGCCTCGCGGCTCTGATCCCGCTCACCCTGATCTTCTGAACGGGGGCGGTCCGCCGCTTCAGGTCAGCGCACCGTGGATGAGCCGCACCGAGATCGCCGCGAGAAGGGCGAGGATCACCCGGTCGAAGATCCTGTCGCCGAACCGTCTCGCGAGAAAGGCGCCGACCGGCATGCCCGCGAACACCACGAAGCTCGCAGAGAGGCCGAGCAGAAAGCGCTCGAGATCGAGGAATCCGTAGAGCCAGAGCGTGATGACCTGCGGCAGCGCCATCGCGGTGAACGCAGCCGTGACCGTGGCGATGAACTCCGTCCGGGTGAGCGCCAGCGCGTTGAGAAACGTGAGCGTCACCGGCGCGGAAATGCCCGTGGCCCCCTGCAAAATCCCCCCGAGCGTCCCCAGCGGGCCCGCAAGCTGCCGTCCCCGGTCGCGTCCGAGCACCCAGTTCGGACTCGACAGGCGGAACGCGATGTAGACCAGCACCACGGCGGCCAGCGTGAGAAGCAGCGCCGAGGGCGGCGCGGAGGCCAGAACGATCGTGCCGAACACGGTGCCGAGACCGACGCTGGAGGCGAAGATCACCGAAAACCGCCGGTCGGGATGTTGCCCGCGATATCGCCAGCCCTGGGTCGAGTTCGTCACGAGGTTGACCACCGCGATCACCGAGATCGCCACGGGCAATTCGACGAAGAGCACCATCACCGGAACCGCGACCACCGGCACCCCCGCCCCGGTCGCCCCCTTGAGGATGCCGCCGAGAAACAGCGCCCCGAGAATGGCGGCGATGGCGCCGGGATCGTTCCACATCCCCGCGCTACTCCGCGGCGGCGGGCATCGGCACCGTGAAGTGCTCGCCCTCCGCCCACTCGCCGAAGACCTTCTCGTCGGGCACCGACCCCGGCCCGGCGTGGAATACCCCGGCTCCGAAATGCCCCAGAAGCCGCGACAGACGCTCCATGCGCGCGCTCGTCAACATGGCGTAGAACTCGGCGTAGCGGGGATCGGCGCGCAGCGCGGCGATGCGCGCGCGGTGCCGCCGCACGCCCTCGGCGTGGGCGTCGGCGACGCCCGGCAGGGCGAGAAGCCGCGCCTTCTCGGCCTCGAAGGCCGGCCGCATCGCCGGGTTCACCCCGCCCGCCTCGGCGTTGTTGTTCATCCGGAACCAGTAGTTCAGCCCCTGGTCGCGCGCGACATGGTTCGCCCGCCCCCGCTCGCGCTTGACGAGAAAGCTCTCCGCCGAGCGCACCGCGTAGTGGTTGAGCTGGACGATATCGTAGCCGTAGGTCTCGCTCGTCGAGCGCCAGCCGTTGCGGAACATCGCCACCGGCATCGGCCGGCCCGACCCGTTCACCCAGCGGACATGCCCCGCAAGCTGGGAATGCAGGCCCTTCGGCCGGTGCACCCCGAGCTTGCGGAAGATGCCGAGGTTGCGAAACAGCGTCTTGAAGCCCCAGGCCTGGTGCGGCTTGCGGCAAAGCTCGGGGGCGCAGCGGGTGAACTGCTCGAAGACCGGCCGGTCATCGAAGCGGTGGATGTCGGCGTTGCCGAACAGCCGCCATGTCATCGAGATCATGTTGGCCCCCGGGCAGGCCGCGAAGAGGTCCTCGAACCGCCCCGACCCGACCTTGACGTTGATGTACTCGTCGACATCGGCGAACGCCGTCCAGTCGGCCGATTTCACCACCGGGTCGTCATCCGCGGCGGCCAGAACCGAGTGCTGGGGAGTGCGCCCGGTCGCGCGGTAGCCGTCGTTGTTGCGGTGCTCGATCACCCCCTCGGCACTCAGCGCGCGCAGCAACTCCTCCGTGCCGTCGGTGCAGTCGTTCGAGTAGATCAGAACCCGGTCCGCCCCCATCGCCCGGTGCCAGGCCAGCCAGTCCACGATGAACGGCGCCTCGTTCTTCACCGTGGTCACCAGCGTGACCGTGCCCGGCGCCCCGGGTGCACGAAGCGACAGGGCGGGCATCCGCTCGGCCCCCTCGCCGAACCGCTCCGATAGCGCCGCGATCTGGCCCGCGTCCTCGACAAGGCTCGACTTCGGGGCGAGCGCAGCGGCGCGGTGGCCGGGGTGACGCAGACCCATGCAGCGCCAGAATGCCATGACATCGCTCCGGTCCACCGTCGCACCGGCGATGCGCAAGAGCCGCCACGTGGCCTCCGGCGCGGCCTTCGCGGGGGCCACGCACCAGCGCCAGCGGATCGCCTCGCGGTCGAACATCCGGCAGATGTGGTCGGCGTATGTCGCCGACCGCCCATCGGGCACCCGCCATGGGTAGACATGCCGGCCCGCGAGCGGAACCACGCCGCCCGCCGCGGCCTCCGCCCGGTCGAACACACCCGCGCCCTCCGGCGGCGCGAGCAGATCCGACAGATCGAGGTTCATCACCGCCCGCGCGGTGGCGAGATACCGGTGGCGCAGAATCTCGTAGAGGCTGATCTCGCCGAGCGGCGCGCGCCATCGGTCCTCCCCCGGCGGGTCCATCCGGTCACGGCCCGGCGCGTCGGGGGCGTGGTAGAGATCCGCCTCGGGTCCGAGCCCGGCCTTTCCGAGCGGCGCACCGGGGCGCAGCACCAGCACCTCCGGGCCCGGCTTGCCCGAAAGCGCCGCCAGCGCCTCGCCGAACCCCCTCTCCTCGGCCCGGTCGACGATGAGCGCGGCCTCCATCCCGTGGTGGTCGCGGTGCCAGTCGAGCCAGTCCCGCGCGCTCTCGGCCGTCTCGCCCATCCGGCAGGCGACCCCCACCCGCTTGCCCTCGAAGAGAGCGGTCTCGCCGGGCTCCGGCGCGATCTCCAGCGTTCCGTCCGGCCAGCGAAGCTCGAGAGGGCCGGGCGGCGCGTCGAGGTCGAGCGTGACGGCCCCGAGCAGGATGTGCCGGCCGGTGATCTCGCCGGACGCAACCGAGAACGCCGTCGCCGGAACGTCGGACGCGGCCAGCGCCAGCCGCACGCGCTTGCCCTCCGACAGCGCGTCGAGAAGCGTGACCGCCCCCTTGGTCCGCGCGCCGAGCGTCTTCGTTCTCACCTGCCCCATGCCTGTCGTTTCGCCTGCCTTCTCTTGCGAAAGTCTATCCGCTCGCACCTTGCCGATCCATCACCGCGCGCGCGCCGGCGGATCGAGAAGCATCGCCACCAGCCCCCCCGCGACGAAGCCTCCCAGGTGGGTCTGCCAGGCGAGAAGGCCCTGCATCGCCCACCAGAGCACGAAATTGAGCGCGAGCAGAAGCGCCACCGCCCGGATCACGGGCGAGAGGCTCAGCGCATGGGCCGCGCGGTCGCGGAATTCCCAGGCCAGCACGGCACCCGCGAGCCCGAAGAGCGCGCCCGAAGCCCCCACCATCGGGCGAAGGTCCGCGGCGAGCAGCCCGAAGACGGCGGCCCCGCCGACAAGGCTCGCCCCGTAGATCGCCGCGAACCGGGCGAGGCCGACCCGCTCGAGAACCCGCACCCCGAGCGACCAGAGGGCAAGCATGTTCACGGCGAGGTGGATGATGCCACCGTGCAGAAACCCGTAGGTGAGAAACATCGTCCATGGCTGCACCGTGTAATTCGGCTGCCAGTCGCGCAGAAGCCCCGGCCAGAAAGCGGCGTTCTCGAGCACCACCGCACGGGCTCCCGCCGGGGTCCCGAGAAACAGGCCGAACAGCCAGATCGCGGCTTCGATCGCGCACATGACGGCGATCAGCAGGCCGAGCGCCCGAAGCGCCCGGGCAGGAACACCAGGGATCGAGACGCTCTCTTGCCTGTCCGACATGGCGCAGACACTCCGCCCTGGCGCGCCGAAAGGCAAGTCGGCCCGGCGTCCGATGACGCGAATCTCGACCGGGGGCGGGCGACCGATGCCCCGACGGCCCCGTCACGGCTGAAGGAAAGGAACGCGCCCACCCGAGCGCGGCCCTTCCGACAGAATGAGTATTTCTGGAACGAAGAAGCCCGCGGCGTCGCGCCGGTCTTCTCTGTTCCCGAAATACTCTCGCCGAAGGCGCCGCCGCGGGCGCGTCAATCCGCAAGGGACAATCGCGATCCCCGCGTGCCCTCGCTGCAGACGGGTGCAGGCCACACACCCTTTTTTCGCGCCTCTGCCCCGCGGATCGCGCCGGGTGCTCCCGCACGCGAGAATGCAGCCGAACGCTCGATGACGTCGAACCCCGGGCGGCGCCGTTCGTCTTCGGCGACGGGCCGCCCGGTGCGGGAGATCACCGCGCGCACCGACAGCGGGCCTCAGGCGCGCCGTGAGAGTGTCAGGCGGCTTTCGACAGCGGGCATCCGCATTTCTTCACCGGCGAGGACAGCTCGGTCAGCAGGCGCGCTTGCACCCCGCGGGGCGCCGACGCAGTCTCCCGCCGCAGCCGAAGGGAGAATTGCGATGACGGGCAAACGGACAGGTGGCGAGATCCTCGCCGACCAGATCGCCGCGTTCGGCGGCGAGACGCTCTTCACGGTTCCGGGCGAGAGTTTTCTCGGCCTTCTCGACGGACTTCACCGGCACCGGGAGACGATCCGGGTCGTCACCTGCCGCCACGAAGGTGGGGCGGCGAACATGGCCGAGGCCTGGGGCAAGCTCACCGGAACGCCGGGGCTCTGCGCGGTCACACGGGGGCCGGGGGCCACCCATGCCTCGAACGGGGTGCATACCGCGTTCCAGGATTCCACCCCGATGATCCTTCTGATCGGTCAGGTGGCGCGGCACCAGCGCGACCGCGAGGCGTTCCAGGAGGTCGATTACCGCGCCATGTTCGCCCCGCTCGCCAAGTGGGTGGCAGAGATCGACGACCCCGCACGGGTGCCCGAGTACTTCGCCCGCGCCTGGGCCGTGGCGCAGGAGGGCCGGCCCGGCCCGGTGGTGCTGGCGCTGCCCGAAGACATGCTCGCCGAACAGGCGGATGTGGCCGACGCGCGCCGCGCCCCGCTCGCTCGCCCGGCGCCGGACATCGATGCCATGGCGCATCTCGGCGAGGCGCTGGCGAATGCGATGCGGCCCCTCCTCGTTCTCGGAGGCCCGGGCTGGTCGGCGGACTGCGCCCGGCTCGCCGCCGAAGCTGCCTCGCGCCACGGCCTGCCCGTGGCCACCGCCTTCCGGTGCCAGGACTACATCGACAACGCTCACCCCCATTACACCGGGGTCCTCGGCATCGGGCCGGTGCCCCAGCTTGCCCGCGCCGTTCGCGAAGAGACCGACCTTCTCGTCGTCGTCGGCGCGCGGATGGGCGAGATCACCACAGGCGGCTACGATCTTCTCGACATCCCGACCCCCCGGATGCGGCTTGCCCAGGTGCACCCCGCCCCCGACGAGATCGGCCGCGTCTACCGCGCCGATATCCCCGTCGCGTCCACCGCGAGGAACTTTCTCGACGCGCTCGCGGTATTGCCCGCCACCGCCCCCGACCGGGGCGACTGGACCTCCCGGCTCCGCGCCGCCTACGAGGCCTGGAGCGCGCCGACGGAGGTGCCCGGAGAAGTGAACCTCGGAAAGGTCGTCGCCCATCTCGGCGCGGTCCTGCCCGAAGACACCATCGTCACCAACGGCGCGGGCAATTACGCGATCTGGGTGCACCGCTTCCACAGCTACCGCACCTTTCGCAGCCAGCTCGCCCCGACGAGCGGATCGATGGGTTACGGCGTCCCCGCCGCCATCGCCGCGAAGCTTCGCCACCCCGACCGCGAGGTGGTCTCCATCGCCGGCGACGGCTGCTTCCTGATGACCGCGCAGGAACTCGCAACCGCCGCCCGCGAACGGCTCGCGATCACGTTCATTGTCGTCAACAACGGCATGTACGGCACGATCCGGATGCACCAGGAGCGCCACCATCCGGGCCACGTCATGGCGACGGACCTCACCAACCCCGACTTCGTGGCCTATGCCGGCGCCTTCGGCATTCCCGGCGAACGCGTCGGCAGAACGGAAGACTTCCCGGCCGCTCTGGCCCGCGCCCGGGCATCCGGCAATGGATATCTCATCGAACTGAGAACCGACCCCGAGGCGATCACGCCCGCCACGACCCTCTCCGGGCTCGCCCGGAGCTGACGTCTCCCGCGGCCCGGTCCGGAGCGGGTGTGCCCCGACGCGCCGCGGCGACGTTTGCAGGGCATCACGCGTTCGGCGTGGCCGATGAGGGCGAGTGCGCGCGCCGCGCTCCAGAGCATGTCGCTCAGAAGTGGAAACCGGTTCTGAGCTTCTCGGACATGCGAAATGAAAGGACTGGAGCGGATCGCGTGAATGCGGGTGCGCGCGCCGCGCTCTAGCCGCCCTTCCGGCGGATGAGCCGGGCGAGGGTCGTGACCTGGCGGTGCCATTCCCGAACCGGGATCGCGGGGTAGCCGCCGACCGTCTCCCCGGCCTTCACGCTGCGCGATACGCCCGACCCCGCCGCGAGCCGGGCACCGGCCCCGATCTCGAGATGGTCGGCGATGCCCACCTTGCCGCCGATCTGCGCCCCGTCGCCGACCGTGACGCTTCCGGAAATCCCGACCTGGGAAACGATGACGCAATGGGCGCCGATCCGGCAGTTGTGGCCGATCTGCACGAGGTTGTCGATTTTCGTGCCCGGCCCGATGACGGTGTCGTCGCCCGCGCCACGGTCGATCGTGGTGTTCGCACCGATATCGACATCGTCGCCGATGCGCACCCGCCCGAGCTGGGGGATCGGCTCCAGCCCGGCGGGCCCCGGCACGTAGCCGAACCCCGCCTGCCCGATCACCGCGCCGGCGAAAACCCGTACCCGGTCGCCGAGAAGGGCGTGGCTCACCACCGCGTTCACCCCGATCCGGCAGGCCGCGCCCAGCACGACGCCGGGACCGATCACCGCGCCGGGGCCGATCTCGCAGCCCGGTCCGATCTCGGCCCCCGCGCCGACGACGGCCGTCGCGGCGACATGGACGTCCGGCGCGAGCGTCGCGGTCGGGTCGACATGGGCGCTCTCGGCGATGCCGCCCCGGGCCGCGCGCTCGGGATAGAAGGACCGCGCGATCTCGGCGAAGGCGCGCTGGGGGGCCGGCGAGACAAGCCGCGTGCGGTCGGCGAGGTCTTCGGCGAGCGCATCGGTGACGATGAGAGCGCCGGCCGCAGAGCGCCGCGCCGCATCGACATGCCGTGCCGCCGCGACGAAGGAGATATCGCCCGGCCCGGCGAGGTGGAGCGGCGCAAGTCCGCTCACTTCCATCTCGCTGTCGCCCAGAAGATCGAGGCCGAAGCGGCGGGCGATCTCCGCCGCGCTGGTGGGCGCAGCGGGCGGGAAGAAGCGGGAGTCGGGCATGATCTGCCTCTCGCGGTCAGCGGGACCCGAGGATCGGGCGCTTGCCATCTTCGAGAAGGAAATCGACGATGTCCATGACCTCGGGCACATCGCCGTAGCGCGCCGCCACATCGGCGACCCGCTCGGCGAACGACCCGTCCGCGCTGTCGAAGATCCGCTTCGCCGCCGCCTGGAGCGCCGAGATCGTCTCGCGCGAGAAGCCCGCGCGCTTCATGCCGATGACGTTGAGCCCCTCGAGCTTTGCATGGTTGCCGAAGGCCGAGCCGTAGGGAATGACGTCGCGCGGCACCGCCGCGCAGCCCCCGACGATGGCGCGCTTGCCGACCCGGCAGAACTGGTGGATGCCCGCGAGCCCGCCGATGAAGGCGTGATCGCCGATGGTGACGTGGCCCGCGAGCGTCGCGTTCGAGGCGATGATGACCCCCTCGCCCACCTGGCAGTCATGGCCGATATGGGTGGCGGCCATGATCATCGCGCCATCGCCCAGCCGCGTGACGCCGCCGCCGAACTCGGTGCCGCGGTGGATCGAGACCTGTTCGCGGATGACCACGCCCCGGCCCACGACAAGTTCGGTCGGCTCGCCGCCGTAGCGCAGGTGCTGGGGCGGGCCGCCGAGCACGGTGAAGGGGCCGACGGTGGTGCCTTCGCCAAGGGTCGTATGTCCGTCGATGACGACATGCGACTCGAGGACCACGCCGTTTTCGAGAACGGCATCGGGCCCGACCCTGCAGAACGCGCCGACACGAACGCCGGCGCCGAGGCGCGCCTCCGGGTCCACGGAGGCAAGCGGATCGATCTTGGCGTGTTTGGCAGGGTCGTCGTCGCGCATGGGTCATCCCTAATCCAGCGGTGCGGGATGGTCCATGCACGCTCGTGCGAGAAGCGCGGCCCCGCCCCCGGCCCATCCGGTTCCGCCGCAATATGGGAAAGGCGGCGCCTCCGCAACTCCTGCCGACCGGCGGAGGCAGGCCGAAGTCACAGGTCAGGACACGGGTGAACGCATGGGCGGAGCGGCGTTGATATCGGCCGCGAAACGCACTAATCCGCCGGCGGGGAACATTCGGGACAGGTAAAAAATGCGGGTATTCATCACCGGCGGATCGGGCTGCGTGGGCCACTACCTCGTCAGCGAGTTCCTCAAGGACCCGGAAACGGAACTGGTCCTTCTGCTGCGCAATCCCGGCAAGCTCAGACTCCCCGAGGGGACGGCGCACCGCGTCACGATCATCGAAGGTGACTTGCGCGACGCGGCGTCCTACACGGAAGCGCTCCGGGGTTTCGACGTGGGAATTCTCGCGGCCACCGCCTGGGGCGGGAAGGACACGTTCGACATCACCGTGGGCGCCAATCTGGCGCTTGCCGACGCCTTGATCGCCGGCGGCTGCAGGCGCATCGTCTATTTCGCCTCCGCCAGCGTGCTCGACCGCGACCTCAAGCTCCTGCCCGACGCCGCCGAACACGGCACCCCTTACATCCGCGCGAAGCACCGGCTGGTCGAGGAGATCGAGGCCCGCGGCGAGGCCGCGCGCGTCACCGGTATCTTCCCGACGGTCATCTTCGGCGGCGGCGCGGACCCGGTAGGCGCGCCGCTCTCGCACGCAGCGCGGATGCTGTTCGAGAACCGGCGCTGGCTGCCGTTGCTCCGCCGCCTCGCCGCGCCCGGCAGGCTCCACCTCATCCATCCCGCAGACATCGCGACGCTGGTGCATCACTATGCCAGGAGCGAAGAGAGTTCCGGGACCGCCCGCATCGTTTTCGGCAACCCCGTGGTGACGGTCAACGAGATGATCGACGCCATCGCCCGGGCCGCGGGCCGCTCCCAGAGGCCCTGGGTGCGAATCACCGAGCGACGGATCGATGTCTTCGCCCGGCTCTTCGGGATCAAGCTGTCGCCCTGGGACCGGTATTGCGCCGAAAACCTCGACCAGTCCTTCCCCACGGCGGTGTGCCCCGCCGACCTCGGCCTGCCGGTGGCGATGCCCGATCTCGCGGCCGGTCTGCGCGAGATCGGCTTTCCCGGCCGCGCCTAGGCGAAGAAGCTCTTCACCCCGGCCACGATCATGTCGAGCTCGGGCTCGGTGAGGTAGGGGTGCGACGGCAGGCAGAGCTGGGTGCGCGACAGCTCTTCGGTGCCGGCAAGCCCGCCTGCACCGACAGGAGCCCCGGCGAAAGCCGGCTGCAGGTGGGTCGCTTCCTTGTAGTAGACGACCGCCGGCACGCCGTTCTCGGCGAGATGGGCATGAAGCGCGTCCCGCCGGTCGGTGGTAATGCGGTAGTAGCTCCAGCAGGGGTCGGTGCCTTCGGGCACCTCCGGCAGGCCGACGAGGCCGCCGAGCTCGGTGACGTAACGGTCCGCGATGGCCTGCCGCATGCGCAGTTCGTCATCGAAGACCGAGAGCTTCACGAGAAGCACCGCCGCCTGGATCGTGTCGAGCCGGGAGTTGGTGCCGAGCACGCGGTGCGCCTTCGGCGCGCCGTAGAGACCGTGATCGCGCACGACCCGCATGGCGTCGGCGAGATCGTCGTCCCTCGTGAACATCGCCCCGCCGTCGCCGAAACAGCCGAGCGACTTCGACGGGTAGAAGCTGGTCGCCGCCCCGTCTCCGAGCGCGCCGCACATCGCCTCGCGCCCCACCGAGCCGAAGGATTGCGCGGCGTCGTAGAAGAGTTTCAGACCGTGGCGCCCGGCCACTTCCGAGAGCCCCGCGTGATCGGCGGGAATGCCGAAGAGATCGACCGCGAGCACCGCTTTCGGTTCGAGTTCGAGGGCGGCGTCGAAGCCCTCGATGGCCGCGGCGAGGCTCGCGGGCGACATGTTGCCCGTGGCGACCTCGACATCGACGAACACCGGGGTGGCGCCGGTGAGCAGGACCGCTTCGGCGGTCGCGGCGTAGGTGAGCGAGGGGATGAACACGGCATCCCCGTGGCCGATGCCCGCCGATCGCAGCATCACCTGCAATGCATCGGTCCCGTTGGCGCAGGCGACCGCATGCTTCACGCCGAGGTAGGCGGCGAGCTTCTCCTCGAGTTCGGCGACCTCGGGGCCGGAGACGAACCGGCCGTGGTCGAGCACCCGGTGGATCGCGGCCGACATTTCCGGCTCGCAGGCGTCCCGCTGCCGGGTGATGTCGATGAATTGCGGGGTCAGTTTCTGCAACATGGGGCCATCCGTTACTGCTCGTGCCATCCGCTTGTCTTTCTCAGGCCACGGCCTTCGCACCCGATGCGGACAATTCGAGCGCCTTGATGACATCCAGTCCTTCCCGGACGCTCGAGCGCGGCGTGTGGCCGCCCCGGATCGCGCCGAGAAAATGTTGAAGCTCCGCCGTAAGCGGCTGAGACTCGCCGATCGCGCGGTAATCGGGCTCCGCGCTTTCGAATTTCACCCCGCCGCCCTCGCGCCACACCCGGTGGCGGTAGATCGCGAGCTTGGTCTCCGGCGGCTCGATGTCGTCGAGCACCGCCATCGCCCTGTCGCCGATCACCGTGAACCGGCGTTCGCGAAGGGGCGAGAGACGCGAGACGAAGGTGTGCGAGCGCGCACCCGAAGGGAAGGTGAGGTGAATATGGGCGAAGTCCGGCACATCGGTGATGCCGGAGACGCCTTCGAGATGCCCCTCGACCGGCGTCTCGCCGACGATCGCCAGAAGCAGCGACAGGTCGTGCGGGGCGATGTCCCACATCACGTCGGTCTCGGCGAAGAACTTGCCGAGCCCCAGCCGTGTCGAATGCACGTAGCGGATCGCGCCGAGCTCGCCCGCGCGCACCGCCGCCTCGAGCGCCTCGAAGCCGGGGTGAAAACGCAGGATGTGCCCCGTCATCGCGACGACGCCGGCCGCGTCGGCGGCGGCCACGATCTCGCCGGCGCGGGCGGCCGTCATCGCCATCGGCTTCTCGACGAGAAGGTGCTTGCCGGCGGCGATGACCTTCAGCGCCACGTCGGGGTGCAGTGTCGGCGGCAGGGCGAGGACGACGCCGTCGATCCCGGGGTCGGAGATCAGCCCGTCGAGGTCCGTCGAGGGGCAGCCGAACTGCGCCTCCGCGGCCGCGCGCCGCTCGGGGTTCTCGTCGGCCACCGCCGCGAGCACGCCGAGCTCGGAGAGAACCCTCGCGTGGTTCCTTCCCCAGTCTCCGCAACCGATTGTCCCGATCCGCAAATGCTGCCCCCGGCGTCACGCCGCCCGTCGGGCGCTTCACGCACCCCGTTTGTGCCGACGCTATAGACCATTGCCTTGGCCCCGCAAGAACCGTTTGGTCGCGCCTTCGCGGAACCCCGCCGATCCCGTAACCTTTGTAACAAACCGCGCGCCGGCTCGATTGACCGGCCCGGATGCCCCACATAAGACAGACCGATCCTCAACCAAGACCCCGCGGAGGGCCTCGCACCCCCATGCGTCTTCTTCAATGGAGCATCTTCAAGCGCATGGCCGTGAACACGGTCATCACTTTCGTGCTTCTGGGCGCCATCGCCACCACGACGCAGGTGCTGAACCAGCTCTACAGGCTGATCGAGGCGTCGAGCGACTTCACCTTCGCCTTCCGGCTCTACGCCTTTCTCGTGCCCACGGTGACGGTGACGATCCTGCCGGTAGCGTTCCTCATCGGCGTCATGGGCGTCTACCGTGCGATGGAGGAGGACCGCGAGGCGGTCATCGTCGCCGCCTCCGGCGCGCCCCTTTCGTTCGTCTTCAAGCCGGCGATCCTTCTGGGCGCCATCGTCGCGGCCACCGTGCTTCTCGTCAGCGCCTTCGTCGAGCCGCTGGCGAACCGCGAGGTCCGGAACTCCATCGCGCTCCTGACCACCGACATCGCCGAATACGTGGCCTCCCAGGGCATTCTCACCGAAATCGAGCCGGGCCTCTTCGTGCGCGGCGGCACCCGTGCCGCCGACGGGCAGATCAAGGGCCTCTTCATCCTCGACAAGCGCGACCCCGCGCAGGAGATCATCTACATTGCCGAAGGCGGCCGGGTGGCGGAAGAAGACGGCGACCTCGTCCTCGAGATGTTCGGCGGCGCGATCCATGTCCGCGCGACCGCAACGGGCCAGGTCCACCGCTTCGAATTCGGCCGCTACATGTCGTCGGTGCCGTGGTTCGAGGGCGCCGAGGCGCTGGCGTACCGGCCACGGGAAACGACGACGCCGATGCTTCTGGCGAGCCATCTCGGCGGCGCGGAGGTGGGCTTCCGGCGCTCGGAGGCCCGCAGCGAACTCGTCCGGCGGTTCACCGACTGGCTCTATCCCTTCGCCTATCTCGGGGTCGGCGCGGTTGTCCTGATCCTGTCGCGGGGCAACCGTTTCGCCTATCGCTGGATGATGCCGGTCACGCTCGTCGCCGGCGTCACGGTCAAGGCGGCCGGCCTCGCGATGATCGGCAGCGCGGGCACCGCCGGCTGGGCGGTGATCGCGGCCTTCGTCCTGCCTGTCGCCGCAGCGCTCTCGCCGTTCGTCGTGGGGGCGATCCGCGCGGTGCCGAGGCTCGTCAGATCATGACGCGGGCACACGTTCCGCTCAGCCGCCGTTCCTGCTAGGTCGCGCGTCATGGGCTCACGGATGCTGTTTTTCTACGTCTTCCGCCAGCACGTCCTGCTGACGGGGCTTGTGCTCTTGCTGCTGACCTTCGTCGTCGCGGTGGTGCAGTTCGCCGAAAGCTCGCGGTTTCGCGGCTCCGACGACTGGGACGCGGTCGCGGCCCTCCGGCGCATCCTGCTGGAGACCCCGGCGTTCCTGCAGTCGATGCTGCCTTACGTGGTGCTCATCGCCACGGCCCTTCTCGTCTACCGCATGGGCAAGCAGTACGAGCTGGCGATCTTCTCTCAGATCGGCCGGCCGTGGCGGCGGGTGCTCCTGCCGCTGGTCGCGGGCGGCGCGGCGGTGGGGCTTGTCTACAGCTTCGTGCTGAGCCCGCTCGCCAGCTACTCCAGCAATCTCGAGGACACCCGTCCCGAGATCGCGGGCATGACCGAGTTCGCCGAGGGCCGCGAGGTCGTGCTGCGCGACGAGGACGGCTTTCATTTCCTCCTCATCGACGCGATCAGCGAGGACGCGACGGCGCTGCGCGGCATCACATACCTCAGGCTCGACGAGGATCACCGGCTTCTCAACCGCGTCAACGCCCCCCGCGCGGCCTGGCTCGACGGCGAGCTGGTCTTCACCGGCGCCGTCGACCTCGGCTCGGGCCTCGCAGACCCCATCGTCGAGGACGGCGAGTTGCGCCTCGAATTTCCCCAGAGCGTCCTGCAGCACCGCGAGCGCGACCGGCTGATGATCTCGGTCTACGAACTGCCCGGGGTGATCACCGCGACGCGGATGGTCGGCGCCTCGCCCTGGCGGCTCGAAGCGCGCTTCCAGTCGCTCATCGCCCTGCCCGCGCTTCTCGGCGCGGTGGCCTTTCTCGCCGGCGCGCTCGTCTATCATCCGGTGATCAGGGGGGCATGGCGCAACGACGTGATCGCCGTTCTGGCGGCCGCTTTCGTGCTGTATTTCCTCATTACCTTCACAGACGCGCTGGGGGCCTCGGGCGCCGCCCCGGCCTTCCTGATGGCCTGGGGGCTGCCCGCGCTGACCGCGGCGGCGGGGGTCGGCGTGCTTTCGGTGCGCTCGAAAAGGCGCTAGGCCCCCCTGGGGCGAGGTAGGGCGATGGCAGGCGACAGGCGGTTCCTTCCCGAGATACACGACATCCATCCGGGCATGGCCGACCGGGTGGACCGTCTTCTCGCGATCTTCCCGGAGCCCGCACGGCCCCATGTCGCCTGGAGCGTGGTGCCGAACTGGCACGGCGCGCACCCCCTCGCGGCAGACCCCGACTTCGCGGAGAGGGTCGCGGCGCTACCGGGCGTGAAGGTGCTTCATGGGTGGACCCACACGAAGGGGCCGGACCTTCTGAACTGGCTTCTCTACGGCCACGAGAACCGGTCGGAATTCCAGGGTCTGAACCGCTCGGAGACCGAAGACCGGCTCGACCGGGGCCTCGCGATGTTCGCCGAGGCGGGGCTTGCGCGGCCGCTGTGGTTCTGCGCCCCGCGCTGGATACCATCGGCCTCGCTCGACGCGGCGCTGGCCGCGCGCGGCTTTCGCGGCGTTCTCGCCCGCCAGCGCATCACCGTCTTCGGCGAGCCGGCCCGGCCCGTCCCGCCGCTCAATTTCGACGAGGGTGCGCGGGGCTGGAAGATCGCGCCGGGCCGGGTTCTGCGCGAAGGAGCGATCTCGCGATTGCTTCGCGGAAACAGGCCCTTCCGCTTCGTTCTTCACCCCGACGATCTCGACCACCCGCGGACCCTCGCCCAGATCGAACGGACCATGGCGCGGCTCACGGGCGAGGGCTGGACGCCCGCCGGTCTCGACGATTTCGCGGAGGCGGCATGAGCCCCGACGCCGACATCCTCTTTCTGACGAACGGCCACGGCGAGGACGAGATCGCGCGGCTCGTCCTCGACCGCCTCGCCCCCTGCGAAGAGACGCGCGCCCGGATCGCCGCCTGGCCGATGGTCGGCGGCGGCGAGCGCTACACGCGTGCCGGCATCGCCACCTTCGGGCCGCGCAACAGGCTGCCGAGCGAGGGCTTCGGCACGGTGAGCCTGCCGGCCTTCCTGCGCGACCTCCGCGCGGGGTTTCTCGGCACCTACCTCGCCCAGGCACGCCACGCCCGCAGCCTGCGCGGGAGGGCCCGCGCCATCGTCGCCATCGGGGACGTCGTGCCCCTCGCCGCCGCCGTCCTGTCGGGCCTTCCGACGATCTTCCTGTCGTCGGCGAAATCCGCCCGCTACGGCGGCACCGACGGGCACAATCCGCTCGAACGCGCGCTCATGCGGCGGGTCGCGCGGGTCTTCGCCCGCGACGAGCGCACCGCCCGCCTCCTGCGCCTCAAGGGGGTGGCCGCCGAGTTCGCGGGCAACCCGATGATGGACGGGGTCGCCGGGGCGGACGGCTCGCCGCTCGCGGCACCTGACCGGACGAATGTGGCGCTCCTGCCCGGCACCCGCGCCGATGCCTCTGCCAATGCCCGGCTTCTTCTCGCCGCCCTCGGCCACACGCGCGGGATGCACGGTCTCGTCACCGCAGCCCCCGGTTTCGACCTCGACGCCCTCGCGGACGGCCCGCCCGAGGGCTGGCGCGTCACCGGTCGCGACGACACCTCGCTCGCGCTGTCGCACGCGCAAGGTGCCACGGCGGAGGTCGTTCCGGGCCGCTTCGCCGAGGCGCTTGCGGCGTCGGACCTCGCCGTCGGCATGGCCGGCACCGGCAATGAACAGGCCGCGGGCCTCGGCCTGCCCCTCGTCGCGGTGGCCGGAGCCGGCAACCAGGGGGCGGCGTATCTGGCGATGAAGAAACGCTATTTCGGCGCCGCGGCGACAACCGCCGGGTCCTCCCCCGGCGCCATCGCCACCGCCCTCACCGCCCTGGCCGAAGACCCCGCCCGCCGCCGGGAAATGGCCGAGGCCGGCCGCGCGCTGATGGGGGCGCCGGGGGCGTCCGCCGCCATCGCCGACGCCGCCCGGACCCTCGCGGGCTGGGAGCCGGCCCATGGCTGAGCCCCGCGCCACGGTGGTCATCACCACCCACAACGAGGCCGCCGGCATCGCCGCCACCCTCGACACGCTCGCCGCCCAGACCGGCGCGCCGGCCTTCGAGATCGTCCTCGTCGACGACCGCTCGACCGACGCGACGATCGCAATCGCCGGGAGCCGGGGCCTCGCGAACCTCCGGCTTCTCCACGCGGCACCCGACCCCGCCTCGCCGCTGACCACCCGCCAGCAGGCGCTCGACATGGGCTTCCGAGCGGCGCGGGGACAGGTGATTCTCACCCTCGACGGCGACAGCCGGGTACCGCCGGGCTGGCTTTCGGGCCTTGCGGGGCCGATCCTCGAAGGCCGGACCCGCGCCGTCGCGGGCCCGATCACCTTCGCCCCGCCGGACACCGCCGTCGCGCGCTGGCAGATCGCCGACGCCGCCTATTACTGGCAGGTCGCGGCGCTTCTGGCGCCGGTCGGCGGCGGCGGGGTGTTCTTCGGCAACTTCGCCTTCGACGCCGCCCTCTACGCCGAAACCGGAGGCTTCGAGGCCATCGGCGGGGCGCTCACCGAGGACCTCGCCTTCGCCCGCGCGATCCAGGACCGGGGCCACCGGATCGCGTTCCTGCGCGGCGCGGGCCCCGTGGCGGTCGCCCCCTGCCCCGACACCGAGGCCCTCGTCGCGCGGACCCTGCGCATCTCGCAGGGCCCGCCCTCGCTTCTCTCGGGCGTCCTGACGATCTGGCCGCTCACCCTTCTGGCGACGGCCCTGCTCGCCTTCCTCGGCGGCGCATTTCTCTGGGCGTTCCTCGCCCGCTACGCGCTCGGCGCGGGCTTCGTCCGCCTCGCGCTCGCCCGGTCGGGCGGCGCGGCGACGGGCCTCAACTGGGCGCTCTACGAACCGGGCGCCTTCGCGCTGGCCGTGCGGGTGCTGCCGCGCGTGCTGAGAGGCGCGGGCTCCGACTGGGGAGGCCAACGTTATGGCCGCTGATACCGCTCCGCTGATCCGCGCCTACACCCCGGCCGACCGCGAGGCGGTGCGGCGGATCTGCTGCGACACGGCCTACCGCAACGAGGGCGCGGAGCTTTACTTCGAGGACCGCGAGATCCACGCCGATTACTGGTCGAGCTACTACACCGACGTCACGCCCGGGGAGGTGCGGGTGATCGAGCAGGACGGCGAGGTGATCGGCTATTTCTTCGGCTGTACCGACAGCGCGGCCCACCGGCGGGCGATGGCGCGGCGTATCGTGCCGTGGGCCATCGCCCGCGCGCTCTGGCGGCTCGCGACCGGGCGCTACAAGGACCCGAAGAGCCGGCGCTACCTGCGGTTCATGCTCACGAAGGCCCCGGCAGAGGAGCCGCGCGTGGACCTCGACCGGTTTCCCGCGCATTACCATTTCAACGTGACCGAGGCGGGACGGGGGCACAGGCTCTACAGCAGACTCGTGCTCGATTTCATCGACCGGCTGGAGGCGCAAGGGATCACCCGGGTGCACGGTTTCATCACCGAACCCGCCGAAGGCGGCATCTGGTCCCGGCTCGAACACCGCTTCTGCCGGGAATTCGGCGACCCGTTCTTTTTCAGGGCCGAAAAGGCAACGCGGATCAACGAAGCGCTCCTCGGTGACCCGACCCCCACGGTCAACCGCGCCTGGGGCGTCGGCACGGAGGATTTTCGCAGGTTCGTCGAGTATCTGCGCGACAGGATGCGGATGTGACGGGCGCCAGCGGCCTTGAAACGGGGCGCGCGACGCGCGAAGTCGGAGCGGCATGAAACAGATCATCATCACCGTGAACGGCCCGGGCGAGATCTCGGCCTGGCTGACGCCGCTTTCGAGGGCGATCAAGGCGGCGAGCCCGGAGACGCGCGTGCTGGCCTGCCTGATGCCATGCGTCTTCTCCTCCGGCGCCGAACGTGCCGTGGTCGAACGGATCGAGACCGTCGACGCCGTTGCAGGGGTCGCCGAGAGTTTCGGGCTGATCTTCCGCAAGCGCTTCCCGCCGGGCTTCGAGCCGGGTGCGGACACCCTCGTTCTGCATCTCGGCGGCGAACTCCTGCTCTCGCACCTTCTCGCCCGCCGTCTCGGCGCGCCGGCCTTCGCCTATGTCGAGCACCCCGCCCCGATCCTGAAACGCTTCGAGCGGGTGTTCTACAACGGCCTCAACCCGATGCCCGAAAAGATCGGATTGCGGCGCACGGAACCGATGGGCGAGATGATGGTCGACGCCGCCCTCGCAAAGCTCGGGACCGGCGGGCGGGCGGCGCGCGAGCCGAAGACCGTGGCGATCTTCGCGGGCAGCCGCGACTACATGGCGGCGTTTCTCCTGCCGTATTTCGCCGAGGCCGCCGACCGGATCGCTGCGGCGCGGCCCGACATCTCCTTCGTTCTGCCGAAGTCCGACTATATCGCCGATGCCTGGTACCGGGACTTTCCCGCGCCGGAGGCGAACCGCGACTGGAAGGCGAGCGCGGTGACCCATCGCGCCGAAGGCGGCGCGGAGTGGTTCGAGACCGCGGCGGGAACCCGGATCGAGGCGGTGTCGAACGGCGAGGTTCTCGGACGGGCCACCGTGGCGCTGACCCTGCCCGGCACGAATACCGGCGAGCTCGGCGCGGCCGGTATTCCCATGGTCACCATCGTGCCGACCTACCGGCACTGCGCGGAGGCCGTGCCGCTTCCGGGGCTTGCCGGGCACGTCACCCGCATTCCGCTCATCGGCAACGAGATCAAGGCTTTCGCGGCGGGTCTTGTGCTCAAGAAAGAGCGCATCCTGTCGATCCCGGGCCGCAGGACCGGCCGCGCGATCACTCCCGAACTGATCGGGCGGGATCTCCATGACGCGATCTGTCGCGAGGTGATCGCTCTCGTCGACGACACCGGCGGCGCGGCAGAGGCCGTGCGCGAGGCGATGGGCCCGCCCGGCGCCGCGGACCGGCTGGCCGGCGAAATCCTCGCACGGCTCGGCGCGGCGCCTCAAGGCGCGCCTCCGGGCCTCGAACCAGCCGCCCGGACCGCCTAACCCGCCGGACGGCGCTCGAGGCGGATGATGCCGTAGACCGTCTCGAGGACACCCTCCTCGGCCGAATAGGTTCCGTCATCGTTGCGGACATAGACGAGGCGGAACGGAAAGACCGGACGCTCCCGCAACTCCCACGCCGAAAAGCCGGCGATGCGGCGGTATTGGGCGGCGCAGGTGATCTGTCCCGGCGCGCGGCTTTCGACCTGCAGGCGCACCCGGGTGCGCCGGACCCCGTCGAAGACGTGGGATTCCTGCCCGCAGACCTCCGCCTCCGGCTGGTCCCGCAACAGCGCGTAGAACATCGTCATGAGGTCGATCGCGTCGCCCTGGGCGCGGGGGTCGAGGGCGGGACGGTCGCTGTCGCGCGGCGGATTGAAGAGTGGCGGCCCGGGCACCCCGTTCTTGTAGGACATCACCAGATCGGTGGACCGCGATCCGATATTGGCGCGCTCCTCGTAGCTCTCGGGCACGTAGCGGCCATTGAGCACCCGCCCGCGCGACTTCGCGTCGTAGCGCACATCGGCGATCGCGCCGATCAGGCCGATGCTGCGCAACTGCCCGGCGGTGGAGTAGCGGCCCCGTTCCTCGACACCGGAAAATGCGAACAGGCCCACCTTGAAGGGCCCGAGGTAGATGTCGAAAACGCCACGGTCCTGGCTCTGCGCCACGGAGGGGCCCGCCGCCAGCAAGGCGAGCAACGCGACGAGACCACTTAGACGGCCGGACAGGCGGGTGGACGGGGGCATGTTTACTCCGGAATCGGGCCGAGACTTGTCCCCGAAGCCCCGGGCTGTCAAATCAACAGCGGCATCTCGGGGGATTTTCAGCGGCGACGGGTCAGGCTATCAGACCGCCACAACCGCCGGAAAGGTCTTGCATGGATATCGCGCCGACCCCGATCGAGAACCTCGTCATCGTGACGCCGAAGCGCCACGGCGACGCGCGGGGCTTTTTCGCCGAGACCTGGAACACCGCGGCGCTGGCGCAGCGAGGGTTCGACTGGACATTCGTGCAGGACAACCAGTCGCTTTCCGAGGCGAAGGGCACCCTGCGCGGCCTGCACTACCAGGCTCCGCCCCATGCCCAGGCCAAGCTCGTGCGCTGCGGGCGGGGTGCTGTCTGGGACGTGGCGGTTGACGTCCGGCCCGGGAGCGAGACCTACGCGCAATGGTTCGGCATCGAGCTTTCGGCGGAGAACGGCCGGCAGCTCTACATTCCCGAGGGGTTCCTCCACGGATTTTCGACGCTCACCGACGGCGCCGAGCTCCTTTACAAGTGCTCCGCCCCCTACAACGCGGAGGCCGACGGCGCGGTGCGCTACGACAGCCCGACGCTCGCGATCGACTGGAAGCTCGACGGCGCGCCGGTGCTGTCGGACAAGGATCGCGCCGCGCCCGTTTTCGCCGACTGGGCCAACCCGTTCTGAACCGAAGGGAACAGTGGCCCCGCTCTCCCGGGATTGTCGGTCCGCGGCGGACCGGTCCACGCGCCGCCTTGCCCGCGGCACCGGGCTTGGGATAGCAGGTTGGCAGCGGCGGGGCAGCACGCCCCGTGACCAGAAGGAACCGGGACTTGAAACTCCTCGTGACAGGTGGCGCGGGCTTCATCGGCTCGGCGGTGGTGCGGCTGGCGGTGGCGCGCGGCCACGCGGTGGTCAACCTCGATGCCCTGACCTACGCGGGATCGCTGACGAACGTGGCCCCGGTCTCGGACGCGCCGGCCTACGCGTTCGAACATGCCGATATCCGCGACCGGGCGGCGCTGGAACGGGTGTTCGAGACACATTCGCCGGACGCGGTGATGCATCTCGCCGCCGAGAGCCATGTCGACCGGTCGATCGACGGGCCGGCGGCCTTCATCGAGACGAACGTCACAGGCACGATGAACCTGCTCGAAGCCGCCCGCCGGTACTGGGACCGGGCGGGCCGGCCCGACGCGTTCCGCTTCCACCACATCTCGACCGACGAGGTCTACGGCTCGCTCGGCGCGGAGGGGAAGTTCACCGAAGAGACGCCTTACGACCCGCGCAGTCCCTACTCGGCCTCGAAGGCGGCCTCCGACCATCTGGTCCGCGCCTGGGGCGAGACCTACGGGCTGCCGGTGGTGCTGACCAACTGCTCGAACAATTACGGACCCTACCATTTTCCCGAAAAGCTCGTGCCCGTGGTCATCCTCTCGGCCCTCGAGGGCCGGCCGATCCCGGTCTACGGGGCGGGCGAGAACGTGCGCGACTGGCTGTTCGTCGAGGACCATGCGGACGCGCTGCTGAGGGTTCTGGAGAAAGGGCGCGTCGGGCGCAGCTACAATATCGGCGGCGAGAACGAGGCGCGAAACATCGACCTCGTGCGGATGATCTGCGCGCTTCTCGACGCGCGGCGGCCCGAAGGGGCGCCGCACGACCGGCTCATCCGCTTCGTCGAGGACCGGCCCGGGCACGACCAGCGATACGCGATCGACCCCGCGCGCATTCGCGCCGAACTCGGCTGGCGGCCGAGCGTGACGCTCGAGGAGGGCCTCGCGCGGACGGTCGACTGGTATCTCGACAACGAGAGCTGGTGGCAGCCCCTGCGCGAGGTCGCGATGGAACGGCGAGGGACGGGCGCGTGAAGCTCGCGGTCTTCGGAACCAATGGTCAGCTCGCCACCGAGCTTCGCCGCCGGGCGCCAGAGGGGGTCGCGGTGACCGCCCTCGGCCGGGAAGCGGCGGATTTCGCCGACCCCGGGGCGGTGCGTGCGGCCGCGGCATCGCTTTCGGCCGATGCCATCGTCAATGCCGTGGCCTACACGGCCGTCGACCGGGCCGAGACGGAGGAGGCCCTGGCGACAATCGTGAACGGCACCTCGGCGGGCGTGCTGGCGGAGGTGGCAGCCGAACGGGGGATACCGCTCGTCCATGTCTCCACCGATTACGTCTTCGACGGCTCCGGCGACCGGCCCTGGCGGCCGGAAGACCCCACGGACCCGCTCGGGGCATACGGGCGCTCGAAGCTCGCCGGCGAAGAGGCGGTGCGCGCCGCCGGTGGCGCCCATGTCATCCTGAGGACGGCCTGGGTATTCTCGGCTCATGGCGGCAATTTCGTGAAGACCATGCTGCGGGTCGGGGCCGAACGCGAAGAGGTCGGTGTCGTCGCGGACCAGTTCGGGGCACCGACCCCGGCGGCGGACATCGCCGATGCCTGCGTTGCGCTCGCGCGGGCGCTCGCGGACGGCGCCGACGGGGGGACGCACCATTTTTCCGGAGCGCCCGATACAACCTGGGCGGGTTTCGCGTGCGAAATATTCTCGCGTAGCGGGCTGAAAGCCCGGGTGAAATCGATCTCGACTCCGGAATTTCCCACACCCGCCAGACGCCCCGCCAACAGCCGGCTGGATTGCACAACCTTAACAGAGGCTTACGGCATCGAGCGCCCGGACTGGCGGGCAGGGCTCGACGACGTCTTGAAGGAGCTCGACGTGACATGACGCAACGCAAGGGCATCATCCTGGCCGGTGGCAGCGGCACCCGCCTCTACCCGATCACCATCGGCGTGTCGAAACAGCTCATGCCGATCTACGACAAGCCGATGATCTACTACCCGATGTCGGTCCTGATGCTGGCCGGTATCCGCGAGATCGCCGTCATCACCACCCCCGAGGACCAGGCGCAGTTCCAGAAGCTGATGGGCGACGGGTCGGACTGGGGGCTTTCGTTCGAATGGATCGTCCAGCCGTCGCCCGACGGGCTGGCGCAGGCCTACCTTCTCGCCGAGGACTTCCTCGCGGGCGCGCCCTCGGCGATGGTGCTGGGCGACAACGTGTTCTTCGGCCACGGGCTGCCGGAGGTCCTCGCGAAGGCCGACGGGCGGAGCGGTGGCGGCACGGTCTTCGGCTACCGGGTCGCAGACCCCGAACGCTACGGCGTGGTCGCCTTCGAGGGCGAGACGGTGAAGAGCATCGTCGAAAAGCCCGCGGTTCCGCCGTCGGATTACGCGGTGACCGGGCTTTATTTTCTCGACGGGACCGCCCCGGAGCGGGCGAAGACCGTCGAGCCATCCGCAAGGGGCGAACTGGAGATCACCTCGCTCCTCGAGACCTACCTTTCCGACGGGTCGCTGACGGTGGAGAAGATGGGGCGCGGCTATGCCTGGCTCGACACCGGCACCCATGCCTCGCTGCTCGATGCCGGAAATTTCGTCCGCACGATCGAGGAGCGGCAGGGCCAGCAGATCGGCTCTCCCGAAGAGATCGCCCATTCGCGGGGCTGGATAGACGGCGACGCGCTGCTGCGCGCCGCCGAGAGGTTCGGGAAGTCGAATTACGGCCGGTATCTGCGCCGCCTCACCGACGGCGGTTAGGGCCGGGCGGAGAAGACCCGCGAGATCGTCACGAAAACGGTGTTCGAGACACGCTCGTCATCGCCCGTCTCGAATATCCGGGCGTGCTCGTAACCCGTCGACAGGCTCACGCGGTCGGTCAGGTCCCGATTGTAGACCAGCGACCCTTCGATCCGACGGGTCGTGTCGTCGCCCTCGATCGCGCTCTGGTTGGTGACCGAGACCGCGGCCCGGTAGGATGACAGCGCGTTGATGTCCTGCGTATAGGCCGCGGTGCCGACAGTGTTGAGCACCGTCTCGCTGTCACCGTCGAGCCGGGCGCCCTGCGTCACGGACAGGGTCAGGGCGCCGTCGGGGGCGAGACGCCGGTAGGTGATGCCGAGAAGCGGCGAAACCGTGTCGCCCCCGGTCACCGCGATGCCCGCTTCGAGGCCGAGGGCGCTCGCGGGAAACTCGATCTGGCGGTTGAAGCGGATCTCGTCGATCGTGCCGTCCACCGTGATCTCACGCTCAGCAGAGCCCCCGAACGAGCCGTTGGGCAGGTCGCGGGCGAAGGCGAGACGGCCACCGATTCCGTTGGTGACATCCGTGCCCAGCGTGCTGGTTTGGCGCACCTCCTGCCAATTCACATCCGCCGAGACCGTGGTCGCGTTGCCGAGGTCACGGGTGATCCCGAGACCGACCCGCGTATTCTCCTCGAACGTCTCTTCGGCATCGTCCTCGTCGGTTTCGCCGTAGCTGGCGGTGACCCGAACCCGGGTTGCGGGATCGACGGCGGCGGAGAGCGACCCGTTGAGCGTGAACCGCCGCGAGTCGGTGGCATCCGGGTCGGTCGAATCGAACTGGATTTCCCGGCGCGCGCCCCGGAGGGCGAAGGTCACGGGCCCGTCCGCTCCGTAGAGGACACGGGCGCCATAGCCGAAACTCACGCGGGTGCCATCGGCGACGAACACCTCGCCCGTCCCGACCCCACCTACATCCTCGACGAATTCGCTGGTCACGATTGTCGAGAGGTAGTCGGCGAAAAGCTCGATTTCGGAGTTGGCGCCCATCATGGTGTAAGACAGATCGACCCCGGTATCGCCAAGCTCGAACCCGTCGTCGCCAACCTCGACTCCCGCCTGAAATCCGAGGATGAAGGAGTTCGAGCGGGTGATGCTGGAAAGCCCCCCGACAAGCGAGGTGATCGACCGCACCTCGCCGACCGCCGGATCGACGAGGTCGTAATTGTCAGAGGCGAAGATGCTCTGACTTGCGGTCATTTCGAACAGGACCCCACCGTCGGTGGGGTCCGCGTCCTGTGCTGTGGCGTCGCCGAAGGGGACAACCGCGAGAAGTCCGACCGCGCTGAAGAGCGCGCCGCTTCGCATGTTTTTCGACCGTTCCGGCCGTGATTTGTTTCTGCTCACACCCGGCTCACTCAAACAGGCCCCTGGACGGAACGAGGATCACGTCGCCATCGGACAAGACGATGTCGCGCGATATGCCCGCACCCCGCGTCAGAGCACGATAGTTGATCTTGACCAACTGCGACGTGCCGTTCCTCGTGTCGATACGGCGCAATTGAACCCGCTTGTCGGCAGCAAACGGCGTCAGCCCGCCGCCGAGGGCGAGCGCCTGAAGAAAGGTCGTCCCGCGCGGAACGGCCTGGGCCCCCGGCGCATTGACCTCGCCGAGGAAATAGACGTCGATCGTCGCGGGTCCGAGTTCGGTGCGGGCCTGCAACGTGTCCACTGTGACGAACACGTTCGGCGTCGATGCGAAATTCGGTGCAATCGCCGATTCAATCGTCGATTCCACCTGAGCGACCGTACGCCCGGATACCGGCACGGAACCTGCGAAAGGAAAGTTGATCGACCCGTCCGGCAGAACGAGCACCTGACGGTTGAGTTGCGGGTCCTCCAGGACCTCGATCGACAGCGTATCGCCCGGCGAGACGGTGAACGTCCCCTGAGCATGCGCCACGGCAGCAGCGAAAATTGCCAACACGGCAAGAACCATTGATTTCATGGAACCATTCTCCAATTTCGTCCCCCAGTTTGACTGTTGCGGTCGCACACAGCCGAGTCCAGCCCGACCCTCCAAATTTCGGTTCTTTTCGTGGTTCCCGGGGCCATTTGTGGCATCCGGGCACACGATGCCTTGTACGGTCTGGAAATCATTACCTCAATTTTCTCTCAATGTCTCCGATTCGCCATCGGTCCGCAGGCGCTCCAGCTCGGCACGGGCGGTCCGGAACTGCGGGCGTGAATCATCCTGCCCCGCGATATCGAGCGCGCGGCGAAGCTGTCGCGACGCCTCCGGCTCGCGTTCCGCCGCAATGAGCGCCATGCCCAGATGGTATTGGACGATCGGGTCCGCGGGCAGGCCTTCCGCGGCGGGCACGAGGTAGTCGAGCGCCGCCTCACTCTCGCCGCGAAGGTGGAGGATCCAGCCGTAAGTATCCTGAAACGCGGGCACATCCGTCCCGCGCAGGCGACGCGCGATGGCGAAGGCGCGCTCGACGCTCTCTGCGTCGTCGCCCCGCCAGGTCGCCAGAAGGCTCGCGAGGTTGTTGGCGACGACGGGGGAGCCCGAGTTGATCTCGTAGAGGGTCTCGTAGACCGCGATGGCACCGTCGATATCGCCGTCCTGTTCCAGCAGCGAGGCGTTCATCCAGAGCAGGTCGGGGTCACTTGGAAAAGCGTCGAGACCGGCCGCGAGCGCCGATCTGGCAGCCGGGGCATCGCCCGTGCGCAGAAGCGCCGCCGTCAGCAGCCGGTGGGCCCGCGCATCTGCGCGCCCCGTCGCGATCATCGCGCGGTACTGCGCGACCGCCCCCTCGTAATCGCCCGTGGCGGCAAGGGTCGCGGCAAGGGTGACATGCGCATCCGTGTCCTCCGGCGCCGCCTCATGCGCCTGCCTCGCCACCTTCAGCGCACCGTCGAGGTCGCCGTCGGCGAGACGCGCCCGGATCAGGAGGGCCCGCGCCCGGGCGCCGGCGTCGCTGTCCTCCGCCATGTTTTCGAGGGTTGCGAGCAACTCGTCGGTGCGTTCCTGCGCCGCGAGCAACGACAGATCGAGGCGAGACGCCGTGTCCCGGGCCTCGTCCGTGCCGATCGTCTCGAGCCTCGTCACGACCCCGCGTCCGCGCGCGATGTCCTGTTCGAGGAGGTAGACGCGGCCGAGCGTCCCGAGAAGGGCGACATTCTCGGGGGCGTTGCGCAAGGCGTCGACGAGGATTCTTTCAGCAGGACGCAACCGGTCGTCGTCGATCAGGGCGCTGGCGTAACGAAGCGTGGGCCCCGGTGCGTTGTCGGAGGTCGAGACCGCAAGCGCCAGCATATCGCGCGCCAGTTCGTGGCTGCCCGCGCGGTTGTAAGCCCGGGAAAGGAGCGTCATGGCCTCGACATCTCCGGAGTCGCGTTCGACGGCCTGGCGCAGCACCGTGACGGCTTCGTCGATATCGTCGTCCTCGATGAGCCACCCGGCCTGCATCTTGAGCGCCCCGACATTGCCGGGATCGGCTTCGAGGACTTGCTCGACGCGCTGCCGGGCACCCACCTCGTTCCCGGTGGCGGCCAGCATCTGCGCCAGCGCAACACGGAGGTTGCCGGAAATCTCCGCCGGCGGCCCCTCTGCGAGAACCTCTTCCATCTCGCGAATCGCAGTGTCGCGTTCGCCGATGTCGAATTTCATTCCCGCCCGCATGGCCCGCAGTGCGAATGGATGGGCCGAGCCCTCCGCCGTCGCGTCGAGCTCGGCGATGGCGGCCGCCTCGCCACGGGTTTCGGCAAGAAACCGGATGAAGGCGGCGTAGGGGCCGAGCTCGGGACCATTCGGGTCGGCGACCTCGCGGAAGAACGCTTCGGCCTTCTCCATGTCCCCGGTCTGGAGAAGGTACCGGATGAGGGTCGACTTGATGTCCTCATCGTCGGGAAACCGGGTCACCATGTCGCGCAGGTGAGCCTCGATGGCCGCTTCGTCGCCCCTGGTGCCGAGGATGGACAGTTTCGAGAAGAACAGCGGCTTGTGCTCGGGCTCGAGGGCGATTGCCGCGTCGACCTGCTCCAGCGCGCCGGCGAGATCGCCTTGCCAGTTGCGCCCGTCGACGAGGATGTTGCGCAGGATGACACTGTCGGGACGCTCGACGACGAGCGCCTCGGCGCGGGAGAGAACCCCGGTCCGGGCCGCATCGTCACGGTCGATCAGGGCCTGCCTGTAGTCGAGAACCGCGTTGATGACCTGCACGTCGACGTCGTCGGGGGCGAGTTCGAGCGCAGCGCGCCCGTGACGCTCCGCCTCGTCCCAGCTTTGCGAGAACGCGGCGATTTCCGCGAGCGCGATGCGGCCTTCGAGCACCTCGGGGTGCTGCTCGACCACGCGAAGGTAGTTCCGGTATGCGTCGCGGGTATTCTCGCGATCCATCGAGATCCGCGCGAACAGGACGCGGGCGTCCTTGTGGTTGGCATCAAGCTTCAGGACATTGCGGAACTCGACGACGGCCCGGTCCACGTCCCCCGCCTCGAAGAGCGCGACTCCGCTCTCGAAGTGCCGCGCAGCCCGCTCCTCGTCCGATTCGCAGCCTGCGAGAGAGGCGAACGCGAGAACCGCGAATACTGCTCTGAGAAAAACCATCAAACTTGCCTACGATACAGTGCCGCCGGGACCTTAGGATCAGACGGCACCCGTGCCAAGCCGCGTGGCGCCGGCCCGTAAACGGCATTCACAATCGGGAGGAAACTGCGGTATAGTTTTCATCGCCGCAACGCGTTCCTCTGCAAGACCGGTTCAGCTAGACTGCGGCGCAGTTACAACTTAGGCAAGGGCTTCGGGTTTGCTTGCCTTGCAAGACGAATCGAAGACAACATGTCTGTGACCGTTGGCCGTGTGTACCGAGGAGATACCAGGTTCTGCCATGGCGAGTGATGAACTCTATCTCGATTTCTTCGGGCTTTCGGAGCGGCCGTTCACACTGCTTCCCGACCCCGACTTCCTGTTCTGGTCGAAACCGCACCGGCGCGCGTTTTCCGTCCTCGAATACGGCATGCTCACCCATGCCCCGATCACCCTGATCACCGGCGAGG
>CAZPPH010000005.1:0-6492 GCA_964588375.1 uncultured Rhodobacterales bacterium | reverse complement strand
GTCCTCGAATACGGCATGCTCACCCATGCCCCGATCACCCTGATCACCGGCGAGGTCGGCGCGGGCAAGACGACCCTGGTGCAGAAGCTGCTGGCCGATGTGCAGGACCACGTCACGATAGGACTGATCTCGAACGCGCAGGGCAATCGCGGCGAACTCCTTCAATGGGTGCTCAACGCCCTCGCCGTGGAAGCGGATTACTCGGTGAGCTACGTCACGCTGTTCCAGCGGCTTCAGGATTTCGTCGTCGAGGAATACTCCCACGGCCGCCGCGTGGTCCTGGTGATCGACGAGGCGCAGAATCTCTCGATCGAGGGCCTCGAGGAGCTTCGCATGCTCACGAACATCAACGCCAACAAGGACGATCTGCTACAGCTCATCCTCGTCGGTCAGCCCGAATTGCGGCAGCTGGTGATGCGCCCGGAGCTGCGCCAGTTCGCCCAGCGTATCAGCGCGACCTACCACATTCCGGCGATGGACCGGGCGACAGTGGCGGGATATGTCAAGCACCGGCTGGCCCATGTCGGCGGCAGGGGAACCGAATTCAGCGAGGAGGCGATCGAGAAGATCGCCGATTGCTCGGGCGGGGTTCCGCGCCTCGTGAACAAGTTGTGCGATCTCGGGCTGGTCTACGCTGCCGCGGAGAAGAGCCCGATCGTGACCGTCGGAATCATCGATGAGGTGATCGACGACGGGATCTTCGTTTCCGCGATGAATGTCACCAGTGAGGCTGCAGAATGAGTGAACTTGTTCAATTTTACTGGCGTCTTGCATTGCGCCGGCTGCCGATGCTTATCGGGCTCGTGGCGCTGTTCGGCATCGTTTCGGTGGCCTATGCGATCAACCAGCCGAACCGCTTCGAGGCTTCCGCCCGGCTTCTCGTGGAGCCACCGCAGATTCCCGACGAGCTGGCGGCGTCGACCGTGAACACGGGAGCCGCCGAAGAGCTCCAGATCATTCAGGAGCGGGTGTTGTCACGGGCCAACCTCCTCGAAATCGCGAACAAGTTCGACGTGTTCCCCGAAACCCGTGCGGAACTGTCGCCGGACGAGGTGGTGGCGGTGATGAATTCTGCAACGACGGTCAACACACAGGTCCGCCGCGATCAGGCGAGTTTCGTGGACATCAGCTTTTCCGCCGGAGACCCGCAGATCGCAGCCGCGGTCGTGAATGAATATGTCACGCGCATGCTCGACGAGAATGTCCGGATGCGGACGCGGCGCGCCGGCAACACTCTGGAGTTCTTCGAGCAGGAGGTCGAGCGTCTCTCCGAAGAGCTTGCCGTGCAGTCGGGCCGGATCTCCACCTTCAAGGCCGAGAACTCGACGACGCTTCCGGAATCGCTGAATTACCGGCTGAGCCGCGAGGCGGCGCTGGAGGAGCGGCTTCTGAGCCTCAATCGCGAACTCACATCCCTCGAGGAACAGCGCGAGCGCGTGACAGCCGTTTTTCAGGAGACCGGAAGCCTCCGGACCCCCGAAGCGGATCTCACTCCCGAACAGCGCCAGCTCCGCGACCTCGAATCCGAGCTCAGTTCCGCGCTGGCGCTTTATTCCGAGAGCAATCCCCGGGTTACGGTCCTCAGAACGAGGATCGAGCAACTTCGGAAAGTGGTGAACGGACAGGGGGATGACGGGGCTTCGAGTAGTCGGGGGCCATCGGTGTACGAAGTGACGCTGGCCGAAATCGATGCCCGCGCCAGTTCGCTGAACGGGCAGATCACCGGCGTGGAGAACGAGCTCGAGAACCTTCGCTCGATGATCCAGAAGACGCCGCAGACCGCGATCGCGCTCGAATCGCTTCAAAGGGTCTATCAGAACGTCCAGCAGCAGTACGACGGCGCGGTCTCGCGGCTCGCACGGGCCAGAACCGGTCAACAGATCGAGCTGACGGCGCAAGGGCAACGGATCACGGTAGTAGAGAACGCGACGCCGCCCGAATGGCCAACGAGCCCGAACAGGAAACTCATCGTGGCCGCCGGCGGTCTTGCAGGCGTCGGCGCGGCGGCGGGCCTGTTCGCGCTGCTCGAGATCCTCAACAGCAGCATCCGGCGTCCGGCGGAACTGGTCTCGCGGGTCGGTATCACGCCGATCGCGACGATTCCCTATATCAGGACGCGCCGGCAGGAGGTCACCCGCCGCACGTTGCAGGTGAGCGTGCTTCTGCTGTTCTTCATCGTGGCACCGGCGGTTATCTACGCGGTGCATCAGTACGTCATGCCTCTGCCGGAACTCGCAGAGAGCGCAAAAGAGTTCATAAAGAGCCTCGCCGTCTGACGACGGCCAGCGTGTGAGTTTTCGGAGTCTAGAGTCATGGAAAAGCTGCAAGTCGCAATCGAACAGGCCCGTCAGAGGCGAGAAGGCGGAAGGGATGGCCGCCAGGCGCCGAAGACGCCGACCGGCGGCGGCAATGGCGATCCCGCGCCGCGCAATCGCCCCGGTCCGAGGCTGCTGCCCGACGGTCTGATGGAGCGATGGACGGCGTTGCCGGAAATCACCCTGCCGAACACCCCGGGCGACGCCCGCCGCCTCGTGGCACAAGCGCCGGGGCCACACGCGTCCCATTACGACGTGCTGCGCACGAAGCTCCTCATCGAACTGCGCAAGAACGGGTGGCGGCGGGTGGCGATCACGTCTCCCACCGGCAATTGCGGCAAGTCGACGACGGCCTGCAATCTCGCGCTCTCCATCGCCCGGCAAGGCGATTTGCGCACGTCGCTCTTCGACCTCGACCTGCGGCGGCCGGCCGTCGCGCACCTGATGGGCTCCGATCCGCGACGCGATATCTCGGAATTCCTCAGTGGAGAGATATCCTACGGCGAACAGGCGGTGCGGGTCGGCCCGAACCTTGCGGTCTCGATGGCGCTCCACCACCAGGTGGACCCGACGCAGCTTCTCGCCGGCGAACGTGCGGCGGAACTCATCGACGAGGTCGAGAAGGAATACGCGCCGGACGTCATGATCTTCGATCTGCCGCCGCTTCTGGCGGCCGACGACGCGCGGGCGTTCCTGCGCAATGTCGACTGCGCGATCCTGATGGCGCAGGCGGAGGTCACGACCTCCCAGCAGATCGATATTTGCGAACGCGAAATCGCCGAGCAGACGAACGTGCTGGGTGTCGTGCTGAACGAATGCCGGTTCGACGCCGGACCGCGCGGGAACGAGGAATACGGCTACACCAACTGACAGCCGCCGCGTTTACCGGCCTATCGAGACGTAGGCGAAGCCGGCAGCGTGCGCGTCTTCGGGAGAATAGATGTTTCTGAGGTCGGCCATGAGCGGCGACGTCATGCCCTGGCGGAGCCGGACAAGGTCCAGTGCGCGAAACTCGTTCCATTCGGTGAGAATCACCACCGCGTCGGCCTCTTTCGCCGCGCCGTAGGGGTCGTCGAACCAGACCACGCCCGGCAGCAGCGCCTCGCCCTCGCGGCGACCTTGCGGATCGACCACGCGGACCTTCGCTCCACCGCCCACGAGTGCCGGCACGATCGTGAGGCTCGGCGCGTCGCGCATGTCGTCGGTGTTGGGCTTGAAGGTGACGCCGAGCACCGCGATGGTCTTGCCGTTGACCGAGCCCTCGCAGAGGTCGATCACCTTGTCGATCATCCGCCGCTTGGTGGCGTCATTCACAGCCATGACCGATTCCGTGATCCGCATGGGAACTCCGTGCTCCTGACCGATGCGGGCGAGCGCCGAGGTGTCCTTGGGAAAGCAGGAGCCGCCATAGCCGGGCCCGGCGTGGAGGAACTTGTTGCCGATGCGCTTGTCGTAACCGATGCCCTTGGAGACCTCCTTCACATCGGCGCCGACCTGCTCGCAGAGGGCGGCGATCTCGTTGATGAAGGTGATCTTCGTCGCGAGGAACGCGTTGGCGGCGTACTTGATCATCTCCGCACTTTCGAGATCGGTCTTCACGATGGGAAAATCGCGCAGGAAAAGCGGGCGGTAGACGTCTTCGAGAACCGTGTGGGCCCGCTCGCTCCTCGCGCCGACGACAACGCGGTCGGGGCGCATGAAATCCTCGATCGCCGCGCCTTCGCGGAGGAACTCGGGGTTCGAGGCGACGTCGAATTCGGCATCGGGCCGGGCGGCGCGGATGATCTCCTCGACCCGGGCGTTGGTGCCCACGGGCACGGTCGATTTGGTGACGACGACGGTGTAGCCGTCGAGCCCCGCCGCGATCTCCTCGGCGGCGGCGTAGACGTAAGTGAGGTCGGCATGGCCGTTGCCGCGTCTTGAGGGCGTGCCCACGGCGATGAAGACGGCGTCGGCCTCGGCGATGGCTTCGGCGAGGCTCGTGGTGAACGAGAGCCGTTCGGCCCCGACATTGCGGGAGATCAGCTCGTCGAGACCGGGCTCGTAGATCGGCACTTCGCCCGCCTCGAGCCTCGCGATCTTGGCCGCGTCCTTGTCGACGCAGACGACATGATGGCCGAAGTCCGAAAAACAGACCCCGGACACGAGCCCGACATACCCCGTGCCGATCATCGCGATCTTCATGGCCCGACCCCTTCGAACGCCCTTCGCACATGCGGCAGACACAATCGGGCGCGCGGCGTCAAGAGCGGCGGGATGCCCGAACACCCGCTGTCGCCTCGCTGTCACCAATCGGGCGCGCTCCGTGCTTTCGTGGCGCCTCCGCAGCGCCTATAACCCCCTGAACAGGATGCGGGATCGCCCAATGCCAACAGCCCTCGTAACTGGCAGCGCCGGGTTCATCGGGTTCAACCTCGCCCGCAGGCTGATGGCGGAGGGCTGGCGGGTCGTGGGCGTCGATTGCGAGACCGAAACCTACGATCCGGCACTGAAGTCCGCCCGTCGCGCACGGCTCGAGGACGACCCCGGCTACATCCATCTCGGCGGACGCATCGAGGCGCCCGGATTGCTGAAGGCGGCCATCGCCGGGCACGAACCCGAGATCGTCGTGCACCTCGCCGCCGAGGCTGGCGTGCGGCCCTCGATCGAGGACCCGCGCCGCTACGTCGAGGCGAATATTCTCGGCACATTCGAGCTTCTCGAAGCGCTCCGGGAGACGCCGGTGCGCCACGCGCTCCTCGCCTCGACCTCCTCGGCCTACGGCGCGAACCGGGAGATGCCCTACGCCGAGACGATGCGGGCGGACTGGCCTCTTTCGCCCTATGCCGCGACGAAGCGGGCGACCGAGATTCTCGCCCATTCGCACAGCCACATCTTCGACATTCCCATCACGATGTTCCGGTTCTTCACGGTCTACGGGCCATGGGGGCGGCCGGACATGGCCTATTACCTCTTCGCGCAGGCGATCCTCGAAGGCCGGCCGATCAGGGTTTTCAACCACGGCGAGATGCGGCGGGATTTCGTGTTCGTCGACGACCTCGTCGAGGCAATCGTCAGGCTGTTCGACACGGTGCCGGAACGACCCCGGGACGGGGCGGTGGCGGAGGGTGACAGCCTGAGCCCCGTGGCGCCCTACCGGCTGGTCAACATCGGCAAGTCCGCCCCCGATACGCTGATGGAGTTCATCGGCGAGATCGAAAGTGCTCTCGGGCAAGAGGCGAAAAAGGAGTTCCTGCCGATGCAGCAGGGCGACGTTCTGGCGACCTGGGCGGACGCGGGCCTTCTCGAGCGGCTGACGGGCTACAAGCCCTCGACCCCGCTGTCGGAGGGGATACCCCGTTTCGTGGAGTGGTACAGGGCCTATCACGGGCGGAACCGGGCGGACTAGGCGGCCCGGAGAAGAGCCCCTGCCCCGCCTTTGCGCGCGGCCCGGCCTGCCTTTCCATTCGCCGCGAGACATGCTGGCATGACGAGAAATCCAAGACCCCGGAGGGAGAGCGGCATGATAGACCTTTACACCTGGACCACCCCGAACGGGCGCAAGGTGTCGATCCTGCTGGAGGAACTCGGCCTCGATTACGAGGTCCACCCCATCGACATCACGGCCGGCGCCCAGCACGACCCCGATTTCCTGAAGATCTCGCCCAACAACCGGATCCCGGCGATCGTCGATCGGGAGGCCGGGCTCTCGTTGATGGAGAGCGGCGCGATCATGCTCTATCTCGCGGAAAAGACCGGGCGCTTCCTGCCGGCGGGCGAGGCACGCTGGCGCACGATCGAATGGCTGATGTGGCAGATGGGCGGGCTCGGACCGATGCTCGGCCAGACCCATCATTTCTTGAAATACAACAAGGGCAAGGCGCCCTATGCCGAGGAGCGCTATTGGGGGGAGACACGCCGGCTCTACGGTGTGCTCGACAGGCAGCTCACGGGCCGCGATTACATCGCGGGGACCGGCCGGGGCGAATATTCCATCGCCGACATGGCGTCATGGCCCTGGATCTCGCGCTTCGAGTGGCAGGAGATAGACCTCGGCGATTTTCCGGCGGTGCGCGACTGGTACGTCCGGATCGCCGAGCGCTCCGCCGTGCAGAAGGGCTATCACGTTCCGAAGCGAGTAAGCGACCTGCCCCTGCCCTGAGCGCGAGACGGGCTCAGGAGTTGGTGGGCACGAAGC
>CAZPPH010000004.1:0-50322 GCA_964588375.1 uncultured Rhodobacterales bacterium | reverse complement strand
ACGAGCGCGGCGTCAGAGATGTCCACCCCGTGGTGCACCTCGTACTTCTCCTTGATGCCCCGCAGGATCGACACCGTGTCCTCCACCGTCGGCTCCGGCACCGTCAGCGGCTGGAAGCGGCGGGCAAGGGCCGCGTCCTTCTCGACATGCTTGCGGTATTCGTCGAGCGTCGTGGCACCCACGCAATGCAACTCGCCCCGCGCCAGCGCCGGCTTCAGGAGGTTCGCGGCATCCATCGCGCCCTCGGCCTTCCCGCCGCCCACGAGCGTGTGCATCTCGTCGATGAAGAGGATGATCTCGCCGGCCGCCGCGGTGACTTCGCTCAGCACCGCCTTCAGCCGTTCCTCGAACTCGCCGCGGTACTTCGCACCGGCGATCAGCGCGCCCATGTCGAGCGACATCAGCTTCTTGTTGCGCAGGCTTTCGGGCACGTCGCCGTCGACGATCCGCATCGCGAGTCCCTCGGCGATCGCCGTCTTGCCGACGCCCGGGTCGCCGATCAGGACCGGATTGTTCTTGGTCCGCCGCGACAGCACCTGCATGGCACGGCGAATCTCGTCGTCGCGCCCGATGATCGGGTCGATCTTGCCTTCCCGCGCCGCCTCGGTGAGGTCGCGAGCATATTTCTTCAGCGCGTCGTAGCCCTCTTCGGCCGACGCGGTATCCGCCGTCCGGCCCTTCCGCACGTCGTTGATCGCCGAGTTCAGCGTCTGCGCGCTCACCGCGCCGGCCTCGAGGGCGTCCTTCGCCTTCGAGCGCACCACGGCGAGGGCCGTCAGCATCCGTTCGACCGGCACGAAGCTGTCGCCGGCCTTCTTGGCGATCTTCTCGGCCTCGTCGAGAACCTTCGCGGTCTGCCGGTCGACATAAACCTGGCCCGCGTCGCCCGACACCTTCGGCAGCTTCGCGAGGGCTGCATCCACCGCCTCGGCAACGCGCTCGGGCGAGCCGCCGGCGGCCCGGATCAGGTTGGCGGCCATTCCCTGGTCGTCATCCATCAACGCTTTCAGAAGGTGTTCGGGGTTGAGGGCCTGATGCCCCTCGCGCATGGCGATCGTCTGGGCGGCCTGCAGAAAGCCGCGCGACCGCTCGGTGAACTTCTCCAAGTCCATCGGTCTCTCCTTTTTTCAAGCGCCCGTGGCTTGGAACACCCGCTTCAGCGGCACGCTCCTCATGGGCCTCGGATGAGATATGGGAGGGGGGCGCGGCCGGTGCAAGTGACGGCGTCGCAGCTCTCCGCCACCACGCTCAGGGCAGGCTCACGCGACCTTCGATGAGGTTCGTCGTCGCGCCCGTGCGCGCCACGGTTTCCGACGACCATGTTCCCTCGCCGGCGACGCCCTCGTAGGCTCCTGTCCCCCTCAGCAGCACCCATGTGCCGGCAGCGGTTCCGAGAGCGATGTCGGTCACCGCGAATTGCTGCAATATGGTATCGCCACCGGCGCCGGTCAGGATACAGTTGCCGCCACCTCCGGGCATGCCGTCGAGAACGACGACATTGCCGAAACACAGCGACGTCATGCCCGAAAGCGGCGATCCGGGCGCATCGTAGGGCTCGTAGAGCGTGCGCGTGTCGATCACCATCGACCCGTCGATGAGCCCGTGAAACTCGTCCTCGCTCACACCGACAGCCGTCACGGAGACATCGAAACTCTCCGCCATGGCTGGCGAGCCCGCCACCAGCACCGCGAAAGCCGTCGCAAATATCTGCGATCGCATCTGATTTTCCCCATGTGGAATGCACCGGGATGGCACGATCCGAGTTAACGGCGCCCCGGGCCCCGTGGCAAGCGCCGTTTGACCACCGCGCCTTGACGCCCCCGCAACCCCGGTCCAAACCGCACCTCATGGACGACCGCCTCATCGTCGCCCTCGACGTGCCGAACGCGCTCGACGGGCTCGACCTCGCCGCGAGGATCGGCGACAGCGTTCACTTCTACAAGATCGGCCTTGGCATGCTCACCACGGGCGGGCTCGCGCTCGCCAACGAGCTGAAGTCCGACCACGGCAAGCGCATCTTTCTCGACATGAAGCTCTTCGACATCCCCGCCACCATCGAGGCGGCCACGAGGGGGCTTTCCGCCTTCGACATCGACTTTCTCACCGTGCAGGGCGACCCCCACGTCGTCCGCGCCGCGAAGGAAGGCGCAGGGGCCGACATGAAGATCCTCGCCGTCACCGTGCTGACCTCGCTCGACCGCGCCGATCTCGACGAGAACCTCATTCGCGACGGCTCGGTCGAGGAAATCGCCCTCGCCCGAGCCGAACGGGCACTCGCCGCCGGCGCCGACGGCGTCATCGCGAGCCCCCACGAGGCGGCTGCGATCCGCACGCTGCCGCAATCGGCCGGCAAGCTCATCGTCACCCCCGGCGTACGCCCCGAAGGCTCCGACCATGGCGACCAGAAACGGGTGATGACCCCGGCCGAAGCCATCGCCGCCGGCGCCGATCACATCGTCGTCGGCCGCCCCGTTCACCGCGCCGCCGCCCCCCGGGCCGCCGCCGAGGCCATCCTCGCCACCCTGCCCTGACACCACGCCCGTGACCGGACCCCGCCCCGGACCTGATCCGGGGCCTCAAGCGACACAAGCGCCGGTCTTGCAAGAGGTCCGGGGCCTACGTCCGCGACAGCACCCCTTGCCTTCGCCGCACCGCAGCGCAACAATGCAGAATGGCCCGCCGCACAGCGAAACCCGTCAATCTCGCCCTTCAGGGCGGCGGCGCCCACGGCGCCTTCACCTGGGGCGTGCTCGACCGTCTCCTCGAAGACGACCGGCTGAAGATCGCCGGCATCTCCGGCACCTCGGCGGGGGCGATGAACGCGGTCGCGCTGGCGGCCGGCTGGGTCGAGAACGGGCCCGAAGGCGCCCGCGCGGCGATGGCGCGCTTCTGGAAGTCGATGAGCGATTCCGCCCGTCTCAGCCCGGTGCGCCGGTCGCCCGTCGACATGATCCTCGGCAGCTGGAGCCTCGCGGCCTCGCCGGGCTACCACGCCGCAGACGCGCTCAGCCGCACCTTCTCGCCCTACCTTCTGAACCCTCTGAACCTCAATCCGCTGCTCGAGCTTCTCGAAGACAGCATCGACTTCGAGAAGGTCCGCGCCTGCGACGCCTTCGACCTTTTCATCTCGGCCACCAATGTCGAGACCGGGCGGGTAAAGGTCTTCGATCGCGCGGAGCTGACGGCGGAAATGGTCATGGCCTCGGCCTGCCTGCCGTTTCTCTACCAGGCCGTCGAGATCGACGGGGTGCCCTACTGGGACGGCGGCTACATGGGCAACCCCTCGCTCTTCCCCTTGCACCGCAGCAACGACTGCTCGGACATCGTCATCGTCCAGATCAACCCGGTGGTCCGCAAGGGCACGCCGATGAACGCCCACGACATCCAGAACCGGATGAACGAGATCGCCTTCAACGCGAGCCTCCTGAAGGAACTCCGGTCGATCGACTTCGTCGCCCGGCTCATCGAGGAAGGCCGGCTCGGCGCGACGGATTACCGCCACCAGCGTCTCCACATGATCGAGAACCAGGAGGCGCTCATCCCCTTCGGTGCGGCTTCGAAGATGAACGCCGAGTGGGCCTTTCTCGAGAAGCTGCGCGACCTCGGGCGGGACACGGCGGCGCGCTGGCTCGACGACACCCATGACAGGATCGGGCGCGAGCAGACCATCGACATCCGCGCGATGTTCCAGGGCGACGACGACTGAGGCGGTCCCGCCCCGGCGGGGCGCGTGATCATGCCTGCCGCGCGATGCGTGGAGCTGCGCGCGCAACACCGGTTGGCACGCCCCCGCGCCGCGTCGTGCCATACGCCTGCCATACGTTTTGCCGACAGGTTGCAGACACGCCCTTTCGGGCCTCGGGGAACCGCGTGCAGCCGTTCACCCTGCCGGGCAACACCTAGTCGTTGATGTCGTGGTCGATGGACCTGACCTGGCCCTTCCGCACCCCCGCCACCTGGCGCAGGACAAGCCAGGCGAGGATCGAGACCACCGCGAAGACGACGAGGAGAAGAGGCAGCGAGGTTGTGATGACGGCCGTGGCCGGCCCCCCGAACAGGAGCAGGAGCGCGACCGCGCCGGCCCCGACGGCGAAGCCGAGAAAGAAGAAGCCCGGCGCCAGAACCTCAACGATTCCAAGAAGAAGCGCTGCCGCTGCCCATATCCACCAGACGTCCCAGCTCATCATCATCGCCCTTTCAGCATCCTGAACGCGTTGCCGAAAGCTTCCACTGCATCGGAGGGAACCACAACCGTCTGGTTGCCCTGCCCCTGCCCGAGGGCGCCCAGCGCCTCGACCTGCTTCAGGGCGACGTTGTACTGCACCGCCTCGAGCCCGCCCTTCGCGATCGCCTCCGCGACGACGCCGGTGGCATAGGCTTCCGCCTCCGCCTCGACCCGCCGCGCCTCGGCCTGCTGGCGCGCGGCATAGAGTTCACCGTCGGCCTGAAGCTCCACCGCGCGCTTCTGGCCCTCGGCACGGGTCACCGCCGCGCGGCGTTCGCGCTCGGCGTTGAGCTGCTGAAGCATCGCGTCCCGCGTCGCCTGGTCGAGATTCACGTCGAGAAGCTCGGCCCGGGTGACCTCGATCCCCCAGTTGTCGACGGCATCCTCGACGCTTGATTTGATCGTGGCAATCAGTGCCGACCGGTTCGACTGCACCTCGTCGAGCTCCATCTTGCCGATTTCGGCGCGAACGATCCCGGCCACTGTCGTGGCGATCGCCCCGTCGATATCGCGGATCCGGTAGACCGTCTTCTCGGGCTCTGTGATGCGGTAGAAGACCGATGTGTCGACCTGCACGAGCACGTTGTCGGACGTGATTGCATCCTGGCTGGCGGTGGGCAGTTGCCGTTCCAGAATGGAAATCCGGTGGGCCACCCGGTCGAGAAACGGCACGATGAAATTGATGCCCGGCCCCAGGACCGACTTCAGCCGCCCGAAACGTTCGACCACGTACTGCTCGGATTGCGGAACGATCCGCACCCCCAGGAATACGCAGAGAATGAGAAACACCGCCAGCAGGATCAGGACGATGTTGCCGCCCAGAAGAGCCTCGAATTCGCCGTTCATATGCGCTTTCCACGTTGATTTTGCTCGCCCTTAACCGCAGAGTTTGGCGAAATTGAGAAGCGTGCCTCGCTTCGTTCGCATTCATGCGGCGCCGCTGCGAGGATTGCGATAGGCTTCATTCCATGCCCGCGCTCTGCCGTGACTGTCTCGCGACCTTCGATGACACCCCCCGCTGCCCGTCCTGCGGGCGGCCCCGAGTCCTGCGCCACCCGGAGCTTTTCAGTCTTTCGGTCGCGCACATGGATTGCGACGCCTTCTACGCCTCGGTCGAGAAGCGCGACGACCCCTCCCTCCGGGACAGGCCGGTAATCGTGGGCGGCGGCCGGCGCGGCGTTGTGACGACGGCCTGCTACATCGCGCGGATCAAGGGCGTGCGCTCTGCGATGCCGATGTTCAAGGCCCTGAAGCTCTGCCCCGAGGCGACGATCGTACGGGGCCGCATGGAGGTCTACGCCGCGGTCTCCCGCGAGATCCGGGCATTGATGGAAGATCTCACGCCGGCGGTGGAGCCGCTGTCGCTCGACGAGGCATTTCTGGACCTGACGGGCACAGAAAAGCTCCATCATGCTCCGCCGGCCGTCTTGCTGGCCGGGCTCGCGAGGCGGATCGAGGCCGATCTGGGGCTAACCGTTTCCATCGGGCTGTCGCACAACAAGTTTCTCGCCAAGATCGCCTCGGACCTCGACAAGCCGAACGGATTCGCAGTTATCGGCGAGGCCGAAACGGCGGATTTTCTCGAAACGAAGCCGGTCAAGCTGATCTGGGGCGTGGGCGCGGTGACGCGGGAAGCCCTCGAGCGATCCGGCATTCGCACCTTCGGGGATTTGCGGCGCTGGGAGAGGGCGGACCTTCACACCCGGTTCGGCTCGGGCGGAGACAGGCTCTGGCACCTCGCGCGCGGCGAGGATCACAGGCGGGTCAGCCCCAACGCACCGGTCAAGAGCATCTCCAACGAAACCACCTTCGGCGAGGATACCGCCGACCGGGACATTCTCGGCGGCCATATCTGGCGGCTTTCCGAGAAGGTGACCGACCGGGCCAAGGCGAAAGGCCTCGCTGGCAGGGTCGTGACGCTCAAGCTCAAGCGCCACGACCACCGGTTGCTGACGCGGCGTCATGCGCTGCGCGACCCTACCCAGATCGCGGACCGGCTGTATCACGCCGCCCGCGACCTCTTCGAGCAGGTTGCGGGCGAGGGGCCGTTCCGTCTCGTCGGCGTCGGCCTGTCGGATCTCGTCTCCGAGACCGCGGCCGATCTCTCGGGAGATCTTCTCGACGCACAGGCGAACCGGCGCGCCCGCGCTGAACGGGCCGCGGACCGGATCAGGGCCCGCTTCGGCCGCGACGCGATTGTGAAAGGTCGGGCCTTGCGTTGATCACTGCGCGGCGAGCGCGAGCCGGCTTCGGCCGATCTCGGAGATCTCGGCGACCACATTGCGCATGACCGCCTCGAACGCCTTGAAGTTGCCGTTGGGCCGGATCATCGTCTCGTTCATGTAAAGCGACCTGTCGATCTCGATCTGCAGGACATGCTGGCCTCTCGCGGGTCGCCCGTAATGCTGGGTGACGTATCCTCCGGCAAAGGGAGCGTTGCGGGCTGTCTTGAGGCCCGCGCGGTGGAATGCTGCTTCCACCATCTCGAGAATCGCTCCGTCGGCCGCCGCTCCGAATCGGTCGCCGATCACGATGTCGGGCAACCCGCCCTTCGCGACGGATATGGTCTCGATCGCCTCGCGCGGCATCGAGTGACAGTCGATCAGGATCGCCTCGCCGTAGAGCGCCCGCGAATCGTCAAGCAGCACGGTCAGGGCGTCGTGGTAGGGGTGCCAGTATTCGTCGATACGCGCCTTGGCCTCGCGCAGCGTGATCTTGCCACGGTAGATCGCGCGGCCGTTCGCCACGACGCGGGGGACGACCCCGAGACCCGATGCGACGCGTGGGTTGTGGGCTGACTTGCCGACCCCTTCGATCAGCGCGGGGTCGAGTTCGTCGATACTGCGGTTGACGTCGATGAACGCCCGCGGCGCGGTGCAGGTCAGAAGTGGCGCGCCGTAATCCGTGGCACAGGCGAAAAGCTGGTCGACGAAAGCGTCTTCGGATGAACGGATGGCACGCTCATCCAGCACGGAGCGCCGAAGGAAACTCCATGCGAAGTCGTGCCCCGAATGGGGAGAGGCGAAAACGACCGATGTCGTTCTCGCTTCAGGCATCGCGACGATATAGGCGCTCTTCGACATCGGCCCTCCAAAGCGGAGTATAGGGCAGAAGTATACAATCCCAAAAGCCCTTGAAGCGTCAGGGGGAACCTTTTATAGACCGTCCACCGGCGCGGGGCACACCCGCGTCTTGTTCGTTTGGGCAAGTTGGAAACAGCGGTGAGGGCGATTAGCTCAGCGGTAGAGCACTTCGTTGACATCGAAGGGGTCACTGGTTCGATCCCAGTATCGCCCACCATTGATAGCCGCCCCCCGGGGCAAGCAACTGGCGCAGCCGCGCCGCGACTTGAGGAGAGGGCCATGAAGGTTCGCAACTCGCTCCGCTCGCTGAAGAGCCGGCATCGCGACTGCCGCGTGGTGCGCCGGAAGGGCCGTGTCTACGTCATCAACAAGACGCAGCGCCGCTTCAAGGCACGCCAGGGCTGATTGCCCGGGGCAGACGGAACACGGGCCGCCTCCGGGCGGCCCGTTTCGTTGGTCAGTCGAAGATCGAGATCACGGTATCGGCCAGAATCCGGACCATGGTCACATCGTTCATGTAGCCCGTCGCGGGCAGCCGCCTGTCGCGCTGGTAGCGAAGCAGCGCGTTGCGGGTCCGGTCGTCGAAGATGCCGTCGACGGGGCCCGGGTTGTAGTCGAGCGCGGCGAGGCGCTGCTCGATGGTGCGCCGGGTCGTGGCCGAGAGGTTCATCGCCCGTTCCCCCCGTGCTGCGGCCTGCCGGTCGGTTCCGCCGCGCTCGGCCTCTTCGAGGCGCTCGATCTCGCTCTCCGCGGCGTCTATATAGGCACCGTTGGGATAGCGGCGAAGATACTCCCGGTAGGCTTCAATCGAACCGTTCTCCTCCACCCGCTGCCATGTGAGTTGCTCAGCGGCGGACACCTCTGGGCGGCGAATTTCCTCGATGGCGCGCAGCGCCGAGCGGGCCTCTTCGGCGAAAATGCCGTTCGGGTAGCGGTCGAGATAGCGGCGCAGGTCCTCCTCGCGGCCCGAAGCGCCGGTGGCACTCCAGTATTCACGGTCTTGCCGCGCGGCCCGCTCCGCCTCACGGCGTGCGTCCTCCTCGAGTTCCTCGGACCGGGCGCGGGCAAGCCGGTCGAGCCGGCGGATCTGTTCGCGGGTGAGATATCCGGTCGCCTCGAAACCCTCGGCCTCCTGAAAGGCGGTGATCGCTCCGCGTGTGCCACGGCCGAAGATGCCGTCGATGCCGCGCGGTTCATAGTCCAGCAAGGTCAGCGCGCGCTGGATCTCGCGGCGCTGGTCGCGGTTGAGGCGAAGTGCGGCTTCCGCCGCCTCGGCCTCGCGCCGGGGAGCATCACGTAGGGCGACGACCCGCTCCTCGGCCTCGGCGGCGTAGATGCCGCGAGGGTAACGATCGAGATAATTCTCGTAGCCCTCGACGGTGTCGAGGCCGCGCACCGCCTCCCAGTAGGCGATTTCGGCTTCACGCGGATCGGGCTCGGGTTCAGCGGAAACGATGAGCGGGTCGGAGAATGCGAGCCGGCCGTCCCACGGGAGGAAGCCCGAGACGGCAACGCCGGAGCCCGCGACCGCCTCCCGACGGAGCACGGTTTCGCCGTCTATCACGGCGCCGAACACGCCGCGGACTTCATCTGCAGGGCCCCGAAGGAGCGTCACGCCCTGCGGCACCGCGACGTCGCCGACCCCCCCGTCGATGAAGGCCGTCGCGACATCGAACGGGCCACCGTCCCCGAGCGCGAGCACCGCGCGGCCGGGCGAGGCAGCCAGCATCGCGGTGATCGTCGACAGCGGCAGACCCTCGCGGCGCAGGGCTTCCAGTGAATCCGCTTCCGAATCTGTGGAGAGAAAATAGGTTTCCGTCGCGCTGTGGACGAACCGGCCCGAAAGCATCACGACCGCGCCCTCGCCCGCCGCTGCAGCGGCCTCGAAGCTCGCGAGGGCACTGCGCAAGCGCGGACTGTCTGCATTCGCCCCCACGCTGGAGGCGAAGCCGAGATCCGCGAGCCGCCTCTCCAGGTCACCGAATTCGTCCCCCTGACGCACGTCTCGGAAGTTCTCGTAATCCTCGTTTCCGACGAGGAGCGCCGCCGGCTGCGCCAGAACGGCGGCCGGGACGACGAGGGTGAGGGCGGCGAAAACGCCCGGTTTCAGGATCGGCAGCATGGGGTCCTCCAAAAGAACAGCGGCGCAAGGCCACGCACAGGGGCCAGGTCGCATCTCGCCCTCGAGAGAAGCGTCTCGCGCCGTGTTAAACGATAGCAGCCGTCGGGGAGTTCCTCTTCGGACGCACCGCGCCCGGACTACTCCGCCGCCATTGCGCCGGCCGGCTCGACCCTTACGGCGGAATACTTGAACTCGGGGATCTTGCCGAAAGGGTCGAGTGCGGGGTTGGTTAGCACGTTCGCAGCCGCCTCGACGAAGGCGAAAGGCAGGAAAACCATGTCCTCGGCCACCGCGCGGTCGGCCCGCGCCATGATTTCGATGGTTCCCCGCCGGGTGGTCAGCCGTACGTGGTCCCCCGCGCCGAGACCAAGGCGGGCAAGCGTCCGGGGGTGGAGCGAGCAGTTCGCTTCCGGCTCCACCGCGTCGAGCACAGCCGAGCGCCGGGTCATCGAACCCGTGTGCCAGTGTTCGAGCTGTCGGCCGGTAATGAGGACCATCGGATAGTCGGCGTCCGGCGCCTCGTCGGGGGGCACGAGCGCTGCAGGAGTGAACCTCGCCCGTCCGCCGGTGCGCGGGAAGCCATCGGCGAATACGATGGGCTGACCGGGATCGTCGGGCGTCAGGGAAGGATATGTCACGCCGCCCTCGGTCTCGAGCCGGCCCCAGGTAATGTTGTCGAGCGAGCGCATGCCCGCCTTCATCTCCGCGAAGACCTCGCTGGGGTGGGTGTAGCTCCAGTCGAGCCCGCACCGCCGCGCAAGCTCGCGGGTGATCCACCAGTCCTCGCGCGCCTCGCCCGGGGGCGGCACGGCGGGTCGGCCCATCTGCACCTGCCGGTTCGTGTTGGTGACGGTGCCTGTCTTTTCGTAGAAGGCCGATGCCGGCAGGACAACGTCGGCGTAATTCGCCGTCTCGGTGAGGAAGATGTCCTGCACGACGAGGTGGTCGAGCTTGGCCAGTGCCGCGCGGGCATGGACCACGTCGGGGTCCGACATCGCCGGGTTCTCGCCGAGGATGTACATCGCCCGGATGTCGCCCTCGTGCACCGCGTCCATGATCTCGGTGACGGTGAGGCCCTTCTCATCCGAGAAGTCCCCGCCCCCCCAGAGCTCCGAGAAGGCCGAGCGCACCCCCTCGTCGGTCACGCTCTGGTAGTCGGGCAGATACATCGGCACGAGACCCGCGTCGGACGCGCCCTGTACGTTGTTCTGGCCTCGCAGCGGATGCAGCCCCGTACCGGGCCGGCCCACGTGCCCGCACATCAGCGCCAGCGAGATGAGGCAGCGCGAATTGTCGGTGCCGTGAACGTGCTGGGAAATGCCCATGCCCCAGAAGATCATGCCCGCCCGCGCCGTGGCGAAAGTCCGCGCGACGGCGCGGAGGGTTTCGGCCGGAACGCCGCAATGCTCGGCCATGTCCTCGGGCGAGAACGCGGCGAGGTGCGCTTTCTCCTCTTCCCAGTTCTCGGTGTAGGCTTCGATGTACTGACGGTCGTAAAGACCCTCTTCGACGATCGCGCTCATGATCGCGTTCAGCATCGCCACGTCCGAGCCGGGCTTGAACTGGAGCATGTGAGAGGCATGGCGCGAGAGGGCCTGGCCGCGCGGGTCCATCACGATGAGCTCTCCGCCGCGCTTCGCGAACTGCTTGAAGAAGGTCGCGGCGACGGGGTGGTTCTCGGTCGGGTTGGCGCCGATGACGATGGCGACATCGGCGTTCTCGATCTCGTTGAAGGTCGCGGTCACGGCTCCCGAGCCGACGTTCTCCATCAGGGCCGCCACCGACGAGGCGTGGCAGAGCCGGGTGCAGTGGTCGACGTTGTTGTGCCCGAACCCCTGTCGGATGAACTTCTGAAAGAGATAGGCTTCCTCGTTGGAGCACTTCGCCGAGCCGAACCCCGCGACCTCGCGCCCCCGGCCTTTCAGCCCGCTTGCCGCGGCGTCGAGCGCCTCGTCCCAGCTTGCCTCGCGAAAATGGGTCCGCCAGTTCGCGGGATCGACGTTGAGGCCCTTGGCCGGCGCATCGTCGCGGCGGATCAGCGGTTTCGTCAGCCGGTGCGCGTGGTGGATGTAGTCGAAGCCGAACCGCCCCTTCACGCAGAGCCGGCCCTCGTTGGCAGGCCCGTTGATGCCCTCGACATGGACGATCCGGTCGTCCTTCACCTTCAGGGAAACCTGGCAGCCGACACCGCAGAACGGGCAGACGCTGTCGACCTCGCGGTCGATATCGGCGCTGTCGCCCGGGCCGGCGTCTCGCACGACGGCGGATGGCATCAGCGCGCCCGTGGGGCAGGCCTGGACGCATTCGCCGCAGGCCACGCAGGTCGACGCGCCCATGTCGTCGCCGAAGTCGAACACCGGCCAGGTGTCGTGGCCGCGGCCGGCCATGGCGATGACGTCGTTGACCTGCACCTCGCGGCAGGCCCGGACGCAGAGACCGCACTGGATGCAGGCGTCGAGATTGACTGTCATGGCGACGTGGCTCGCGTCGAGCAGGGGCACGCGGTCGGGTTCGATCGACGGCAGCCGGCTCGCCCCGACGCCCTGCGCCCCGGCCATGTCCCAGAAATGCGAAGACCCGTCATGGGCGGCCTCGCGCGACGGCTGGTCGGCCACCAGCATTTCCATGACCATCTCGCGCGATTTGCGCGCCCGGACGCTCTCGGTGGTTACGACCATGCCCTCCGCGGGCGCGCGGATGCAGGAGGCGGCGAGCGTGCGCTCCCCGTCGATCTCGACCATGCAGGCGCGGCAATTCCCGTCCGCGCGGTAGCCGGGGGCGGGCTTGTGACAAAGATGCGGGATCGTCGTACCTTCGCGGCGGGCGACCTCCCAGATGGTCTCGCCGGCCGCGGCTTCGACCTGCATTCCGTCGAGCGTGAATCTGACCGTTTCCGCCATCAATCCTGTCTCCCTTTCCGCGGAACCTATCGCAACTGGGCTCCATCTGTGCAGGGTGGTTGGCGACGCGGGAGCGGGGTTTTGCGACGCCCCGACGGGACGGAACTACATGTGATCTTCTTCGTCGGCCACATCGATGCCGAGCGCGTCCATCCCGTCCTCGAGGTATTCCGCCAGCGCGGGAATGCCCATGAGGTATTCCTCGGTCGGCGCCGTGGCCTCCGCCATGGCCTGACGCTTGGCCTCCTCGATTTCCCCGGCGTCGAATGTGCCTCGTCCGACCCACATGAGGGCCACGAGGCTGGCCTTTTCGTCGTCGTTCAGACCGCCGATGTAGTCGTGCAGATGCCGGTCGTCCGGGCCGTTCTCCCGGCTCAGCATGACGATGCGGACGATCTTGCCGTTGGAGATGTCGAGCATGGTGTGCCTTTCGCCTTCGCCGCAATTCTGGACCGAGCGGCGGCCATGGGCAAGGGTCAGCTCCAGATGCGGTAGTAGAGCCAGTCGGGCAGGAAGTTGCCGAGCCGGAAGACGAGGCTGAAGCCGTAGGGGTAGCTCGTCTGGAACCGGTCGGTATTCATGTGCTCGAAGTAGCGCCTCGCGGCGTCTTCGGGCTCCATGATGAACGGCATGGTGAAGTCGTTTTTCTCGGTCTGCCGGGTGCGGATGTAGCCGGGATTGACGAGCTGCACGTCGACGCCGGTTCGGCGCAGGTCGCAATGCATGTTCTCGGCGAGCACCATCGTGCCCGCCTTCGACGCGGCGTAGCCGATCGCCCCGGGCAGCCCCCGGAACCCCGCGAGCGAGCCGGTGATCACGATATGACCGGCGTCGCGCTCGACCATGCCGGGCACCACACGTCCGAGCACCCGGGCCATGCCGGTGAGGTTCACGTCGAACATCGCCTCGACCTGCCCGGCGTCCCACTCTCCGGCTGCCTGAGGCCAGTAGACGCTTGCGAGGCACACGATCCCGTCTATCTCGCCCGCTTCGGCGGCGGCTGCGGCGACGCTTTCGGTGTCGGCGAGGTCCATCGGGAGCGCCTTCGCCTCGCCCGGAAGTTCCGCGACGAGAGCTTCGAGACGATCCGCGCTGCGCGCGCTCAGGATCAGCTTGCACCCGGCACGCGACATCACGTGGGCCAGAGACCTGCCCAGCCCCTCGGAGGCCCCGACCAGCCAGTAGCGTTTGCCCGCCCATTCCCGCATCAGGCTTTCACTCCTTCTTTCGGACGCAGCGTCGCGATGATCTCGGCTACGGTGATGCCGAATTTGCGAAACTGGCTGCGGTTCACGATGGTTCCGCTGTCAACGACATACATCCAGTCGGTGGTGTCGAGGACATGGCCACCGGATTCCGCAGGCAGCCTGATACGGTAGTTCATCAGCAACCCGCAGCCTGACTGTACTCCGGTGCCTGCGCCGACGAGGTCGTCAGCCTCCGCCCGGATCGAGCCGTCATTGCCGACCGAAAGCCGCCATTCGCGGTCCTGCGTCGCACCGCTATCGTAACGGAAATGCTCGGTCATGACACCCTTGTTGCCATCCCAGTGCGCCTCGAAATCCGCCACGAAGCGCGATGAGACCCGGCCGGTGGGCCCGTAGATGACGCCCTCGCAGAGAATCGGTCCGTTCAGCCGCTCGCGGATGTCGAAGGCCGGCCCTGTGCCCGCAAGCTCTTCGGGCCGCTGCCCGCGGAAGCCGAAAAAACGGGCGCGAACCCAGACGACGGCCAGGATCGTGCCGGCACCCAGAAGGAGGGAGGTGAGAATCATCATCGGTCAGCGTCGTCCATGTTGAGCGTTGCAAGCAGGGCAACGGCGATGAATTTCAGCGCGCACGGAAGCGCGGCGTAGAGAAGTGTCAGGGTCCAGAGCGCCTCTTCGGGCATGGTCTCGGCGCCCGAGCGAAAGCCAGCGGCGTCGAGCACCGGGAAGAGCGCAACTGCCGCGAAGGCCAGGGTGAATTTCGTCACGAAGTTCCACAGACCGAAGGCCTGGCCGGCATCGGGCGCGATCCGCGCCATGCGCCGCGCGAAAAGCGCGGGCAGAAGCGTCATGTCGGCGCCGAGCGCTGCGCCCGAGGCGAGACAGATCACGGCGAAGGCCAGGGTATCGCCCGGCCCGAGCGTGATGGCGAAGCCGAAGGCGGCGATCGCCAGAACCATGCCGAGAAGGAGCGCTGGCCGGGGGCCGATTCGCCCGGCGACGACACCCCAGAGTGGAGCGGAGGCGGCGGCTGCTAGGAAGAACAGCAGAAGAAGCGGCCCTTCCCAGCCCGGCGCCGCGAGGCGTGACTCGACGAAGAACAGGAATAACGTCGACGTCACCGCGACCGGTGTCGCGTTGACGAGGGCCAGGATGAGAAGCCGCCGCGCAACCGGGTCGGCGAGAACCGTCCCGACGCCCGGACCGGGGTCGGTCCGGGCCGACATGCCCCATTCGCGCCGCATCGCGAAGCCTGAGACGACGACGAGTCCGGCGAAGGCTGCCGCGAAGGCGGCGAACGGACGACCGGAAGCGGCCGCAAGAGCCGTCGGCGCCATCGCCGCGAGCGAGACACCGAGCAGGGCCCCCGTTTCCCGCCAGGCGGCGAGGCGGACGTGGCCCCCGTCGATCCGCCCCGCCTTCTCGACGCCCTCGGCATAGAAGGTGATGGTGAGAAAGCTGAAGGACGAGAAGAGACCGGTGAGCGTCAGTCCGAACCACAAGAGAGGCGCGACCGGCGGAGCAACGGCGAAAAGGCCGAACATGGAAACGGCGAGGAGGACGAGCGCGATGGCCACTGCACCGCTCCGGGTGCGCCGGGTGCGCTCGGAGAGCCAGCCGAGAACCGGGTCCTGCACGACGTCGAGAAGGCGGAGCACGAAGAGAACCGTGCCCAGGGCGGCGAGGCTCACCCCGTACTCATCGACGTAGAACTTCGGCGCGTGAATATAGATCGGCAGACCGGCCGCCGCGAGCGTCGCTCCGAAAAGTGCATAGGCCGGAAGGCCGCTCGCGGGCCGCGAATCGGCGACCTCTGCGGCGGTCACGTGGAGACCTCGTCTTTCGGGGGCTCGGGGCGCGGGTGATAGCGTGCGCCCTTCCACCATAGCTTCAGCGCCTGCCAGTGAATGAGTGCCAGCACCCGGCGCGACCCGAAGGGCCGGCGCAGCATCGCGCCGAGAAGGCTTCGCGTCGTGGCCGCAGCCCGCGCGCCGTTCAGCGTCGCGATGACACCGCCGTTGCCGCTGTCGAACTCGATGCGGATCGCGATGCGCTCAGGCGTGATGTTGAAGCGAAAGACATAGCCGCCCCCGACCGGCTGGAACGGGGAGACATGGAAGATCTTTTCCGCGGTGATCCGGTCGGCCGGGGTTATCGGCGCGTTGCCCGGCGCGCGGCAAAGATACGAGTGGCGATCGCCGAAGGTGTTGGTGACTTCCGAGATCACCACCCTGAGCGCCCCGTCTTCGTCGCGGATGAGCCAGAACGAGACCGGGTTGAAGATGTGGCCCAGGACCTTCGGCTGGGCCAGCAGCTCGATCCGGTGGGCGAGATGACCGACCTGATGCGCTTCGAGCACCTCGCGCACCCAGGCCGGGCCACGCCCCGCGCCGGGCGCACCGCCATGGTCGCTGTCCTGAAGCGAGACGAGGCCGCGAGCGTTGCGCCGGAACGGCCAGGGCGCATCGGGCTTCGCCTCGGCGTCGAGCAGCACGTAGTCGATGCCGTAGCGAAAGGTATTTTCGATACCGCCCGTCCGGCCATGAAACGTCTCGCCGCGGATATGTTCGAGGCCTGCGCTCATTCCGCCGCCACTGCTTGGTCGGGCCGCTGGGCCATTGCGCGAGCAACATCGAGGGCGCTCTGGAGTCCGTCCTCATGAAAGCCGTTGTGCATCCACGCCCCGCAGAACCAGGTGTTGAGTGCGCCGTTGTTCATCCGGATCGTCTCCTGCGCCGCGAGTGCGCCGAGATCGTAGACCGGATGCGCGAAGGTGACCTCGTCGTGGATGAGTTCCTCGCGTATCCGCTGCGTGGCGTTGAGGGTGACGAAGAGCGGATCGGATTTCGGTATCGGCTGAAGCGAGTTCATCCAGTAGGTGAGCCCGATCCGGTCGGTCGTCTTCCGCTTCGGCTCGGTGTAGTTCCACGACGACCAGCAGACCCTGCGGCGCGGCATCAGACGCTCGTCGGCATGGAGCACGGCCCGGTTCGGCTGGTAGCGCACGGCTGACAGCGTGGTTCGCTCGATCGCCGTGGCATCGCTCAGCATCGCCAGCGCCTGGTCGGAGTGAGTGGCGAACACGACATCGTCGAACGCCTCCCATTCGGCTCCTGCGGCGCGGATTTCGACGCCGTCGGAGGTGCGGCGCACCGCATTGACCCCGGCAGCGGTTCGAATGTCGACTCCGCGGCGCTCGAGCGACGCCTGTAGGCGCGTGACGTATTCGACGGAACCACCTTCGACGGTGTACCACTGGTGCTGGTCGGAATAGTTCAGAAGCGCGTGATTGGCGAAGAACTGCAGCATCGACCTCGCGGGAAAATCGAGGATCTTTTGCGTGGGCATCGACCAGATCGCCCCCGAGAACGGAAGGAGGTAGTGATCGCGGAACCACGAGCCGAGGCCGAGCGCCGAGATGAGGTCGTGGATGGTCATGTCGGGCCCGTCGACCGCGGCGAGCGCCTCGCGGTTGAACTTCATGATGTCGCGCAGCATCAGCCAGTAGCGCGGGTCGACCGCATTCTTCCTCTGGGCGAAGATCGCCGCCGGGCCGCGGAGCCCGTATTCCAGCCACCCGCCCCGGATCGAGGCCCCGAAGCTCATGTCGGATTTCGCGGTCGGGACACCAAGATCCTCGAAGAGCCGCTTCAACTCGGGGTAGGTCGCGTGGTTGAACACGATGAAGCCGGTGTCGACAGGCTGGTCACCGTTGCGGCCGGCAATGACCGTACGGGCGTGTCCGCCAAGCCGCGGGGCGGCTTCGAAGAGCACCACCCGGTCCCGGTCGGCGAGATAATGCGCCGCTCCCATTCCGGAGATTCCTCCCCCGATCACGGCCACGCGCCGCGGCGCGCTCCGCCTCACCTCGTATGGCATCTGCCTCTCCGGACCTTTTTCGTCAGTCTTCGTGTTACGGTCGCCCAGCATCCGCGGATTAACAATGCGGAATTTCTGTTCGCGGAGTGATCCGGCCCGTATTCCGCCGCGTAACATCTACATGTCAGCATGCGTTCAGGACTTCGCTATTTCGGGTTCAAGGCTTATTCCTCCTGCGTTAACACCGCGGCGAGGATCGGTTATGCGCAGCGAATCCGAAGATAGCTCCAAGACCGAGCATGGCGGCAGGACCGAGTGGCTGTCGCACATGCGCAGGATCTCTGCGCATCGTGACCAGGCCGCGTTCGTCGAGGTGTTCGAACACTTCGCCCCACGTGTGAAAGCTTTCTTGATGAAATCGGGCGCGAGCGACTCCCTTGCGGAGGATTGCGCGCAGGACGTCATGGTCACGCTCTGGAACAAGGCCCATCTTTTCGACCCGGCCCGGGCGAGCGTGTCGACGTGGGTTTTCACCATCGCCCGGAACCGCCGGATAGATGCCTTGCGCAAGGAGCGTCGGCCGGAGCCCGAGGATTTGCCGTGGGGCCCGGAGGCTGAGCCGGACCAGGTAGATGTATTGTCGCTTCAGCAAGACAGCGAACAGCTCGGAAGAGCCTTGAGCATGTTGCCTGAAAAGCAGCGCGAACTGATCGAGAAGGCCTATTTCGGAGATCTGAGCCATAGCGAGATCGCCGCAGACACCGGGCTTCCCCTCGGTACGATCAAATCCCGTATCCGCCTGGCGCTCGAGCGTCTCCGGCACGCAATGAGATGACCCATGAACACGATTAACCATCACCTCACCGATCAGCTTCTTATGGCCTATGCCGCAGGCAACCTCCCCGAAGCGTTCAACCTCATCGTGGCGACCCACGTAACGATGTGCGACGAGTGCCGCGCTCGGCTCGAAAGCTTCGAGGCGGTCGGCGGCGCGCTGATCGCGAGCGACGATTGCGCCGAGATGGCCCCGGACGCGCTTGGAGACGTTCTGTCGCGGATTTGCGAAATGCCGTCACCCGAGATCCGGGTCTCCGGGGACAGCCGCGCGGGCGACAAACTCGTGCCCGCACCTCTGACCGATTACGTCGGCCGTGAACTCGACCGGGTGAAATGGCGTTCTCTTGGTGGCGGCGTTCGCCAGGCGGTACTCGACACGGGCGGTGCCGCCACGGCGCGCCTTCTGCACATCCCCGCCGGCAAGGAGCTTCCAGAACACGGCCACAAGGGGCTCGAGGCGACTCTGGTGCTTCAGGGCGCTTTCAGCGATGCCGACGGCCGGTTCGCCCGCGGCGACATAGAGATAGCCGGCGAGGAACTCGACCACACGCCCGTCGCAGAACATGGCGAGGATTGCATCTGCCTTGCCGTGACCGACGCTCCGCTGAAGTTCTCGGGCTGGATCCCGAGAATGGCCCAGCCCTTCATCGGTATCTGACGTCAGGCTTTCGGGTCGGTAAGCCGCAGGACCTGAACGGCTTCGTCCTTGTCCACCGCCTCGACCTCTTCGAATTCGAACCGGTCGAGGCGAACCGCCCGCTTGCCTGCCTTTTCGGCCGAAATCTTGATTTCTTCGAGATCCCGAGATGCCTGCGTGAAGTGGCGGTCGAGGTTCCCCACGCGACCGACAAGCCGCTCGACATCGCCGTGCAGCATCGACAATTCCTTGCGGATTGCACCGGCCTGTTCGCGCATGCGCGCGTCCTTCAGGATCGCGCGCATGGTGTTGAGCGTGGCCATGCAGGTGGTCGGCGATACGATCCAGACCCGGGCGGTGAAGCCGTCGCGCACGACCTCCGGGAAACCGGCGTGCAATTCGGCATAGACGGCTTCCGAGGGCAGGAACATCAATGCGCCGTCCGCCGTCTCGCCTTCGATGATGTAGCGATCGGAGATATCGGCGATGTGCTTTCGCACTGCCGTGCGGAAGGCCCGGTTGGCTTCCGTGACCTGCCGTTCTCCATCGGCGCGCCGGAGCGCTTCGTAGGCCTCGAGGGGAAATTTCGCGTCGATCACGATGGGCCCCGGGGGGTTCGGCAGGTGAACGAGGCAATCGGCCCTGCGGCTGTTCGAGAGCGTCGCCTGAAGCGTGAAGCTGTCGGACGGCAAGGCCTTCGAAACGATGTCGTGGAGCTGGATTTCTCCGAAAGCGCCGCGGGTCTGCTTGTTCGACAGGATGTCCTGAAGGCTCAGAACGTCCCCGGAGAGCTTCGTGATGTTTTCCTGCGCGGCGTCGATCGCCTTCAGCCGCGCTTCGAGCTCGGTGAGCGACTTCGTGGTCTTCTCGGAACCGCCCTGCAGTACCTCGTTCACCTTTTCCTGCATTTCCGACAGACTGCGGGCGGACTTGAGCGCGTTGTCGGCCAGCCGGTCGTTGACCTGCCGCTGAACGTCTCCAAGGCGTTCCTCGAGGGACTGAAGCACGCGCTCCTGAGCGCGCGCCTGGGTTTCGGACACCGTTTGCAGGCCGCCGGCCAGATGGTGCTGGTTCTTACCGAGACCCTCGACCGCCTTGCCGAGTTCGTTGAGCTGGTAGACGAGCGGCTCGGCCATGTTCGCCGAACGGCGCGCCGCGGAAAGCGCCATGAAGAGCAGCAGAAGTATCACCATGACGATGGCCGTGGCGACAATCGACGCGATCACCGTGGGGTCATCAAACGCGTAGATGTTGCCGGCGACCTCGATCATCGCCGTCCGAACAGCTTCTCGATGTCGGCGAGCTTCAGTTCGACGTAGGTGGGACGGCCGTGGTTGCACTGACCCGAATGCGGCGTCGCCTCCATGTCGCGCAGAAGCGCGTTCATCTCCTCGACGCGCATCTGCCGGCCCGAACGCACCGATCCGTGGCAGGCCACCCGGGAGAGAATGGCGTCGACCCGGTCGCTGACGGTCGTCGTCGCGCCGAACTCGGCGATCTCGTCGAGGATGTCCGCGACGAGGGCCGCCCCGTCGACCGGCCCGAGCACTGCCGGGGTTTCGTGAACCGCCACGGCACCGGGTCCGAACGCCTCCACCACGAACCCGGCCTCGGCCAGCGTTTCGGCATGGGCCAAGAGGCGTCCTGCGTCGTTTTCGCCAAGCTCCACGATGTCGGGCACGAGGAGTAGCTGGCGCCATACCCCGCGCGATTCCCGTTCGGCTTTCAGCTTTTCGTAGACGAGCCGCTCGTGGGCGGCATGCTGGTCCACGATCACGAGGCCGGATCGGGTCTGGGCGATGATGTAGTTTTCGTGGACCTGCGCCCTCGCCGCCCCGAGAGGCCCGGCGTCGGCATGCTGTTCCGCAGGCGTCGGCTCCGCGCGCGCCGAAGGGGCGGCTGCCTCGGCGAAACCGGCCTGCGGGGCAACGCGGCCTGGGCTCGGCCTGTCCATCTGGTAGACGCGAGGTCCGGCCGCGGCCGGCGTCATAGCCCCCAGCGCGCCACCGGCGACCGTGCTCGACGCCCGGTGCCCGGCCTCGGCGAGAGCGTGGCGGATACCCGAGACGACGAGCCCGCGGGCGAGCCCCGGCTCCCGAAACCGCACCTCGGCCTTTGCGGGGTGGACATTCACGTCGACCAGCGTCGGGTCGCAATCGATCGTCAACACCGCGGCGGGGTGTCTGTCACGCGAAAGCAGGTCGGAATAGGCCGCACGCAATGCTCCCAGAAGCATCCGGTCGCGGACTGGCCGGCCGTTGACGAGAATATGCTGCTGAACCGCAGCACCACGCGAGTAGGTGGGCAGGGCGGCATAGCCACCGAGGCGCAGACCCTCGCGCTCGGCACGAAGCGCCACGGAATTCTCGCGAAAGGCCGCCCCGAGAATGCCGCCGAGCCGGGCCGCGAGCGCGGCCTCTCCGGTCTCGCCGGCGAGGTCCAAGAGAACCCGCGCGTCTTTCCCGGTCACATCGCGCAGCCGGACAGCGACGCCCGGTGCAGCCATGGCGAGCCGCCTGACCATGTCCGAGATCGCCTGGGTCTCGGCGCGGTCGGTGCGCAGGAATTTCAACCGTGCCGGGGTAGCGAAAAAGAGATCGCGAACCTCGACCGTCGTACCCGCGGTGGCCGCAGCAGGGCGAACGGGGCGCAAGAGACCGCCCTCGGCGCGGATCTCGGCTCCGTCCCCGTCTCCGGTGCGCGTCACGATCGAAAGACGCGCGACGCCTGCGAGCGAAGCGAGCGCTTCGCCGCGGAACCCGAAAGAGCGGATGTCGAGGAGATCGGAGCCGTCGATCTTCGAAGTGGCGTGGCGCGACAGCGCCAGCGGCAGGTCGTCGGCGGCGATGCCGGCCCCGTCGTCGGTCACGCGGATCAGGGTCTTGCCACCGCTGGCGATGTCGCAGGTGATACGGCGCGCGCCGGCATCGAGGGCGTTTTCGACGAGTTCCTTCACCGCCGAGGCGGGCCGCTCGATGACCTCGCCCGCCGCGATACGATTGACCGCCGCCTCATCGAGCTGGCGTATTCGAGAGGCATCAAGGCTTATCTGGGGGTCCGTCCCGTCCATGACACAATCGGTAGCATGGACGGTGACGATTCGAACAGGGCAGATCAGTCGGTCGGCACCAGCCCCTGCGGCTGGCCGACAACGACGAACTTGAGCGCTTCGGGGTCGTAAAGACGGGCGGCGACGCGATGGGTGTCTTCGAGCGTAACCGCGTTCACCTTGTCATTGCGGGTGTTGATATAGTCCATCGGCAGGCCCTGCATCTGCATGCCCACCATGATCCGTGCGATCGGCCCGTTGCCGTCGAACCGAAGGGGGTAGGCACCGGTGAGATAGGTCTTGATCGAGGTGAGTTCCTCTTCGGTGATACCCTCCTCCGCGATCCGGGCCCATTCGTCGTTCACGACCTCGATCGCCTCGGCGACCACCTCGTTGGCCGAGGCGACCTGGCCGAGAAGCATGTCGGCATAGTCGTAGTCGACAAGGTAGGTCCCGATCCCGTAGGTCAGTCCGCGCTTCTCGCGCACCTCGTCGGAGAGCCGCGACTGGCGGCCCGAACCGCCGAAGACCTCGTTGAGAACAAAGGCGGCGAAGAAGTCGGGATCGTCGCGGGCGATGCCCGCATGGCCGAAGAGGGCAACCGATTGCGGCACGTCGAACGGGACAATTTCGACGAACCCTTCGTCGGCTACATCCGCTTCTTCCGGCATCGGGGCACCCGTCTCGGGCAGGTCTGCCAGAAGCTGGTCGAGAAGCGCGCCGAGTTCCTCGGGCGAAATGTCTCCGGCGGCGCCGACGTAGACACGGTCGCGGGCGATGACCCGGTCGCGGGCCGCGACGAGGTCTTCCCGCGTCAGGGCAGAGACGCTCTGCTCCGTCCCGCTGTCGGAGGTCGCGTAGGGGTGGTCGCCGTACACGAGCCGCGCGAAGGTGTCCGAAGCAATCTCGTTGGGGTCGGTGGCGTCGCTGCGGATCCCCGAGATGACCTGCGCACGCACGCGCTCGATCGCGTCCTCGCCGAAGCGCGTCTCCACGAGTGCGGAACGGAGAAGGTCCACTGCCTCGTCACGGTTCTCGGTCAGGAACCGGGCCGAGATCGACAGCGCGTCGTTGGAGACGTCGAAACTGAAGCTGGCCGCGAGCGATTCGCGGGCCTGGGCAAAGTCACGCGCATCGAGATCGCCGGCACCTTCCTCGAGAAGTCCCGTCATGAGGTTGATCGCGCCGCGCTTGCCGGGTGCGTCAAGCGCCGATCCGCCCTTGAAGCGGATCTCGAGTGCCACGAAAGGAATGCTCGGCTCTTCCACCAGCCAGGCGGCAATGCCGCCGGGCGAGGCGACTTCGGCGATGTCGACGGCCGCTCTTGCCGGCAGAGCGGCAAGGAACGCGAGCGTGGTGGCGAAGAGAATGCGGATCATTGAGTGGCCTCCACCATCGGACCGGATGACGGAGCGCGGAGCCAGCCGGTCACCGACCGGGTCCGGTCGAAGACCGAACGCCCGGCGGCGACGATCTCTTCGGCGGTGACCTCCTGGAGGATGTCGGGCCAGGCCTCGACGTCATCCACGGTCAGACCGCTCGTGAGCGCGGCGCCGTATCGGCGGGCGAGCGACTGGATGTTGTCCGATTCGTAGATCAGCGATGCCCGGAGTTGCATCTTGATCCGGTCGAGCTGTTCGGGGTCGACGCCCTCTTCGAGAAATTCCGCGACAGCCGCGTCGAGTGCCGCTTCGGCCTCCTCGAGGCGCACCCCCTCGGCAGGAACGATCACGAGCCCGAAGGTCGTGTCGTCGAGGGAGAGGCCACGGTAGAAGGCGGAAGTGTAGATCGAGGTCCGGGTCTCGAACTGAAGTTTCTCGCCGAGGACAGAGGTCGCGCCGGTCCCTCCGAGTATCTCGGCCAGCAGCGTCAGCGCGGCGGCCCGCCGCTGGTCGCCCGGGTCACGCTCGGGCGCAAGGTAGGTCCGTATGACATAAGGTTGCGCGACGCGGGGGTCTTCCATGACCAGCCTGCGCTCGGCGAGTTGGGGCGGTTCGTCCACCCGGTCGCGGGGCCCGATCGCCGGATTGGGCGGGAGGGCGCCGTAGTGTTCCTCGGCCATGGCGATGACCTCCGCCGGATCGGCATCGCCGGCAACGACGAGGATCGCGTTGTTCGGCGCATAGTGCGCCTCGTAGAAGGCATTCGCATCCTCGAGGCTGAGATTGTGCGCCTCGTGCTTCCAGCCGATGATCGGAATGCCGTAGGGGTGGTGCAGGAATTGCGCCGCCCGCCGCTGCTCGCCGAAGAGCGCACCGGGGCTGTTCTCGGTGCGCTGGTTACGCTCCTCGATGACCACATCGCGTTCCGTGGGAATATCCTCCTGGACGAGGCGCAGACCGTCCATTCGCGAGGCTTCCATCTCCATCATCAGTTCCAGCCGGTCCGACGCGACGCGCTGGAAATAGGCGGTGTAATCGTAGGAGGTGAAGGCGTTGTCGCTGCCGCCGTTCGCGGCGACCGTCCGCGACAGCTCGCCGCTTTCGAGCGTGTCGGTGGCCTTGAACATCAGGTGTTCGAGAAAATGGGCGATGCCGGAGACACCCTCGGGCTCATCCGCCGAGCCGACGCGGTACCAGACCATGTGGACCACGACCGGCGCCCTGGTGTCCTCGATCACGACGATTTCCATGCCGTTGTCGAGGGTATGGGTGGTGACCTCCGCGGCCTGGGCGGGAAATGACAGGACGAGAAGGCTGGACACGAGAGCAATTAGTCGGCGCATGGATCCTCCGGAGACGGCTGCACTGTCATTTACGCCGCGGGCGAAGTCCTTCAAGGCATCAACGATGTCGTGATGGCCCTCAGCGCGCAGGATTCGGAGGCGGGGCCGAGGTGGGGACGCCTGCCGCCTGAAACCTGCGAAGCTCGCGGTACTGGTCAAGCGATTGAGAACGGTAAGCGTCGAAATAGACGTTGAGGTTGAAGAACCTCTCCAGGGGCCGGCCCCGGTTGGACCGGCGGAAAGCGAGGTCTTCTGCGGCGAGCTGCTGACGGATGCCGGGGGTCACCCCGAACCGGCCGGCGGCCGCGAGCAGGGCAGCGTCGCCCGCGCGGGACGCCGCGACCCCCGGGCGACCGCCGAGGGCAGCCACAGCCTCGGCCTCCGGCAGCGGATCGACCCTGTTGCGCCCCGCCGGGTTCGGCGCAGGCAGACTCGCGTAATCGGGCGGCTCCTCGAGCGGTGCCGTGGGCAGGATGCCGAACTCGTCCGGTGTTCCGTCACTGCGAAGATTGAGAAGCTGCGGCTCGCCCTGGTTGCCCGAGCAGCCGGCCACCAGAAGGGTCATCGCGATCGCAACCGCGCAGCGCCTTGAAGCGAATATCTTGCGCACCGAGCCCATGTGTCCCTGATTACCTGCGTTTTGCATCGCCGTCACCCGCCTTCGTCTCGCCGCTGGCGAAGATCACGAGGCCGATGGCCCCGAGGAATATCGATATGTCGGCGACGTTGAAGGCGTAGGGATTCGCGATGCCGCAGCAGGACATGTTGAGAAAGTCGGCGACCGCCCCGTAGAGCACCCGATCGAGCGCATTGCCCACCGCCCCGCCGATGAGAAGCCCCCCGGCGATCAGTGCCCGGCGGCCCGGGCGCTCTGTGACCATCCACCACGCGACCCAGGCCGATATGACGAGGGCGAGACCGATGAGAAACCACCGCATCACGTCGCTGTCGCCGGCGAAGAGGCCGAAATTGATGCCCCTGTTCCAGGCCATGCGAAGGTTGAGCCAGGGCGGCAGGACGTCGATCGCCCCGCGATTGATCAGATCGAGACGGAAAACGACCACGTATTTCAGAAGCTGGTCGATGACGAAGACGGCGAGGGCCGTTGTCCAGAGGGGGCGTGCGCTCTGCATCAGTGCCTGAAATGCCTCATCCCGGTGAAGATCATGGCGAGCCCGGCCTCGTCGGCCGCGACGATCACCTCGGTGTCGCGCACCGAGCCGCCCGGCTGGATGACCGCCACCGCCCCGGCCTCGGCGGCGGCCAGAAGTCCGTCCGGGAAGGGAAAGAAGGCGTCGGAGGCGACGACCGAGCCCGTTGCGGGGCTTTCGGGGAGGCCAAGCTCCCCGGCCATCCGGCGAGCCTTCAGTGCCGCGATGGTCGAACTGTCCACCCGGCTCATCTGGCCCGCTCCGATACCGACTGTCCGCCCGGCCTTCGCGTAGACGATGGCATTCGACTTCACGTGCTTGGCGACGGTCCAGGCGAAAAGCATGTCGGCGACCTGGGCGTCGGTCGGGGCCCTCTTCGTCACCACCTCGAGGTCGAGGGCGCTCACCCGGCCCACGTCGTCGTCCTGCACGAGCCAGCCGCCGGAGACCTGCCGCACAGCGAGGCGGGGAGCGGCCGGGTCGGGCAGCCCGCCCGTGGTCAGGAGCCGGAGGTTCCTTTTTGCGGCGAAGACCTCTTTCGCCTCCTCGCTCGCTTCGGGCGCGATGACGACCTCGGTGAAGATTTCCGAGATCGCCCGGGCGGTGTCGCCGTCGAGCGTGCCGTTGAGCGCCACGATGCCGCCGAAAGCCGATGTGCGGTCGCAGTCGAACGCCCTGGTGAAGGCTTCCGCAAAGCTCGCACCACGTGCGACGCCGCAGGGGTTGGCGTGCTTGATGATGGCGATTGCAGGACCCTCGGCCGGGTCGAACTCCGAAACCAGTCGGAATGCCGCGTCGGTATCGTTGATGTTGTTGTAGGAAAGCGCCTTGCCCTGGTGCTGTGTCGCGGTTGCGACGCCGGGGCTCTCCGAGCCATCGGTGTAGAAGGCCGCTTCCTGATGCGGGTTCTCGCCGTAGCGTAGGGTCTGCGCCAGTCTGCCCGAGAAAGCGCGGCGACGGGGCGTTCCCTCGGCGCCCTCCCGCGCGAACCAGGCCGAAACCGCCGCGTCGTAGGCCGCGGTGCGCGCATAGGCCACGCTCGCGAGCCGCCGGCGGGTGCCGTGGCTCAAGCCGCCGACAGCCTCGACCTCGGCGATAACGCCGGGGTAGTCCTCGGGGTCGGTGACCACGCCCACGAAGCGGTGGTTCTTGGCTGCCGCCCGGATCATCGCGGGCCCGCCGATGTCGATATTCTCGATCACCTCCGGCGCGGAGGCGCCCGAGGCAACCGTCGCCTCGAACGGGTATAGGTTGACCACGAGCAGGTCTATCGGGCCGATCCCGTGAGCCTCCATCGCAGCGAGGTGCTCGGGCTCGTCGCGAAGGGCCAGAAGACCCCCGTGGACCTTCGGGTGGAGGGTCTTGACCCGCCCGTCCATCATCTCGGGAAAGCCGGTGATCTCGGAGACATCGCGGACATCGAGCCCCTCGTCCCTGAGACGTCGTGCCGTGCCGCCCGTGGACAGCAGTTCGACCCCCGCCGCGGCAAGCGCATGGGCGAGTTCGGCAAGCCCCGTCTTGTCGGAGACCGAAATCAGCGCGCGGCGCAACTCGATTGCGTCAGTCATGCCCAGCCCGCCCCCGGCCCTACCCGCTCACCGCAAACTCGTCGTCCGCCTCGTCCGTCTCGAAATCGCGGAGGTAGGTCGGGGTTTCCTGCGCCTTGGCGAAGGACCAGTCGAGCCGGGTGTTATACTCCATTGCCGCCGCATGAAGCACAATCTGTTGGGTTGCGCGAGGGGTGAGGGCGGTTTTTTCGAGGTAGACGCTGGGCTCCAGACCGAGACGGGCCGGACCGGAAAACCGGAATACCCAGATCTCCCCGCTCCTCAGCGCGATGGAGACCGCGCGACCACCGAGGTCGACCCGCGCGTCGGCCTCCGGGTGCAGGTGAAACCGCGCGGCGATGGGAATGCCGGCGAGCCGGGACCGGTCGAACGCGAGGTCGAAGCGCCGCTCCGCCGTCTCTCCCTGTGGAGACAGCACGTCCGAGCCATCGAGGCTGCGCCCGTCGCGCGACAGCTCCAGCGTGCGCACATGGGTCAGGCCGTGGGTGGTCAGATACCCGTCGTGCGACGCAATGACATGGGGGCCGGTCGCACCTTCGCGGAGGACGAACTTCACGGTCTTGGGCGTTTCGACCAGCATCTCGACGCGGCGGCCGGACCAGAGCCGGCCCGGCCCGAGCCGCGACGACGAGTAGCCCTCGATCCCCACCGTGGAATGCGAGGGGGTGGCCCGGCCGGCCTGGTGCCAGCTGTCGCCAAAGGTCGCCCCCGAGCCGCAGTTGACGATGATCGGGCGGCGCCCGGAGGTCATCTCGAAAGCCAGCGTCGACGCATGGGCATTGACCGAAGGCTCGCCCTGCGGGGGCGGCGCGGCATCCATGATGACCGTCGTCCGCCCTTCGGCGAGCCGGGAATAGCCCATCGCCAGCCCGTCGGTGCCCGCAGCGCGGACGCCCGAGGTCGCAAGCGCATGTTCAAGCCGACCCTCGAGACCGCGGCCGCCGCCATGAAAGCGTGCCAGTCCGCCGTCGGAATGCCTGAGCCTGCGCAGGACGGGCGCGATGCGCTCGATCGCCTCGTAATGGCCCTCGGCAGGCATGCGGCCCGCTTCGGCGAGCGCCGCGGCGGCCCAGTTCAGCAGGGTGAAAACCTCGAGGAGATCCTCGGGCGACCGCGATGGCAGGCTGCCACCGGCGCCGATAACGGTGCTGCATTCCCGGCCGAGTGCGCGGGCGGCAACGGCCACGTGGCGTTCGAGCCCTTCGAGGGCGAGTGCGCCGTAGACGAGACCGGTCAGCGCCTCGAACCGGGGCAGGCCCGCCGGGGCCGCCCGCCAGCGACGCCTCAGAAAAACGGTCTGCCGCCCCAGCGCGCGAAAGAAGGCGCGGCTCTGCGCGCTGTCGGCGCTGTTGAGCAGCATGACGCCGTTCGACGTCATCCGGATCAGACGTCGCCCGGTCAGTTCGGGCGTCCAGCCGGGCCCGCGGCCACCGGAAAACCGCGAAACCCACTCATGCGTCCAGTCCTGCGCGCGCTTCTGGGCAAGCGCATCGCCCGCCGCGGCGAGGTCGTCAAGCCAGGTGAACCCGTGAAGAGCTGCCTCGAACCGCCCGTCGGGAGCCGGAAGGTCCCAGATGCCTTCGTCCTCGGTCTCGACGAGGAAGCCCGCGAAGAGAAACTTGCCTTCGGTCAGCTGACGGCCGCGCGCGTAGGCGCCGATGGTCCGCGGTTCGGGCTGGCCGATGAAGCCTTTCGCAGGGTTCGAAAGACGCGCCCTGCGGGCGTGGAACCTGTTCATCCAGCGCGTTCGTTTCGCCGCCCAGCTCTCGGTTTCGGACATGTTCTGCCTTTGCCTCGGGCCCGCGCCGCCTCACCCCGCGAACCGTTGCCGGCGAGATTAGACCGTTCGGGGCTGGCTGTCATCGCCCGAAGGGCGACCGTCGGAACGAATGAGACGGGCAATGAAGAAACCGTCGAGCCCGCCGCGGTCCGCCCAGCTCTCGGGCGTGATTCGAAGGGTTCCGTCAGGCCGCAACCAGTCGGGCGAGAGGCCCCGGATTTCATCCGGCGTCACCGGATCGAGGGCCAGTGCCCGGTTCCGGTCGAGCGCGCCGGCGACCTGTGTCTCGCCCTCCTCGGGCAACAGCGAACAGGTGCAGAAGATCATCCGGCCGCCCGGCTTGAGCAGTCGCGCCGCCCGGTCCAGGAGCCCCGCCTGAAGCGCGAGGAGGGGCGCAAGATCGAGGTCACGCTTGGCGTGGGGCAGGTCGGGGTGCCGCCGGATCGTGCCCGTGGCCGAGCACGGCGCGTCGAGGAGAATGGCATCGAACGGCCCGCCCTCCCATTCGAGGGCATCGGCCGCCACGATCTCGGCGGCAAGCCCGGTTCGTGAGAGATTTTCCTGAAGAATCGCCAGCCGGGCCCCGGAGATATCGAGGGCGGTCACCTGCGCCCCGGCCGCGGCGAGCTGCATCGTCTTGCCGCCCGGTGCCGCGCAGAGGTCGAGCACGGACATGCGGGAGGACGGCCCGAGCAGTTTCGCGGGCAGAGCCGCTGCCGCATCCTGCACCCACCATGCGCCCTCGGCGTAACCGGGCAGGGCGCTGACCTGTCCGGGATCGGCAAGGCGGACCGACCCGGTCGGCAGCACCGTGCCGCCGGTCATCTCCGCGACGTCAGCGGGATCGGCCTTCGCGCTGAGATCGAGTGGCGGAGTGCTGGCGTGCACGGCTTCCATCGCCGCCACGCGGTCCTTGCCATATGCCTTCACGAGCCGTTTGCGGATCTGCTTTGGAAGTTCGGGGAGAGGGAGCGCGGCCCAGTCCGTAACCTCGGTCACACGCCGCAGGACGGCGTTGACCATGCGCGCCAATCCCTCCTCGCCCGTTCGCACCCGGGCGAGCGTGACGAGGTCGGAGACAACCCCATGGGGCGCTTCCTTGGCAACGTGAAATTCGTAGACACCGAGGCGCAGGATGTTGAGCACGTCTTCGGGGGGCTTCTGGCGGATATGACGGCCGATCACCCGGTCGGATCGCTGCGACCAGCGCAGGGTTTCCATCGCGAGCCGGCCGGCACGCGCCCGCTCACGCGAATCGAGGGCAGAAAGTATCCCGGGTGCGGCGTCGGCCATCAGACGCCGGCCGGAAGTCACTTCCAGAAGGATATCGAGGGCCGCCGCCCGCGCGCTCCGAACCGGGCCGCGGGAAGATGCGTCGCTTGTCTTCATCCGGATGGGCGGTATATCACACCGGTATGACTGACAAGACGACCGAGACCGAGTTGCCCGAAGCCGCCCGTCGCGCTTTGGCGGAAGCCGAGGCTCGCCGGAAAGAGGAACGCTTCATGGTGCGCCCGAAAGAGCTCGGGGGCCGCGAGGGGCCTGAACCCGTTCGCTACGGCGACTGGGAGCGCAAGGGTATAGCGGTCGACTTCTAACTCAGCGCAGCCGGAGGTCGGCGTAGTTGCCATCGCCCTTGTCGGAGGTAAAACGCAGAGTGCTGCCGTTGATCTCGACAAGCTGGCAGTTCGGCCCGAGCGGCTCCTCGCCGAAATAGAGGTCACGGCAGAAGTAACCGTCATCCGACCATTGCCACTGCCCCGTCACCGAGCGACCGAAGGCACGCCCGGCGATCTGCCCTGCCTCGGACACCTTGAGCGTGATGCCCAGCCGCTTGAGATGCCGGTTCTTGATCACGTTCACGAACGCATCCCGGTCGTTGATCGTCCGAAAAGTGTCCGCCATGAGCGGCGGCGCGGAGAAAAGAACGACAGTCAGAAGCGCGGCAAAAAGTACGGGCATGGCAACCTCACGGCGGCAGATGTTTCACTACTTGTACGCGCCCATGCCGACGTGGATCACTCAAGTCCGAGCACGTCGGTCATATCGTAGGTTCCGGGGGCACGGCCGAGCCCCCACAGCCCCGCCCTGACGGCGCCTCTGGCAAAAATCCGCCGATCCGTCGCAAAGTGCCCGAGAACGAGGCGCTCGCCCGTCCCGGCGAAAATCACCTCGTGCTCACCCACCACGTCGCCGCCGCGGAGCGAGGCGAAACCGATGGCGCCGGGCTTTCGCGCGCCGGTCATCCCGTCACGTCCGCGCTCGGCGATCTCGTCCAGAGGCCGGCCGCGGCCCTCGGCCGCCGCTTCGCCCAGCATCAGCGCGGTGCCCGACGGCGCGTCGACCTTGTGACGATGATGGCTCTCGACGATTTCGATGTCGAAGCTCTCGTCGAGAGACGCGGCGACCTTGCGGGTGAGCGACAAGAGAAGGTTCACACCGAGGCTCATGTTGCCGGCCCGCACCTGTACCGAGTGGCGCGCGGCCGCCTCCAGAGTCGCGATGTCTCGATCCGAGAATCCGGTGGTGCCGATCACGTGCACCGAGCGGGCCTGCGCCGCGATCGCGGCATGGGCGAGGCTCGCCGCGGGCGTGGTGAAATCGAGAATGATCTCTGCGGTGCGAAAGGCTTCCAGCGGATCGTCGTGCACGGGGACGCCGAGGGCAGCCCCGCCCAGCGCTTCCCCGAGATCCCGCCCCACCCAGTCGTGGCCCGTGCGCTCGAGGCCCGCGACGAGCCTCAGCCCGGCATGGCCCAGCACCTCGTCGATCAGCATCCGGCCCATACGGCCCGAAGCGCCCGTTACAACGCAGCCCGGTCTGTCGTCCATCCGCCCCTCCGCTCTTTCGGTCTCGCGGTCTATCCTCTTCCCGCGAACTTGGCAAAGCGGCGCTTGCGGCACGCCGGGCAACGGCATATCTCGGAAGGCATGGCCCGTTCGCGCTTCAACGAGGGTTCAGGCCCCTCCCAACGTCAGCTTCGCGTCGGCGAACTCATTCGCCGCCGGCTCTCGGAAGTCCTGGCGCGCGGCGAGGTGCATGACCCTGCTCTCAATACACTCTCCATAACCGTGGGCGAGGTGCGCGTCTCGCCAGACCTCAAGGTGGCGACCGCCTATGTCATGCCTCTCGGTGGCGAGGACCGGGACGTCGCGCTCGACGCGCTGAGGCGCAACAGGAGCGAGATACGGCGAACTGTTTCAAAGGGGCTCGCGCTCAAGTTCGCCCCGGAAATCCGCTTTGAGTTGGACGAGACCTATGACCGCATGGAGGAAACGAAGCGGCTTTTCTCTCTTGAAGGGGTCCGTCGCGATCTCGACGATGATTAGGGCCTTCCGGCTCGCGGCACTTGTCATTCTGTCTGCGACCTCGAGCTCCGCCGGCGCCTCCTGCGACAAGGGCAGATTCGAGAGCATCCCCTACACCGCCTGCATCGTCGACCCGGCCGGCGAGAATGTCCGTCTTTTCTACCGGACGGAAAGCGGTGCCCTCATCGGTTCTTTCGCGGCGCTTGCCGACAAGCTCGAAGCGGCCGGCGAGGTTCTCGCGATTGCGATGAACGGGGGCATGTATCACCCCGACAGGCGGCCCGTTGGCCTCTACATAGAAGACGGTCGGGAGATTTCGGCGCTGGTGCTGTCGGACGGCCCGGGAAATTTCGGGCTACTGCCCAACGGCGTTTTCTGCCTCGGCGACGGCCGGGCGCGGATTGTGGAAAGCCGCACCTTCGCCCGGCAAGAATTGCATTGCGATTTTGCCAGCCAGTCCGGTCCGCTTCTGGTCGAGGACGGACGGCTGCACCCGGAATTCCTGCGGGGCAGCACCTCGCGCTTTCTGCGCAACGGCGTGGGGGTTCGGCCCGACGGTGCACTGGTCCTCGCGATCTCGGACGCGCCGGTCAGTTTCCACCGCTTCGCGCGACTGTTCCGGGACCGGCTCGGCGCGCCGGACGCACTCTACATCGACGGCCGGGTCTCACGGCTTTACGCTCCCCAACTGGGGCGCGCCGACATAGGGCTGCCCATGGGCCCGATCATCGGGGTGGTGCGCCGGGCGGATTGACCGCCTGGCTGCCGGCCTGCTAGTCACCCCGCTCCTTAAGGAGAAACGCATGGGAAGACGGCGCAAGACAGGCCGCGACCTCTCGGGCTGGGTGATCCTCGACAAGCCGTCCGGCATGACCTCGACCGCGGCGGTCGGCAAGGTGCGTTGGGCGTTCGACGCTCGCAAGGCAGGCCATGCCGGCACCCTCGACCCTGCCGCCACGGGCCTTCTCGCCATTGCCCTCGGGGAGGCGACGAAGACCGTATCGACCATCGCCGCCGCGCTGAAATGCTACCGCTTCACGGTTCGCCTCGGAGCCGCGACGGACACCGACGATGCCGACGGCAAGGTGATCGCCACCTCGGATACCCGGCCCGCCACCGAGGAAATCGAGGCGGCTCTCGATGCCTTCCGGGGCGACATCCTCCAGGTTCCACCGCAGTACTCGGCGGTACGCGTCGACGGAGCGCGAGCCTATGATCTCGCCCGGGAAGGCGAGACGATGGAACTCGCGGAGCGACCGCTCCACGTCGATGAACTCGAAGTTGTCGAGCGTCTCGATGCCGACCACGTCACCCTCAGAATGGTGTGCGGCAAGGGCGGCTATGTGCGGTCGATCGCCCGTGACCTCGGCGCGGCACTCGGCTGTTGCGGCCACGTCCGCGACCTGCGCCGGGTCTGGTCGGGCCCTTTCGGTCTCGACCAGGCGGTGAGCCTCGAGGAGATCGATGAACTCGCGCGCAGTCCCGAACTCGACGGCAGGCTCCTGCCCCTCGAGGCCGGCCTGCGACACCTGCCCGAGGTTCCCGTCGCAGAGCTCGCCGCGGCACGCCTGCAGAACGGCAACGCCGCCGAGGTCGCGGTGTCAGGCCTCAACTGGGGCGATCTGGCTTGGGCATCGCACGCCGGCCAGGCGGTGGCGATCGGCCACTACAAGGCAGGCGAACTGCACCCCGCACGGGTCTTTGTCCGTTGATCGAGCGGCACCACCGGAAGGGCGACGCTGAAAGCGTGGCCATCTATTCGCCCTGCGAAAGCTACCGCTATTCCCTGACGCGGGTCTGGGATCCTGCGGGCAGCCGCGCCGCCTTCATCATGCTGAACCCCTCGACCGCGACCGAGGTGCAGAACGACCCCACGGTCGAGCGATGCGAGCGCCGGGCGCGGGCGCTCGGCCACGGTGCGTTCCGGGTCATCAACATCTTTGCCTGGCGTGACACCGACCCGAAAGCCATGCGCAAGGCTGTCGAACCGGTGGGCCCCGCGAACGATGCGGCGATTGTCGACGCCTGTGACTGGGCGGATGTCGTCGTCTGTGCGTGGGGCACCCACGGGGCCCACCTGGGGCGCGGCGCCGCGGTCGAGACCCTCCTGCGCAGCGGCGGATGGCGGCTTCACCATCTCGGCCTGACGCGCGACGGGCACCCGAGACACCCGCTCTACATCAGTTACGCCACCAGACCGGAGCCCTGGACGGCTCTGACCTAGCTATCGGCCTCCTCTCCGGAATTGGGTGCGACGGGTACGATACCTGTCAGCGGAACGGGCAGTACGTCGGTCGTCTCACCATAACCCGGCGAAATCGGCAGCAAGCCGTCGGGCGGCTCGGTCGGATCATCGATTTCATCGCCCGCACCCGGTGCCAGGGGAAACAGGTCGAGCAACCCCGATGCCGCTTCACCGAGGTCGTCAGATCCGGGAAGAACCGGCAGGAAACCCTCAAGATCCGCGAGCGTTTCCTCGAACACATCGGCGGGATGCTCGGGACCGCCATCGAGGAGATATGTGGTCGTCTCCGCGACGACTTCGGCCGGAGTGCCGAGATCGAGAACATCCGAGAGCGAAAGGCTGACCGCCTCTCCGTCGTCGCTCGCGGGAACGCAGAAGGTCACCGCGTGGGTCGGCACCTCGCCAAGATCGGGAAATGCGACGGTCGAGGGGCCCGCAACGGTTCCGGTCTTCAGGAAGGGTGTGCCATCGCCATCCCAGCCGGTTTCGACCAACACGTCGATTTCCTCCACCGTGATGATGCAGCGATCGGTCTCGGGATCGAAATTCTCCAGCAGAAAGTCGCCCGGATCGGCCGCGAGTTCGAAATCCTGGCCCCTTTCCTCCCCTTCGGCAAACTCGAGAAGGCTCCCGGAGGGTGCATTGCCATCCATTTCGGGTTCGGAAAGGTCAGGGTCTTCCTCGTCGTCGTCGGACGGGAGAAGGAATGGCGCGGCGAAGGCGGCCGCGAAGGCGCCAAGGGCGAGGGCAAGGAGCATGGGGCGACCCGGGGCTTGCAACGGTTGCCGGGTTAGCAGCCTCGAGCCAATTATCCCTTGAGAAGAGCCATTCTATTCGAAACGAATTGTTCGGGTCCGAACCGCCAGCCGCCGGTCTTGATGGCGGTGTCCCGGGTGGTGAGGGCGCGGCCCCGTTGGCGCAGATCGAGACTCTCCCGACAATCGCGAAATGACCCTCAGAGATCGCTCGGCACGTCGAGGCCGGAGCGCGAATTGAGGTCTTTCCAAGCGCGGTTTTCTTCCCTATACGCCCGGCTTCGCTCCATGGGCCGCGCTGGACGACATCCCGGCTTGTGCCATGACCCAGAAAAGGAGACCCCGATGTCGATAACGGCTGAAGAAAAGACGAAGATCATCAAGGAATTCGCGACGAAGGACGGCGATACCGGCTCGCCCGATGTCCAGGTGGCGATCCTGACCTCGCGGATCACGACGCTGACCGAGCACTTCAAGACCCACAAGAAGGACAACCACTCCCGCCGTGGCCTTCTGAAGCTCGTCGCCCAGCGCCGGAAACTCCTCGACTACACCAAGGCCAAGGACGAGGCGCGCTACCAGGACCTCATCAAGCGCCTCGGTATCCGTCGCTGACAGCGAGTCGCAATTGAGAACGCGACGGACGGTTCGCCGTCCGTCCCTTCTCGCGGCTTTCCTCAGCGAGGCGCAGTTCGTCAGGTCGACCGGCACGCCGGTGTCTGTTTCGGAACAGGTCAAGGCATGCCCGACAGAGCCTTGACGAGATAACTCCTTTCCAAACTGCGTGAAACCCTGTACGCGCTGGGTATCTGAGACGTGACGCTCTGACCCCGGCGCATGGAATGATGAAGGGGTCGGCGGCAATGGGGCCGCCATTGAAACGGAGGACCCGGGACCGCCCGGGAGCGCCTCCAATCAGGAAACGATAGATGTTCAAAGAAGTTAGGAAATCCATCCAGTGGGGTGAGGAGACTCTCACGCTGGAAACCGGCAAGGTCGCCCGTCAGGCGGACGGCTCTGTCATCGCCACCTATGGCGAGACCTCCGTGATGGCGAACGTGACCTTCGCGCGGGCGCAGAAACCGGGGCAGGACTTTTTCCCGCTCACGGTTCACTACAACGAGAAATACTATGCCGCCGGCAAGGTGCCGGGCGGGTTCTTCAAGCGGGAGGCCCGGCCGACCGAGAAGGAAACGCTCACCTCGCGGCTCATCGACCGGCCGATCCGGCCGCTCTTCGCGCCGGGCTTCAAGAACGAGGTCCTGGTGATGTGCACTGTGCTGTCGCATGACCTCGTCAACGACCCCGACATCGTCGCGATGATCGCGGCCTCGGCAGCGCTGACGCTTTCGGGCGCACCCTTCATGGGGCCGATCGCGGGCTGCCGCGTGGGCTATGCGGACGGCGAATATGTCCTCAACCCCGAGGTGGAGGACATGCAGAACCTCCGCAACAACGCCGACCAGCGGCTCGACCTCATCGTCGCCGGCACCAAGGGTGCGGTGATGATGGTGGAATCGGAGGCCTACGAGCTTTCCGAAGCCGAGATGCTCGGGGCCGTGAACTTCGCCCACGAGCAGATCCAGCCGGTGATCGACCTCATCATCGACCTTGCCGAGGATGCCGCCAAGGAGCCGTTCGACTTCCAGGCGCCGGATTACGCCGACCTCTACGAAGCGGTCAAAGCCGCCGGAGAAGAGCGGATGCGCGCGGCTTACACGATCCGCGACAAGCAGGAGCGGGTCGCGGCGGTGGCTGCGGCGAAGGACGCCGTCCTGTCCGCTCTCAGCGAGGAGCAGCTCGAGGACCCCAACCTCGGCTCGGCGCTCAAGAAGCTCGAGTCGGGCATCCTGCGCGGCGACGTGGTGAAAAACGGAATCCGGATCGACGGACGGCGGACCGACGAGGTGCGCGACATCGTGGCCGAGACGAAGCTCCTGCCACGGACCCACGGCTCGGCGCTGTTTACCCGCGGTGAGACCCAGGCGCTTGTGGTGACCACGCTCGGCACCGGCGATGACGAGCAGATCATCGACGCGCTGCACGGGAACTTCCGCTCGAGCTTTCTCTTGCACTACAACTTCCCGCCCTACTCGGTCGGCGAAGTCGGCAGGGTCGGGCCTCCGGGACGGCGCGAAATCGGCCACGGCAAACTCGCCTGGCGTGCGCTGCAAGCGGTTCTGCCGGCGCCGACGGACTTTCCGTACACGCTTCGCGTGGTCTCCGAGATCACTGAATCGAACGGGTCGTCGTCGATGGCATCGGTCTGCGGGGCCTCGCTGTCCATGATGGACGCCGGTGTGCCGCTGAAAGCTCCGGTCGCCGGTGTCGCCATGGGCCTCGTGCTCGAGGAGGACGGTTCGTACGCGGTGCTCACGGATATCCTCGGCGACGAGGACCATCTCGGCGACATGGACTTCAAGGTCGCCGGAACGGAAGCCGGGATCACGTCGCTGCAGATGGACATCAAGGTGCAGGGCATCACGCCGGAGATCATGGAAAAGGCCCTCGCGCAGGCGCGTGACGGCCGGCTTCACATTCTCGGCGAGATGAACAAGGCTCTGTCGGAAACCTCCGACTTCTCGGTCCACGCTCCGCGCATCGAGACGATGACGATCCCCACGGACAAGATCCGGGAAGTGATCGGTTCGGGCGGCAAGGTCATCCGCGAGATCGTGGAAACCTCGGGCGCCAAGGTCGACGTCAGCGACGACGGGGTCATCAAGATCGCGAGCCCGAACGGCGACGCGATCCAGAAGGCCTACGACATGATCCACTCGATCGTGGCCGAGCCGGAGGAAGGCAAGATCTACAAGGGCAAGGTGGTCAAGATCGTCGACTTCGGCGCCTTCGTGAATTTCTTCGGCAAACGCGACGGTCTCGTCCATGTCTCGCAGATCGAGAACCGGCGGTTGAACCATCCTTCCGATGTCCTCTCGGAGGGCCAGGAGGTCTGGGTCAAGCTTCTGGGCTTCGATGACCGGGGCAAGGTCAAGCTGTCGATGAAGATGGTCGACCAGGAGACCGGCGAGGAGATGAAGAAGGAAGAGCCCGCGGAGTGATCCGCGAGCCTGTACCTTTCGCGAAATGAAGAAGGCCCCGCTCGCGCGGGGCCTTCGCTTTTTCGAGGTGTCGCGACCGGGTCAGCCGGTGAGGCCGCCGTCGTCGCGCTTGACCGCGATGACAGACGACCGCGCGAGCGACCCGTTGTGGTCCGGCCAGGTACCGCCGTCGTCACCGGGGTGCTGGATGCCGACGAACATAGTGCGGCGGTCGGACGACCAGGTGAGGCCCGTCACCTCGCAGCCCTTCGGGCCGGTGAGGAAGCGGCGGATCTCGCCAGTCTCGGGGTCGCCCGCGAGCATCTGGTTGTTGCCCATGCCCGCGAAGTCGCCCTCGTTGCCGTCGTTGCCGTCGGTCTGGATCCAGATGAGACCGGTGGTATCGATCTGCATCCCGTCAGGCGAATTGAAGAGGTTGCCGGCGTTCATGTTGTCCGAACCGGCATAGGCGTCGCCATGCACCGTGGGGTTGCCGACCATCACGTAGAGATCCCACTCGAAATCGGTCGAGCCGTGGTCACCGCCCGCCGGACGCCAGCGCACGATCTGACCGTAGCGGTTCAGTTCGCGCGGGTTCGGCGCGTTGACGGTCATCGGCTCGCCGCCGGCGTTGGTGCGCACGGTGCCGTCGTCGTTGATGGCACCCCGGCGCGAGTTGTTGGTCAGGCAGCAGTAGGCTTCGGGCGCGGTGGGGTTGACCGCGATCCACTCGGGACGGTCCATCGTGGTCGCGTTGACGGCCGAGCCCGCCATCCGGGTGAACACCGCGATCCGGGCGGCGTCCATTCCGGTGGTCTCCGGCGTCAGCGGCACCCAGGCGCCGGTCTGATCGTCGTCGAACACCGCGACATGAAGCGTGCCCTCGACGAGTAGCGTGGAGGTGTCGCCGCCTTCGACGTAAGGGGCGGCGCTGACCCACTTGTACATGTACTCGCCGCGCTCGTCGTCGCCCAGGTAGACGACGAGCCGTCCGTCGTCAGCGATCGCATAGGCCGCGTTCTCATGCTTGAAGCGGCCGAGGGCGGTGTGCTTGACCGGCGTCGAGTCGGGGTCGGCGGGGTCGATCTCGACGATGTAGCCCGCGCGGTGCGGCTCGTTGTGGTTCTTCGCCGTGTCGAAGCGGGCGTCCCACTTGTGGTAGTCGTATCCCCAGCCGTCGGCACCGATACCGTAGCGCTGGTAGCCCGCGTCGAGGTCCAGCGGCTTCTGGTCCTGGCGCTCTTCGGTCGAGCCGAAGTAGCCGTTGAAGTTCTCTTCGCAGGTCAGGTAAGTGCCCCAGGGCGTCCGGCCCGAACCGCAGTTGTTGAACGTCCCGAGCGAGTTCATGCCGGTGGGGTCGTCGGCGGTCTTGAGCAGGTCGTGACCGGCGGCGGGACCATCGAAGGTCATCGGCGTCAGGTGGGTGATGCGGCGATTGTACGGGCTATCGACCACGAGAGACCAGCCGTCTGCGCCCTCGGCGATCTCCATGACCGAGACGCCCTGCAGGTTCTGCAGGATGCGCACATCATCGAGCCCGCCGGGCACGCCTTCATCGGTGTGCGGCAGATTGACATCGCGGTTGGTGTATTCGCTGTTCACCACGAGAATCTCGCGGCCGTCGATGTTGAAGAGTTCCATCCCGTCCGTGTTCTCGCCGAACACCTTGTCGGACATCTCCACGGAAACGCCGGCCTGCGGGTCGAAAGCGCCTTCGCCTTCGGGGACAAGCGGGTCGCCCCAGCGCACGAGAACCTTCCAGTTGTAGCCGTCGGCGACATGCACCGTGTCGTCGGTCTGGATCGGCAGTGCCTCGAAGGAGAATCGCGAGCCGCCCTGGGCCATCGCGGTCGAGCCCTTGAGGAAGGACGTGCCCATGACCGCGGCACCCGACCCGAAGGCGAGAACGCCGCCGAGAAAGCCCCGGCGCGATATCGCCCGCTCGACCACGCGGTCGAATTCTTGCACTTCGGGACGGGGGAAATTCAGCTCGTCCCATTCGTCTGCGGACATTTTCGTCGTGTCGATATCTTTCAACGTTCGCTCCCTGGTTTGACTGGTTGCTGCGGCAGCGCCGACTGCGGCACCTCCGGAATGCCGTCTTGGTAGCGACCCAATCCGAAGGTTTCGTGACATCCGGTCACAAATCGCCTGGTCGGCGGTGTTTCCCCATCGGGCGCAAATGTCAGTGAATTTTCATCCCGGAGATTCGGTGCCATGCTTCTGCGATGCAACGCGTTCACGCAGCCCTGCGAGGTCTCGCCGCGATTCTCGGAGCGGCCTTCGTGATGGCGGCCTGGTCGGAGTTCGTCTTCTTCAACGAAGGGGTCGCCTCGGAACTCCTTGCCGCCAAGACGCAGGGGCCGACGGCTGTGCTTCGGACCCTCGGCGAGATAGGGCTCTTCTATGCGATTCCGGGTGCTGTGGTAGTCGCCGCGGCATCGGTCTGGGGCACCGCGGGAGCCGCCCGTGCGATGCTGATCGCTGCACTTGCAGGTTACACGATCGAAGGCGCCGTCGTTCCGGTGGTCTACGAAGCCGTGCCGGTTTCCTACCTATGGACGTCGATCGCCTGGCACGGGCCGGTCACGGCGGGATTGGGTGTATTCCTGCTTCCCCGGCTTCTGTCTCGCCTCACCCTGCGCCCGATGCTGCTCCTCGCGCTCGGACTCGGTGCCGCCTGGGGGATCTGGATGCCGTGGACCTGGGCGGATCCGGCCGTGCCGCGGGTCGATTCCGTGGGCTTCGCAACCTATGCTGCGGTGACGACCGCAGGAATGAGCCTTGGGTATATCCTGTTGCACGCATCGCGCTGGCCGGACATCGCCATACCGAAGCCTGTCGCCGCACTCATCGGGCTCGCGACCGGCGTTCTGTTCGTCCTCCAGGGGGCCGCTCATCCGGTGGGGGCCCTCGGCCTCGCACTCATCCTCGCGGTCATCATCCTGGGATTGCGACGGCTCGGCGCGGCGCGGGCGGCGGCGGCCCCGCTGCGACCCGTCAACCTCGTCGCATTGTGGGCGATGCCTGCAACAGCGGCGGCAGTCTACGCCCTGCAACTCGAAACTCCGCTTCCCATCGCCCCCGAAGACCTGCCGGCCTTCGCGCTTCTGGCAGGCACGGCAATATGGCTTTGGCTCTCGATCGGCGGTTTGCGGCGCAGACACTCGCCCGCGCCGCGAAAGGCCACTCGCTAGCCCGGCATCTTTGCGTAGCGCAGATAGGGCAGCTTCTTGTCGAGCGACCCGTACCGCGCTTCCGCGCCGGCATCGTCGAGCGAGGTGCGCACGATCACGTCCTGCCCGACCTCCCAGTTCGCGGGGGTGGCCACTTCCTCTGCGGCGGTCAGTTGCAACCCGTCGAGCGCCCGCAGCACCTCGGCGAAGTTCCGGCCCACCGTCATCGGGTAGGTCATGGACAGCTTGAGCTTCTTGTCCGGCCCGATGATGAAAACGGCACGAACCGTCTGGCTGTCCGCCGGTGTGCGTCCGTCGGGCAGGTAGGCGTCCGCGGGCAGCATGTCGAAAGCCTTGGAGACCTCGAGATTCTCGTCGCCGATGATCGGGAAGCCTACCGAGGTTTCCCCGGCGGTCTCGATGTCACCGATCCAGCGTCTGTGGTCCTCGATGCCGTCGACCGAAACGCCGATCACCTTCGTGTTCCGCCTTTTCCATTCGTCGGCGAGTTGGGCCACCGCACCGAACTCGGTGGTGCAAACCGGCGTGAAGTCCTTCGGATGGCTGAAAATGATCGCCCAGCTGTCACCGATCCAGTCGTGAAAGCTGATCGCCCCCTCGGTTGTGTCCGCCTTGAAGTTCGGTACCGTATCGTTGATGCGCAGTGCCATTCAGGCCTCCTTCGTTGTCTGGTCGGCGGAGGGTCAGCGTCCGCTTGCGGGCGCTGACGCGGACATTTCGCAAGATCCACGGCGGATCGTTGCGAAACGCGGCGCGACCACCCGCACCCATGCGGCCAATATAGGGAGACCGGGTTGCAGTGCGAAGCCCTCGGGATCATGTGCGGTTTCGCAGGCAAGCTCTGCACTTCTTGATGGTGCCCGCGCAAGGCGCACAGACTATCTCAGACGGAGAATTGGAGGAACGCCACCGATGCCGACACAGATCAAGGGCCTGCACCACGTGACATCCCTGGCCTCCAGCGCCTCGGACAACAACGCATTCTTCACCGAGACATTGGGACTCAGGCGCGTGAAGAAGACGGTCAACTTCGACGCGCCTGACGTTTATCACCTCTATTACGGGGACGAGCACGGCTCGCCCGGCACGGTGATGACCTATTTTCCGTTCCCGATGGCCGCCCGAGGTCGACCCGGCGTCGGGGAAGTCGGAACCGTCGCATTTTCGGTGCCGAAGGACAGTCTTTCGGCCTGGGCGAGACGCCTCGCGGGTCGAAACGTACGGGGCCTCGAAGAGGCTCGCCGCTTCGGGGAGAAGCTCCTCGCCTTCCCCGGCCCCGACGGCGACGGCTTCGCACTTGTGGAAAACGAAAGCGACGACCGGGAGCCGTGGACCGGGGGCGGCGTGCCCGAAGACATGGCGATTCGCGGATTTCACTCCGTGACGATGCGCCTCGAGGACGACGCGGCCACCGCCGAGCTTCTTCGCTTCATGGGGTTCGGGCTCGTCGGGTCCGAGGGCGGGGTAACGCGCTTCGCGATTCCCGAGGGCAACGGGGCACATATCGTAGATCTTGAGAAAATGCCGACCGCCCCGGCGGCCGAGCAGGGCGCGGGCTCGGTGCATCACATCGCCTTTTCGGTGGAAAATCGGGCCCGCCAACTCGAGCTGCGCGAGGCACTTCTCGACAAGGGCTACAACGTGACGCCGGTGGTCGACCGGGATTACTTCTGGGCGATCTACTTTCGCGCACCGGGCGGCGTCCTCTTCGAAATCGCCACCAACGAGCCCGGCTTCGACCGCGACGAGGACATCGCCCATCTGGGCGAGACGCTGAAACTCCCCTCCCGGCACGAGCACCTCCGCCAGCGTCTGGAGCGGGCGCTGGAGCCGATCGGAGAAACCGCGTAAGTACCTTGTCGCGCGGCATACGTACGGGCGAGCGGACGCTCCGTCCGGCTTCACATTCCACGGCACCGGCGGAGACGGGAACCGGCTTCATCCGATCAACGATCGGCTGGAGCCGGGCGCGTGCGACATCACCACTTGGCGCTGTCCCGGGGACAGCTCTGCCCGCAGGACCACATTCTTCGCCTCGAGACTCGTCTCCGGGCATGGCCGGAGCATCGGTCGCCCGGCACAGACACGGGCACGGGTTCCGCTCCGAACAGATCGAGGCATCCCCGCGCCTTTCCCGCTCGAGAACCGGCCCTTACACGGCGGTCAGAAAGGCGCTTTCGATGAAATCGAAACCCCTCTCCCCCCGTCCGGGTGACGGAAGCGCAGCGCCTCGGCATGCAGCATAAGGCGCGGATGCGCCCGGTCCGCGCCCGTCGCGTAGAACGGGTCTCCGAGGATCGGGTGACCGATTTCGCGCATATGTACCCTGAGCTGATGACTGCGCCCGGTCTTCGGAAACAGACGCATCCGGGTTTCGCCGCCGCCCCGGCGAACCACGCGCCACTCCGTCAGCGCCGCGCGTCCCGCTTCATGGTCGACCTTCTGAAGAGGCCGGTTCGGCCAGTCGACAGCCAGCGGCAGGTCGACGGTACCGGTGTTCTCGGAAACTTCGCCGGCAACGCGGGCCACGTAGGTCTTCCGGACCTGGCGCTTCTCGAACTGGAGGCCGAGGTGTCGCTGGGCGTGGGGGGTCAGCGCGAAAATCATGACGCCTGACGTGTCACGGTCGAGCCTGTGCACCAGAAGCGCCTCGGGAAAAGCGGTCTGCACGCGCGAAAGAAGGCAGTCAGCGAGATGCTCACCCTTGCCGGGCACCGACAACAGCCCCGCCGGCTTGTCGACCAGGAGAACCTCGTGATCGGCGTGAAGCACCACAAGGGGCGTGTCGGGCGGCGCGTATTCCGCTCCCGGTTTTCCTTCCTGTCTGCCGCGCGTCATGTCGTCAGCAGACGCCGCGCTCGAGCGGTCTGCAAGCCGAAAGCCGTTTTCGATTACCGCTTGGTAACGAGTTGCCCTTACCGCTGCCGGAAAGTGCGCGAAAATGAAGGATAGTCCCATGGAACTCGTAGCCAGAGAGCGTTGCGGCGACCTTGTCGTGCGGATCGAGGAAGTTCGTATCGATGCAGCGGTTGCGGTCCGTTTCAAGGACGAGATGAGGGCGCGCTCGTCCGGAGCGCATCCGCGCGTCATTCTCGACCTCTCGCGTGTGGAATTTCTCGACAGTTCAGGTCTTGGGGCCGTCGTTGCGGTACTGAAGGAGGTCACGCCGGAAAAGGCGCTCGCTCTCGCGGGGCTTACCCCGAACGTGCAGAAAGTCTTTCGGCTTACCCGGATGGATACCGTTTTCACCATCTTTGCTGATGTCGAGAGCGCCTTCGTGGGTGTCGCGCATGCCTCGTGACCCTACGTCGGCCCCGGACCGGAAAACGATCGTTCGCGCCGAGTTCTCCGGTACGGCGGACGGTGTCCGCGACGCGCTGAGAAAGATCCGGTCGGGATTGACCGCGTTTCAAGTGGGTGGCGAAGAGGCCTTCTCTGCCGAACTCGTCATCGCTGAGGCCTTGAACAATGTCGTGGAACACGCGCTCGAAGGCACCGAACACCCCGTCTTCCGTCTGTCGCTCAGGCAGTCGCAGAATGGCGTTCTCGTCGAGATACGTGACCGGGGCCGCCCGATGCCCGAAGACCGTCCCCCTCTCGGCACGGCTCCTTCTCTTTCTGTCGACCCCGCGGCTTTGCCAGAGGGCGGTTTCGGCTGGTTCCTGATCCGCGAACTCGCCCGCGATCTCGAATACCGGCGCATCGCGGGCGAGAACCGGCTGTCGTTCCGGCTGGCCATCTATCACACGGAACCGGCCTGAGCCGGCTGGCGATATCGATAACGGTCAGCCCGCGCGCCAAGGACCGGTCGTCGGGCAAGTGAGACCGCGAAAGGGGTCGGTCCATGCCTCGTCCCGTCCAACGCTGCCCGGACCCGGGCGCGGCCCTTGGCCGGTCAGCGCCCGCGCCCCTCGCCTTGGGGGCAATTCGGGCGAAGCCTGCCACAATGGCGCCACATATTTTCCCCGGTGTCTCCCAACCCTCGCCTTGTCCGGCTGCAATACAAGAATCGTAAGCTGCACAAGGCTTCCCTCGGCGCCGCGCTTTTACAGCCCCCACCCAGTGCGCGGCGTCGAGGACATCCCCCCTAGATCACCGCCGACCGTTCATCTATCCCCCACCCGCAAAAGGGGAATGGACGAAATGCGCGATTTTCAACTTCCGGGCAGGTCGCGGGTCTTCGCCTCCAACGCGATGGCCGCAACGTCTCATCCTCTCGCGACCGCGGTCGCATTGGAGACTCTGCGGGACGGCGGCAATGCTGTCGACGCGGCCATCGCGGCCGGGGTGCTCCTGGGCTTCGCCGAACCTGCGATGACCGGGCTCGGGGGCGATCTTTTCGCTCTGGTCAAACCGGCCGGCAGCGAGACGGTGGAGGCCCTCAACGCCTCGGGACGGGCGCCCGAGGGTTTCGAGCCGGCACGGCTGCGCGCCGAGGGACATGAAACCGTGCCGCGCGAGGGTGCCTGGTCGGTCACGCTGCCCGGCGCGGTGGCGGGATTCGCTGAACTGTCAGAGCGCCACGGCCGTCTCGGTCTCGGCCGCTGCCTCGCACCGGCGATCGCCCATGCGGAAGCGGGGGTTCCCGTGGCACCGCGCGTCGCGTTCGACTGGGCGCAGGCGGCCGGCCGTCTCTCGGGCGACGCGCGACGCTTCTTCCTCGACATGGACGCCCCTCTCAAGGCCGGCGCGCGCTTCCGCGCCCCGGGGCAGGCCGAAGTGCTGCGCCGCATCGCCGCGCACGGGCCCGCAGCGTTCTACGACGGCGAGGTGGCCGAGGACATGGCGAGCAGTCTCGGCGCACTCGGCGGCCCCCACAAGCCCGGCGACTTCGCCACCGTCCACCCGGACTGGGTGGTTCCGATTTCAGGTCGATACAAGGGCACCGACCTGATCGAGCACCCGCCGAACGGTCAGGGGGCGACGGCAATCCTGATGGCGAACATGCTCAAGAGCTTCGACCTCGCCGCCCTCGACCCGTGGGGCGCCGAACGGGCGCATATCGAGGCGGAGGTCACCAAGCTCGCCTATGACGCGCGCAACCGCTTCATTGCCGACCCCGACCACATGACGCGGCTCGACCACCTTCTCTCCCAAGGCACGGCAGACGCGCTTGCCGCGCTCGTCGATCCCGGCCGGGCCATGCCTGACCCCGTCGCCCTCTCCGAAGAGATCCACCGCGATACCGTCTATCTCACGGTGGTCGATGCCGACCGCATGGCGGTTTCGCTCATCTATTCGATCTTCTCGACCTTCGGAGCCGGTATCGCGTCGAAGAAGTTCGGCATTCTCTTCCACAACCGTGGCGCCGGATTCAGCCTTTCCGAGGGACACCCGAACGAGATGGGGCCGGGCAAGCGGCCCATGCACACGATCATCCCGGCGATGCTCGCCCGCAAGGGGCGGATCGTCATGCCCTTCGGGGTCATGGGTGGCCCCTACCAGGCGACGGGCCACGCCCGCTTTCTCACCAACATCGTGGATTACGGGATGTCACCGCAGGATGCGATCGACGGGCCTCGATGCTTCCCGGGCCCCGAGGGCCTGGAGGTCGAACGCGGTTACCCTGACGAAGTCCGGGCGGCGCTCGCTGAAAAGGGCCATAACGTCTTCGTGCCAAGCACGGCGATCGGTGGCGCTCAGGCCATTCTCATCGACCACGAGCGCGGATTGCTTGAAGGTGGCTCGGACCCACGCAAGGACGGCTGCGCCCTTGGTTACTGAGACCATCAGTTCAGCTGGACGTGAAGCGGGTAATGCCCGTCCTCGAACTCGCCGAAAAGATCGGGAAGGTCGGGATGATCGACCGGCTGGCCCGAGTAGTCCGCAACAAGATTCTGTTCCGAAACATAGGCCACGTAATAGGACTGGTCGTTCTCCGCGAGCAGGTGGTAGAACGGCTGATCTTTCGGCGGGCGGCTGTCCTCGGGAATGGCGGCGTACCAGTCATCCGTGTTCGAGAACATGGCATCAACGTCGAAGACAACGCCCCGGAACGGGTGCTTTCGGTGCCGTACGACCTGACCGAGTGAATATTTCGCGCGCGTCTTCAACATATCAAAAACCCCCGCCCAGTGTTCTAGAGAAGCTCGGCGCCTGAGTCCATTCAACCAGCCGCAATTCCGAGAAACACACTGTGAACCTTGTCCTGACAGTCCTGGAGATCGTTGCTCCCGTCTTCATTCTCGGTCTGATCGGGTACTTCTGGGTAAGGCTCGGTCATGACTACTCGATCCGTTTCGTTACCCAGCTGACGATGACGATCTCGCTGCCGTGCCTCGTTTTCACCGCACTCATGGGCACCGAAATCGAGCCTGTCGCGCTCGCGGCGGTCTCGCTGGCGGCCGTTGTGGCCTATGTCGCCGTGGGGCTGGTCGCCCTTCTGACGGTTGTCGCGCTGCGACTTTCCATCCGGACCTATCTCGCCCCGCTGACCTTTGGAAATACCGGCAACCTCGGGCTGCCGCTGGCGCTCTTCGCCTTCGGCGACACCGGGCTCGACCTCGCGGTGGTGGTTTTCGCCGTAATGGCCGTCTTCTCCTTCACCATCGGGGTCTGGATCGTCGCCGGCGGCGGATCGATCCTGAAAGTCGTCAGAGAGCCGATCGTCGCGGCCACGCTGCTGGGCGCGCTTTTTCTCTGGCAAGGCTGGCAGACGCCAAGGTTTCTCACCAACACACTCGAACTCATCGGCCAGGTGGCCATTCCGCTCATGCTCATAACCCTCGGCGTCGCTCTGGCCCGCCTGCAACCGGGCAAGATCAGGCGAGATCTCGCGTTGTCTATCGGCAAGGCCTGCATAACGGTGGGCATCGCCGCGGGCGTGGGGCTCTGGTTCGAACTGCCACCGGTCCCCCTCGCGGTCCTGACCCTGCAGGTGGCCACACCCGTCGCGGTCACCTCATACCTTCTCGCAACGAAATACAGTGCCGATGCCGATGCCGTCGCGAGCCTCGTCGTCGTTTCCACGTTGCTTTCGGTGCTCTACCTCCCGCTGATCCTCGCCTTCGTGATCTGAGCGGTGCTGACAGGCGTTCCATCGGCACGGAATTTGGGCTATCATGGTCAAAACGGAAAACGAATATTCCGGATCGAGGCACATGATACGAGCGGCTAGGTTCCTGATTCTGACCCTTCTAGTGGCGTCCTGCGGCAGCTCCGATTTCTCGGCGCCGCAAAATCTCGACGATGCCTGTTCCATCGTCAGCCAGAGACCGAACTACCTTCGCGCCATGGAGGCGACCGAACGCCGCTGGGGTGTGCCGGTCGCGGTGCAGATGGCGACGATCTATCAGGAATCGAAGTTCATCGGGAACGCACGCACACCCCATCGCTACGCCCTGGGCGTCATCCCGATGGGGCGACAATCTTCGGCCTACGGTTACTCCCAGGCTCTCGACGGGACATGGGACGAGTACTTGGCGAGCGGCGGCAAACGGCGTGCGCAGCGTGACGACATCCGTGACGCGACCGATTTCATGGGCTGGTACATGGACGAGACGACCAACCGCCTCGGCATCGCCAAGACCGACGCACGCAACCAGTATCTCGCCTATCATGAGGGGCGCACGGGCTATTCGCGCGGATCCTACCGCGCCAAGTCCTGGCTCATGCGGGTCGCGGACGAGGTGGCGACAAGGGCCATCCTGTATGACGCGCAGCTGAGAACCTGCGGCGCGGTCTAGAATATGCCGCTCAACCGGTCTTTGATTTTGGGCATTCAAACGAACAAGGCATCAGAGCGGATTCTGTGAATGCGAACGAACGCGGCCCGTTCTAGAACCGGCGGTCTTCCTCGCGCTTGATCGAGAAGAGGTAGGCGGGATATTCGGCGCCCGTCTCGAAGTCGCTGAGATAGAGTTCGGTCGATGAGCCGCCGCCATCCACGGTGCGCCAGCCGACGAGCCTGACGGGCTGATCGCGGAACTTCAGCTCCACATAGCCCAGCTCGCGCCGCCGCGGGTCCTGTACGACCACCGTCGTGACACCGTCCTCCTCGTAATGTCCGCGCACTGCGGAGGTGTTTCCGATATCGACGCGCCGGGCGAGGATGAGCGCAAGCGGCGTCTGGTTGAGGGGGTAGCGCTCGGCCTTCTGGAGGTTCGAGGCCCCGTCGAAGATGCCCACCTGCCCCGCCGAAGCGAGGACCAGCACGTCGAGCGGATCGTCGTAGTCGAAGCGGATGCGGCCCGGGCGCTGCATGACGAGACTGCCCGTCGACCGGCTTCCGTCGTCGTTGACCTGCCGGAACCGTGCTTCGGCAGTGCGGATCGAATTGAAATACCGCGAGATGCGGTCGAGTGAGATCTTCTGCGCGAATGCCGGTCCGGCGGCGAGCGCCGCGGCCGAGGTCAGAAGGAAGAGTCGCCTGTTCATGCCATGCCTCCGGCGTGGTTTCAGCCGATATAGGCACAGCGCGCCACAGGTGCCAGCGCTAGGCGATAACAGACGCGGCACCGGCGGAGCCTGGCAAACCGCGAGCGAGGGTGCCTCGACAAGCGGTGCGGGCGGTTGCGGCCCGGCAGGACCGGCGAGAACGAGCACGGTCTGGGAGCGCCCGCTGCCGAGAAGAAAGGCCCCGGCCTCCATTTCCGGGCCCGGGACCTCGGCCGTCATCGCGATACTGCCCCCTCCGTGAAGCTCCAGCCGCCCCGGAAGGCGCGGCGAGGTAGC
>CAZPPH010000003.1:0-58539 GCA_964588375.1 uncultured Rhodobacterales bacterium | reverse complement strand
CCGGCGGTTGTGGCAGAAGCGGGTTCCATGAGCGAAGCCGCACCCCGCCGGACATTGTCGCGTCTCGACGAGAGCCTCCTGTCCCACATGCCCCCCTTCTCGCAGCTCGACCGCCGCGAGATCCGGACCATTCTCGATCAGGCCACCGCGCGCCGCTACGACGCCGACACCGTCGTCTTCGAGGAAGGCGCCCCGGCCGAACGCTTCTACATGCTTCTCGACGGCTATATCCGGGTCATCCGGATCACCGGCAGCGGCGAGCAGGTGATCGCGTTGCACATCCCGGCAGGCCAGCTTTTCGGTATCGCCAGAGCGCTCGGGCGCGATACCTACCCGGCAACCGCGGAAACGGCGTCGGAGGCGCTCGCACTGAGCTGGCCGACCCGGCTCTGGGACGAATACGTTCGGGAGTACCGGGGCTTCGCGACAGAAACCTACAGGACGGTCGGGCAACGTGTCGGGGAAATGAACACCCGCATGGTCGAAATGGCGACGCAACAGGTGGACAGCCGGGTGGCAAACGCCCTGCTCCGGCTCATCAACCAGACCGGTCGCAAGGTCGAGGGCGGGATCGAGATCGACTTCGCGATCACGCGGCAGGATCTCTCGGAAATGACCGGCACCACGCTGCACACCGTCAGCCGCCTGTTGTCGGCGTGGGAGAAACAGGACATCGTCGAAAGCCGACGGAAGCGGATCAAGGTGCGCGATCCGCATGCGCTCGTCGTGCTCAGCGGGGCCGGACTGCCCTGACCGCAAGGCGCAACTCGTCATGGAAGGCGTCTTCGTCCAGCCCGTATTCGGCGCAGGCGTCCGCCACGGTGTGAAACGGGCCGACGAGACAGCCGACGCAGAGCATCCGGTGCCGCAGGAACACCGGAATCGTCTCGGGCCAGCCTGCCATCAGGTCGCTCAGGGAAAGGTCGGGGTCGTGCAGATCCGGGCGGGACATGGGGCCTCCTGTCGCCCCGAGCCTATGTCGGCATCCCCGTGAAACATTGCGCTCGCGCAAACTGCGATCGTTCCAGAGGGGGCAGGTGTGTTTCAGCGACGATTCCGCGGACCACGCCTGAGGCGGGCCGCTCGACGGCACGGGGGAGTATGCACATGGCAAGATCATCGGCCGAGCAGATCCGGGACTGGAGGGGCCCGGCGGTTCTGTCCTTCGGCTTCCGTCCGTTCTTCCTGCTGGGTGCGCTCTGGGCCGTGCTGGCGATGGCGCTCTGGATTCCGGCGCTGACGGGCGCGATCGCGCTCCCGACGCATCTCGATCCCGTCGCCTGGCATGCCCACGCGTTTCTCTTCGGGTATCTCGGCGCGGTCATGGCCGGCTTTCTGTTGACCGCGGTGCCGAACTGGACGGGCGGGCTGCCCGTGGTCGGCCGGCCGCTCGGGGCACTCGCCCTTCTCTGGGCCGCCGGTCGGCTCGCCGTTCTGGTCTCGGCGCATCTGCCCGTCGCCCTGACCGCCGCTGTCGACCTTGCGTTTCCACTGGCGCTCGGCGCGCTCCTTTTGCGCGAGATCCTGGCCGGGCGGAACTGGCGCAATCTGCCGGTGCTGGCGCTTCTGGGTCTCTTCGCGCTGGCCAACGCGACCTTTCACCTGGAGGCGGGGCAGGGCGGAGATGCGGCGAGCGGTGTCGGTGTCCGGCTCGGTCTTGCCGCGGCACTCGGGATGATCGCGCTGATCGGCGGGCGGATCGTGCCATCCTTTACCCGGAACTGGCTCGTCCGGCGCGGGCCCGGACGATTGCCGGTCCCGCCGATGCGAAAGTTCGACCAGGTCGCGCTGCTCGTGCTCTTCGCGGCGCTCGTGGCATGGGTCGCGGCTCCCGCAAGTGCCGCGACCGGCGCGTCGCTGACGCTGGCGGGGGCGTTGCATCTCGCCCGGCTCGTGCGTTGGGCCGGCGACCGCACTTTGCGCGAGCCGCTCGTTCTGGTGCTTCATGTCGGCTATGCCTTCCTGCCGCTCGGGGCTCTCGCCCTCGGCGCCGAGATCCTGAAACCCGGACCCTTCGGGATGGCGGCGGCGCAGCACCTCTGGATGGGCGGGGCCATCGGGCTGATGTCGCTCGCGGTGATGACCCGGGCGACACTCGGCCATACCGGGCAGGCGCTGACGGCCGGTCCCGGCACGGGAGCGATCTTTCTCGCGCTCGTCGCCGCCGTCCTGGCGCGCCTTATCGCGGGGCTCTGGCCGGCCAGCGCACAACCGTTTCACGCGCTGTCGGGCGCGGCATGGATCGTCGCTTTCGGCGGCTTTGCCTTCCTTTACGGGCCGCTCCTCCTGCGGCGCAGGGCAGAGCCCTGAAGCCGGCGCAGGTTCCCTGACGAATTGCACCGTGCGGTCGGCCTGTGGCCCCGGCTTGCAAGATGCCCTGCGCCGCAGGAAATGACCTCAGAGTGTCCGCGTCGTGCCCCTCGGCACAAGGGTCACGTTCAGGCGCACGTCCGTCTCGGCGGCATCCACCTGCGGATCGCCCGCGTTCATGACGAGCGCGATCGCGCCGCGCCCGATCGCGTAGCGCGGGGTCGCGACCGTCGTAAGTGGTGGCACGAGGTGACGGCTCATCTCCAGATCGTTGAAGCCGCAGATGCCCATGTCGTCGGGCACGCGAATGGAGCGTCGCTGGGTTTCGAAGAGCGCACCGGCGGCAAGGTCGTCGTTGGTGCAGAAGACCGCGTCGGTATCCGGCGCCGCGGCGAGGAGGTCGGTAAAGAGCTGCCCGCCGAGGCCTACGGAAGACGGTTGCGGCGTGTTGACGAAGCGATGCCGGTCAAGCAGACCGGCCGCTTCAAGCGCATCACGGTAGCCCGCCAGCCGCGCCTGCGAGCGCGGATCCATCCGCGCGCCGATGAAACCCGGCCGTCGGTAGCCCGCCGCGATAAGGTGCTCCGCGACGCACCGTCCGGCGTCACGCTGCGAAAAACCGATGATCCGGTCGATGGGCCGGTCGCTGAGGTCCATCGTCTGCACCACGGGACATCTTGCCTGCTCGAGCATGGTGCGGGCAGCGTCGGTCTGGTCGACGCCCGACAGGATGACCCCGGCCGGGCGCTGATGGAGGAAGGTGCGGATCAGCGCCTCCTCCTTGCTCGGCGAATATCGGAAATTGCCGATCTGCACGGTCAGGGGCGTGGTCTCCACGGCGTCGTAGACGCCGCGCAGCAGGTCGGAGAAGACCGCGTTGGTGAGCGAGGGCACCAGAAGCGCCACCACGTTGGTGCGGGTGGAGGCGAGCGCCGAGGCCGCCGCATCGGGCACATAGCCAAGGCGGCTCACCACCCGGAGAATCCGGTCGCGAACCTTCGGCGAGACCTTGTCCGGCTGCCTCAGGGCCCGGGAAACCGTGATTGCGCTGACACCGGCCTCCCGCGCGACATCTGCGAGGGTGATCCGTGCGTTTTCAAAGGGTTGGCGCTGCATTCGCGAACTGTAGCCGAACATGCGCGGCGGGTGAAGATTGACACATGACAGCGCTGTCAAATACGGTCCGCCGAGGCCATGCGGCGCTTCCGTCGCGGCCGACCAATGGAGGAGGACACCAATGCGACTGATCGCAACTCTCGCGGCCACGACCGCGATGATGGGCGCCATGGCGGGTGCTGCCGCGGCCCAGGATTATTCCCTGAAATTCCAGAGCTCGGACCCGGCGGGCAACGCCAACTACATTCTTCAGCAGGAATGGGTGGCGGACGTGGCCGAGCGCACCGACGGCCGTGTCGAGATCGAGCTTCTGCCGGTCGAGACGATCGTGGCGCATTCGGAGACCCAGGACGCGGTGGCGGCCGGCATTCTCGACGGCCATTTCACCGACACGTCCTATTTCGCCGGCAAGGACCCCGCCTTCGGGCTGATCGCGAACCCGGTGGGCGCATGGTCCGACCCCGAGCAGATGTTCGAGTTCATCGAGAACGGCGGCGGCAGGGAACTCATGAACGAGCTTCTGGAGCCTTACGGGCTGCATTTCATCGGCGCCACCACGCCGGGGCTCGAGGCGTTCCTTTCGAAAGTGCCTCTCGATGGGGTCGATGATCTCCAGGGCGTCAAGATGCGTGCCCCCGAGGGCATGGTGCAGCGGGTGTTCGCGGCGGCCGGTGCAGCGCCGGTGAACCTGCCGGGCTCGGAGGTGTTCACCTCGCTCGACAAGGGTGTGATCGACGCGGCCGACTACACGGTGTTCTCGACCAACCACGAGCAGGGCATGCACGACGTCGCAAATCACCCGGTCTACCCCGGCTTCCACTCGATGCCGCTCGTCGAGGTGTCGATCAACAAGGGGGTCTGGGATTCCATGCCCGAGGACATCCAGTCCGCACTCGAGGCTTCGGTCAGCGACTGGGCCCGCATGCAGGTGGCGACCCTCGCCGAACGCGACGAGGCCGCCGTGGCCGCGGCGCGGTCGAACCCGGACATCACGGTGCACGACTGGCCCGAGGCGGAGCGCGCCAAGTTCCGCGCCATCGCCAAGACCGAGTGGGAGCAGGCCGCCGAGGGCTCGGAGAACGCCCGCAAGGTCTACGAGACGCTGACGGCCTATCTCGAGAGCGCAGGTCTGATGAACTGACCGATCCCATCGGACCGGCCCCCGGACGCCACGCGCGCCGGGGGCCGTCCAACGGAGAGTATCTTCGATGCAGGATGATCTCGATGCCCGCGAGGCCGGTCCGGGCCTCGGCGGACCGGCGCCCGAGTCGGGACCGCTGGGGCGGGCGATAAACCGCGGAGGCATCGTCTTCGCCGTCGCGATCCTCGCCTCGGCGGCGATCCTCGGTCTCGAGGTCGTGCTGCGCTACGTCTTTCATGCACCGACGATATGGGCGCATGAGACGGTGATCTTCCTCAATGCCTGCGCCTTCGTCTACGGCGGGCTCTACGTCGCGGCGCGCAATGCCCACATCAGGGTGGTGCTGATCTACGACCAGCTCGGCCCGCGCCGGCGGCGGATCTTCGACGTGGCGATCTCGCTGGCCTGCCTCGTCTCGACCGCCTTCTTTGCCTGGGCCGCGTGGCAAAGCGTCAAGCGCGCGGCCTGGACACCCGGCGGCGACTTCCGCCTCGAGACGACCGGCAGCGCCTGGGACCCGCCCACGCCGGGACTGCTCAAGGTCTTCCTGTTTCTGACCCTGATCGTGATGGCGGTTCAATTCGCGGTTCTGGCGTGGAACTACGCCCGCAAGCGGCACGACTGATGGAGCTTCTTTCCTTCCTGCCCGACTTCAAGGCGATGGGCATCGAGTGGGCGACGTTCTGGATGTTCGTCGCCCTGTTCTCGCTGCTTCTCACGGGCATGCCGCTCGCCTTCGTCACGCTGCTCGTCGCGCTCATCTTCGCTCTGGGCTGGTTCGGTCCGATGGCGGTGCCGCTGATCACCTCACGCATTTTCAGCTTCGTGAATTCCTTCGTCTTCGTCTCGGTGCCGATGTTCGTGCTGATGGCGGCGATCCTCGACCGCTCGGGCATCGCGCGCGACCTCTTCGACGCGATGCGCGTCGTCGGCGGTCGCCTGCGGGGCGGTGTCGCGATCCAGACCCTCCTCGTGGCGGTCGTGCTCGCGGCCATGTCGGGGATCATCGGCGGCGAGGTCGTGCTTCTGGGGCTTCTCGCCCTGCCGCAGATGCTGCGCCTCGGCTACGACCGCAGGCTCGCCATCGGGGTGTGCTGCGCCGGCGGAGCGCTCGGCACGATGGTGCCGCCCTCGATCGTGCTCATCATCTACGGGCTGACCGCCTCGGTCTCGATCGGGGACCTCTTCACTGCCTCCTTCCTGCCGGGGCTGATGCTCGCCTCGTTCTACATCGCCTACGTTCTCGTGCGCGCCTATCTCGACCCCTCGGTCGCGCCGATCCCCGAGCCAGACGAAATTCCCGCCCGAGAGAAACTCCGCCTTCTCAAGGGGCTGATCCTGCCGATCATGGTGGTGATCTTCGTCCTCGGCTCGATCTACGGCGGCATCGCCTCGGTCACGGAGGCGTCGGCGGTCGGGGTGATCGGCGTCATGCTGTCGACGGTCATCCGAGGCGAGTTCACGCTGGAGCTGATGGTGGGCGCCGCCCGGCGCACGCTCGCGACCGTCGGCATGATCGTCTGGATCGGAATCGGGGCCTCGGCGTTGGTCGGCGTGTTCAACCTCATGGGGGGAATAGACTTCGTCTCGTCGCTGATCATAGGCGTGTCCGAGAACCCCACCGTGATCGTGCTGTTCATGATGCTGATCCTGTTCGTGCTCGGCATGTTCCTCGACTGGGTCGGCATCGCGCTTCTGACGATGCCGATCTTCGTGCCCATCGTCCGCGATCTCGGGCTCGACCCGGTGTGGTTCGGTGTCGTCTTCGCCATGAACATGCAGGTCAGTTTCCTGTCGCCGCCGTTCGGGCCGGCCGCCTTCTATCTCAAGTCCGTGACCCCGCCGGACATCTCCCTGGGCGAGATATTCCGTTCGCTGCTGCCCTTCATCGCCCTGCAGATCCTGGCCCTCGGCCTCCTGATCGCCTTTCCCGGCATCACCGGACGCTAAACCTCGGAGCAATCTCATGACCGACCGGAAAACAGACCTGCGTTCCCGCAAGTGGTTCGACAACCTCGACGACCCGGAGATGACCGCCCTCTATATCGAGCGGTACCTGAACTACGGGCTGACGCTGGAGGAATTGCGCGGCGGCAAGCCGATCATCGGCATCGCACAGACCGGAAGCGACCTCTCTCCCTGCAACCGCCACCATATCGAGCTCGCCAAACGGGTGCGCGACGGCATCACCGCGGCGGGCGGCGTGCCGATCGAGATACCCTGCCACCCGATCCAGGAGACCGGCAAGCGCCCCACCGCGATGCTCGACCGCAACCTCGCCTACCTGTCGCTGACCGAGAGTCTCTTCGGCTACCCCATCGACGGTGTGGTGCTGACGATCGGGTGCGACAAGACCACCCCGGCGCTCCTGATGGCGGCGGCGACGGTGGGTATCCCCGCGCTCGCCTTCTCGGTCGGGCCGATGCTGAACGGCTGGCACAAGGGCGAGCGGGCGGGCTCGGGCTCGGTCATCTGGAAGGCCCGCCAGCAGCTTGCCGCCGGCGAGATCGATGCCGAGGGATTCCTCGAGATCGCGGCCTCCTCGGCGCCGTCGGTGGGCTATTGCAACACGATGGGCACGGCGACCACGATGAATTCGCTCGCCGAAGCGCTCGGGATGCAATTGCCGGGGGCGGCCGCGATCCCCGCGCCCTACCGCGAGCGCGGGCAGTCCGCGTGGCGCACCGGCCAGCGGATCGTCGAGATGGTGCACGAAGACCTCCGGCCCGCGCAGGTGATGACCCGCGAGGCCTTCGAGAATGCCGTGGTCGTCTGCTCCGCCCTCGGCGGTTCGACCAACGCTCCGATCCATCTCAACGCCATCGCGGCGCACCTGGGGCTGGAACTTACGAACGCCGACTGGGAGCGCTTCGGCTACGAGATACCGCTTCTGGTGAACATGCAGCCGGTGGGGACCTATCTCGGCGAGGATTTTCACCGCGCGGGCGGCGTGCCGGCGGTCGTGGGCGAGCTTCTGCGCGCGGGGCTTCTGCCGCATCCCGACGCGCCCACCGTCTCGGGCCAGAGCATGCGCAAGCTCTACGAAGGCACGCCCATCGAGAACGCCGACGTCATCCGCACGGTCGAAACCGCGATCCTGCCCAATGCCGGCTTTCTCAACCTCTCGGGCAACCTCTTCGACAGCGCGATCATGAAGACCTCCGCGATCGACGCGGATTTCCGGGCGCGCTATCTCGCGAACGCCGAACAGCCGATGGCGTTCGAGGCAACGGCGGCTGTCTTCGACGGTCCGGAAGACTACCATGCCCGCATCGACGACCCGGCGCTCGGGCTCGACGGCGACACTGTCCTCGTCATGCGCGGGGCGGGCCCCAAGGGCTACCCTGGCGGCGCGGAGGTGGTGAACATGCGCCCGCCCTCCTACCTGATACGACAGGGCATCCGGGCCTTGCCCTGCATCGGCGACGGGCGCCAGTCGGGCACATCGGGCTCGGCATCGATCCTCAACGCCTCGCCGGAGGCGGCCGACGGTGGCGGGCTCGCGCTTTTGCGCATGGGCGACCGGGTGCGGATCGATCTGAACACGCGCCGGGTCGACATGCTGGTGTCCGAAGACGAAATCGCCCGCCGCCGCTCCGAACTCGAGGCGGCTGGCGGGTATCCGTGCCCCGATAGCCAATCGCCGTGGCAGGCACTCTTCCGCGAGAGGGTCCGGCCCTTCGCGGAGGGAATGGTGTTCGACGGCGCGACGCAGTACCGCGACATCGCCGGCAAGTACCTGCCTCGCAACAACCATTGAGGTCCGCATGAGCTGCGACATTCTCTGCCTCGGCGAGCCGCTGGTCGAGTTCAATCAGGTCGATGGACCAGAATGGCGCCAGGGGTTCGGTGGCGACGTGTCGAACGTCGCCGTGGCCGCTGCCCGGCAGGGCGCGCGCGCGGGCATCGCCACGAGGCTCGGGGACGACGGGTTCGGGCGGGCGCTGATGGAGATGTGGGCGGCGGAAGGCGTCGACACCTCGGCGGTCTCTTACGACGCGCACGCGCCCACGGGCCTCTATTTCGTGCGCCACGGGCCGGAGGGACACGCGTTCGAGTACCGCCGGAGCGGGTCCGCGGCGAGCGGTATGACGGCCGAAACACTGCCGCGCGGCGCCATTGCCGCGTCGGGAACCCTGCATCTGTCGGGCATCACGCAGGCGATCAGCGCCTCGGCGCGTGTGGCCTCGGTCGCGGCCATGGAGGCGGCGCGGGTAGCCGGCGCGCGCATCTCCTATGACCCCAATCTCCGCCTCGCGCTCTGGCCGCTCGAGGAGGCGCGCCCGGTCATCTTCGACGCGCTGTCCCGCGCCGATGTCGCGCTGCCGGGGCTCGAAGACGCGCGCAGCCTGACCGGGTTGACCGACCCCCATGAGATCCTCGCCGAGATTCAGGCGCGAGGACCGAAAATCGTGGCGCTCACGCTCGGCAAGGACGGTGTGTTGATCGGGGTAGAGGGCAGGGTGACGGAAGTGGCGAGTCTCGCCGTCGACGCGGTTGATGCCACCGGCGCGGGCGATTGTTTCGACGGCGCGTTTCTCGCCCGCCTCGCCGCCGGCGATGACCCCGTCGAGGCCGGGCGCTACGCCGTCGCCGCGGCCGCGCTGTCGACGACCGATTACGGCGCGGTCGCGCCGATCCCGTACGCCGACGCCGTGACAGCCGCCCTGACGGCGTCGGGCGCCGAAGCCTGAGGCGCCGCCGCCCTTCGTTGCCCGCTCAGCCCTCGCCCAGCGTCGAGCGGCGCCGGGACACCGAATGGCCGCGGTCGAGATCGGGCAGCAGTTCCAGCCCGAGGCCCGGTCCGGGAGGGACGGTGATCATCCCGTCGCGCACTTCGGGGAGCGCTGTGACGAGGTCGCGGTACCACGTGCGATAGAAGGCGCGAACGCTTTCCTGCACGAGCGCGTTCGGCGCGTTGAGAGACAGGTGGGTCGACGCGGTGAGCACGACCGGCCCGGTGCAATCATGCGGGGCGACGGGCAGGTGCCACGCCTCGGCCATCGACGCGATCTTGCGCGCCTCGGACAGGCCGCCGCACCAGCTGAGGTCGAGCATCACGACCCCGGCCGCCTCCGTCTCCAGAAGGTCGCGGAATGCCCAGCGTGTCGCCAGCGTCTCGGAGGCGCAGATCGGCGCGGGAGAGACGGCGGCGTAGCGCTTCAGGCTCGCGAGGCTGTCCATCCTTATCGGATCCTCGTGCCAGTAGGTATCGAATGGCGCGAGCGCCTTCGCTATGCGCATGGCCGGCAGGAGCTGCCAGAGAGAATGGAATTCGACCATCACATCCATCCGGTCGCCCACGGCGTTCCGGATCTTCTCGAAGGGCTCGAGTCCGCGCCTGAGGTCCTCGGCCGAGATGTGACGGCCGCCTGACTGCTCGGCGGCGATGTCGAAGGGCCAGATCTTCATCGCCGTGATGCCGTCCTCGAGAAGTGCGTGGGCAAGTTCGTCGGCGCGGTGCAGAAAGCCGTCAAGGTCGTCGTATCCGGCCTCGGCGGAGATACCCCAGTTGGCGACGGACTGGCCGTCGGCCGTCTTGATGTAGCCGCTCCCGGCGCAGGTGTTGTAGGTGCGGATCGCCTGGCGCGTGAACCCGCCCAGAAGCTGGGCGACCGGCTGCCCGGTCGCCTTCCCGAAGATGTCCCAAAGCGCGATATCGAAGGCGGAATTGCCGCGCATTTCGGCGCCTGACGAGCGAAACCCGACGTATCCCGCGAGGTCCGCCGCCAGCCGGTCGATCTGCAGGGGGTCGCGGCCGAGCACGCGCGGCGCGATCCATTCGTGGACATGCGCCTCGACGGTTTCGGCGCCGAAAAACGTCTCGCCCAGCCCCACCGGGCCTTCGTCGGTGGAAACCTCGACCCAGAGCAGGTTTGGCCGTTCCGCGATGCGGATTGTCTCGAGCGCGGTGATCTTCATTCGGCGCACCCCGCGGGCCCTGCAGGCCCTGTCTTCCGGCGATCGGGTTCCAGCCCCATCAATGCCCCTCACCGGCATCCGGCACCCGGTCGTCCGGCGGGACGAGCCCGAGCCCCCGGAGATAGATCCCGATCCCCGTTTCGAGAAGGTCCTCGGGCGGGAAGGGCGCCTTGGTTCCCGGCGCACCGCGGGCGAAGAGTTCCACGACCCCATGGCTCATCGCCCAGATATGCGCGGAGAACATCTGCGGCGGCGGGCGCTTTTCGGGTGGAATATGCTCGGAGAGGTGCTCGGCGGCGCGTTCGAGCACCCCGAACGCGCGCCGCGCGACCGCCGCGAGTTCAGGTGTGCGGTTGATCGAGATGCCGCTCTCGAACATCGCCACGTAATGGCCGGGATAGCGGCGCGCGAAGGCGAGATAGGCCCGGCCGGTGGCCTCGAAGCTCGCGAGTGCGGAGGGCTGACCGGTCTCGTAGGCGTAGTCCATGAGGTCGGCGAAAATCTCGTATCCCTGCCGCGCGGCCTCGGCGATGAGGTCCTCGCGACCGTCGAAATGGCGGTAGACGGCGGCCGGCGTCACCCCGGCCTGCTTGGCGGCTTCGGAGACCGTGAACCCCGTCGGTCCCCTGTCCTCGATGAGCTTGAGCGCCGCATCGACGAGGGCCTGCTTGAGGTTGCCGTGGTGATAGCCGCGCTTAACCATGCCAGATTTCGGGACCGCCACATACCATGGGATCGGGAGCGTGGGCGATCTTTTCGTCCTTCCCGGCATAGTCGAGGGCCGAAACCAGCGCCGCGATCGAGGCGACCCGGGCGCGGCGCTTGTCGTCGGTGCGCACGATGGTCCAGGGGGCGACGGGGGTGTGGGACCGCTCGAAGGTCTCGACGATCGCTTCCGTATAGGCATCCCAGCGTTTCAGCCCCTCGACGTCGATCCACGAAAGCTTCCACTGCTTCAAGGGGTCTTTCTCGCGGTCGAGGAACCGCCGCAGCTGTTCTGCACGGCCAACGTTGAGCCAGAGCTTCAGAAAATGAATGCCCTCGTCCACGAGGAGGTTCTCGAAGGAGGGCAGCTGGCGGAAGAACTGGGCGCGCTCCTCGCGGCTGCAGAACTCGAAAACATGCTCGACGACAGCGCGGTTGTACCAGGACCGGTCGAAGAACACGAGCTCGCCCGCCGAAGGCAGATGGTCGATGTAGCGCTGGAAATACCACTCGCCCGCTTCGCGCTCGGAGGGCTTCGAGAGGGCGACGACGCGCGCCGCGCGCGGATTGAGATTCTCCCGGAACCGCTTGATCGTGCCGCCTTTTCCGGCGGCGTCGCGGCCTTCGAAGACGACGACGATCCGTTTGCCGGTGGACCGGACATCGGCGAGGAGCTTGGCGAGTTCGAGCTGGAGCCCGTAGAGCCGGTCATGGTATTCGTCGCGGTCGAGGCGTTCATCGTAGGGATAGGCCTCGGTGAGGACCGGGCCCTTCTTGTTCTTCTCGATGGCCTCGCGAACCGGGTCCGGGGCTTCGCTTTCAAAAAAGGCGCTGATCGCGCCGTCGAAGGGCAGGGTCATGGTTGTTAAGGGCCTTCACTTTTCCGTCGACCCTAGGGCGGGCCGCAACGCGGGGCAAGCGGACCGGGTAGGGGCGCAAATGTCCCCCCAGCCTCCCCGGACCGCCGACAGGATCTGGTCGGGACGTGACCGGCCTGGCAAAGCCCCGCCGGTCTCGCCACCGGCGTCACTCCGCAGCGCGGGCGGCGGCGCGGTCGACCGCCGCGACCACGGCGACCGGATGCGTGTGGTGCGGCATGTGCCCGGCGCCCTCGATGATCTCGAGCCGCGCTGATGCCACGCGCTCCGATAGCGGTCCCGAATGGACCCGGATCGGAACTGTCTCGTCGGCATCGCCATGGATGATCTCGATGGGCAGATCGAGGTCCGGGTAGCCCGCCTCCATCTCCACGACATGGGGTCTCAGCCAGTTGACCTGACGGGCGTTCGACCGGAAGACCGGCAGGCGGAGCGGCATGTAGACGCCGATGTGATCGGCATAGCCCACTGGCATCGGATCCGGATCGAAGGTGGCCTCCACGCTGTCGGCGATGCGCGCGCGGGGCGCGAAGGCGGTGAGAACGGGGGCGGCGAGCGCGCCGCCGGGCACCGTGCCGTTGACCTGGTAGAGCCATCCGAGCTCGCCCGGCCAGGGCAGGGCGACACCGGCGACCATGACCAGTGCCGCGGGGTCGTGGTCGAGCGCCCAGGCCATGGCGACGATGCCACCGAAGCTGTGGCCGAGAACGATGGGCCGGTCCGCGCCGAGCCGCGCCGCGGCCGCGGCGAGAATCCGGGCCTGTTCGGCGGGGCTTTCGGCCCGGCTCGAGAAGGCCCGCGAATAGAGCCCCTCGCTGTAGCCAAGGCCCGGCCGGTCGAAGGCTATGACCCGGAAGCGGCCGGCAAGGCGCTCCATGATGTCGAACGTGAAGTCGCGGGAGGACCCGAAGGCGCCGTGGATCAGAACCAGGGGCGGGCCTTCGCCCATCTCGACATAGTGCAGGCGCCGCCCCTCGATCTCGATGAACGAGCCCTCCGGAGGGTGCGCCGCCTCGGCGCGTGCCGCGCGCAGATGTGCGACCCCGTAGGCCGTGGCGAAGAACAGGGCGAGGGCGAGCGCGCTAAGTGCGGCCAATCTTTTCAAGCTCATATGGCGTTGTCTGGTAAATCTCGTTGATCCAGTTGCCATATAGAAGGTGGCCGTGGGACCGCCAGCGGTTCTGCGGGGTCAGCGCGGGGTTGTCGTCGGGATAATAGTTCGCCGGAACGTTGATCGGCGTGCCTTCGCTGATGTCGCGATCGTATTCTTCCTTCAGCGTTCCGCTGTCGTATTCGAAATGGTTGAAGATGTAGAGCGCCCGGTGGCCTGGGTCCTCGACGAGGCAGGGGCCGACCTCCTCGGAGCCGAGAAGCGTCGAGAGTTCCGGCACCGCGTCGATCTCGTCCTGGCGCACTTCTGTCCAGCGCGAGACGGGGATGACGCAATCGTCCGAGAAGCCGCGCAGGTAGGGCGAGGCGGGCGCGAGGTTCTGGTGACGGAAACAGCCGAATGCCTTCTTCGCCAGCATGTGCTTTCGAAGTCCGTGAAAGTGAAACGCCATCGCCATGCCGCCCCAGCAGACGCCGAAGGTGGAATGGACATGGGTCTGCGTCCAGTCCATCACTTCGGTCAGCTCGTCCCAGTAGGTGACCTCTTCGAAGGGCAGGTGCTCGATGGGCGCGCCGGTGATGACGAGACCGTCGAACTTCTCGCCCTTCACCTCCTGGAACGGACGGTAGAACGCCTCCATGTGCTCGGCGGCGGTGTTCTTCGTCTGGTGCTCGGTCATCCGGATGAGGTGGAGATCGATCTGCAGCGGAGTGGCCCCGATGAGGCGGGCGAACTGGGTCTCGGTCTGGATCTTCTTCGGCATCAGGTTGAGAAGCCCGATGCGAAGGGGGCGGATGTCCTGCCGCGCCGCGACGTCCTGTCCCATGACCATGACGCCCTCACGGGAGAGGACGTCATAGGCAGGCAGGTCGCGGGGCAGGGTGATCGGCATGGGTCAGGCGGGCCTTTTCACGGGAGGAACCGGACTTAGGCGGTTTCGCCCCGGTGCTCAAGGGCGCGGGCGACGACCTCGGTGAAGTCCCCGGGTGTCGCGACGCGGGCGACCTCCTCGGCCGGCACCGTCACGCCCCAGTTTCCGGCGATGGCCCGGTAGCGGGGCTGGCGGTGCGCCAGCGCCCGGGCATAGGCCCAGCGGACGAAGGCGTCGGGGTCGACTTCATCGGGGGCGTCGCCGCTCTCGGCGAGATAATCCGACCAGGCCGCCTCGAGAAACCCCTCGTCGTAGCACATCGGCTTGGGGTCGCGGTCGAAGCGTTCGATCAGCGCCTGGGTATGCGCCTCGGTGCCTTCGATCCAGACGATAAGAAGATTGTCGCGGAGCACCGTCAGGACCGGGTCCTCCGCGTCGTGCGGGTCGACCACCTCGCAAAGAGAGCCCGAACTGTCGCAGACGAAATTCCCGATGCCGTAGAGCCGTTTCGCGCGGTCGATGAAATAGGGGGTATCGAGCATCGAGGCCACTTCGGCCTGGCGGTGGAGGGCCTGGCGACGGCGGTATTCCTCGAAGGGGAGGCCGCCCTTGTCGGGGTCGCCCGGCTTGCCGAGATAGGTCGAGAGGGGGGCAAGGTTCTGAAACGTGATGTTCGAGCCGATGTAGATCGAGTCGGTCCTGAGAAGGGCCGCGAGATAGGGCACCTTCATCGCCTCGGCTTTCACGCTGTCCGCGATGTGCTCGCCCATGTAGCGGGTGCCGATACGGTAATCGACCGAGTAGTGGAACCAGCCGCCCTCGCGGCGCAGCATCGCCGAGACATGGGTCTTGCCGAGCCCGGACATGCCGAAAAGGAGCACCCGTTTCTCGGGTGCGCCGCGCCACGCGTCTGCGCTTTCGTAGATCATCCCGCCCGTGTCTCCGCGTCTTTCCCCGGGGGCGTCCTAGCGGGAAAACCTCCGTCTCGCCAGCATCCTGAACGCCTTTGCAACGCACCGGCTCGGGAGCGCCCGGACAGAACGGGCTTCTCCGAGCTTTCGGTGCGGGACTTCAGTAGGTGTAGGACACCCGGACTCCCCCCGCGATACCGGTATTGCCGGAGAACTCCCCGAGCGTGACGCCCGGCGCGGCGGGGTTCTGCGTTCTGGCACTGCCGATCCAGATATGGCGCAGGCCGGCGGTGACGTCCCAGGGCCCGCTCGACCGTGTCGCCGCGACGCCGAGACTGAAATAGCCGTCGGTCGGCCCGAGGTTGCCCGAAAACCCGCCGCTCTGGGCCTCGTATGACGACAGGAGCGCCCCCGACCACATCTCGCTGAATCGCCGGCCGACGCCGAGGGAATATGTGTAGACGTCATCATCGTAGCTCACCAGCGAGCCGCCTGGGGCCACCGATGTCGTGTAGAAATCCGGTGTGATGTCGAAGGCCGTCCAGTTGCGCCACTTGATCGACCCGAAGAGCAGCGTGTCTTCGGCAATGCCGCTTTGCGCCTCGAGCAGGACCGATTGCGGCACCGTGGTGGCAAAACGGCCGTCGCCCGCGGCGGCGGGCTCGGTCGCGTCGAACGTGTGCGTGATCGGCGACAGATATGTCAGCGCGACGCGCGCGGCGATTTCGGGTCTCTCCCAGGCCGCGCCCACGAGGTAGCCGAAATCGAACTCGGTGGACGTCGACATTTCGTAGCCGTTGAAGAGGGCAACCTCGCCCCGCGTTTGGAGCGCCCGGACGCCGCCGTAGACGGAAAGATTGTTCGGCAGCGCGTACCTTGCGATAGCCGTCACCCCGATCGCGTCGATCGTGGCGGTGGATCCGCCGTTCGCGCCGTAGGCGTAAGCGGGGTCGGCATAGTCGACATCCGCCCCGACAGGCTGGTCGACAAGAAGCGCCAGCGCGACGTTTTCCGACACCTCGGTCTTGAAGCCGAACGACCACAACGTGAAGTCCGGCGAGACATCACCGCTGGAAGCGCCGACCGCTCCGAACGGGTCGAGGGGGCTCGCTTGCACGCCCGATACGCTCGGAGCCACGGCGCCCAGACTGAACTCCGACCGCGTGCCTTCCTCGAACAGGATGGACGATGAAAAGCCCGCGCGTTCGATGCCGCCGGCGTTCGCGACAGGTGCGATGAATGCGGCGCTCATGGCCGCGCTGACGGACTTTTTCACGTTTTGTGCCTCCCCGAAATCAAGTGGAAGGGACGCTAAGAACCGCCTTGCTGTCTGGCAATCGTGCAAGCCGGATTAACCGGAATTTGTGACGCGGCGTCACAAATCCGGCTTGCCGGAGCCCGGTATCGCGCGGAGCGCCCCCCTGCGGGACAATACGATGTTGAGGTAGTTGGCCGCGAAGATGAGCGCGGCGCCGAGAAAGACCGGCAGGCTGAGGGGCTCGCCGTAAGCGACCGCGCCGACGACGGCGATCGCCGGCAGGCGCAGGAAATCCATCGGCACGACGAGTGTGGTGGGCGCGAGACTGAGCGCGGTCGTCAGGCAGAGATGGGCGAAAAGACCCGCCGCGCCGATAATCCCCAGCCAGGGCCAGATCTCCGGCGGCGGCCGGGCGATGTCGCCATCCCATCCCGCCGCGACGAGGCCGATGCCCAATTGCATGAGCGTCAGCCAGAACAGGATCGACGTGGTCGTCTCGGTGCGGGTGAGCAGCTTCGTCGTCACGATCGCGCCCGCGAAGCCCACGGCGGCGGCAGCGGCCGTCAGAAGCCCCACCGGATCGCCTCCGGTGCCGGGGCGGGCGACGATGAGCGCACCGAGAAACCCGAGGCCCACCGCGGCGAGGCGGATGGCGGTGAGCCTTTCGCCGAGGATCAGTGCGGCGAGCAGCACCACCCAGATCGGCGAGGTGAACTCGAGCGCGAAGAGCTGCGCGAGGGGGATGAGGTTCAGCGCGTAGAACCACAGGTTCTGCCCGGTGAAATGCGACAGATTGCGCAGGAAATGGAGGCCGAGGCGGCGCGGTGCGACCTCGCCGAGCTTTCCGAGAGCGCCACCGATCACGAGAACGAGCGCGAAGCCGATGGCCGAGCGGAACATCATGATCTCGAAGGTGTCGAGTTCATCGGCCACGGCGCGGCCCGCGACCGCCATGGAGGAGAACGCGCAGATCGCTCCCAGCATCCAGAGCGCGGCGAGACCGGGCCGGGCTGCCGGTTCAGTGTAGCCAGGGAGTGACATCGTCCTCCGGGGCACCGAGGGCGAGGGCCGCCGAGGCTCCCGCAGCGCGGAGTGCGTTGAGCGGCCACTTCAGGCCCTCGAGCAGAAGGACGAAGGTGATCTCCTGCACCGCGCCGGGGTCCGCGGCGACCGGCGTGACATTCGTGAACCCTGCCCAGCGGAACGAAAGAGCGGCGCGCGAGAGATGGTAGCGGTGTGTGACGAGGAGGATCGGCGCAGCGGGGTCGATGCCGTCGGCGCGGGCGGTGTTCCAGGCGTTCTGAAGCGTGGAATGGGAGCCGGTTTCGGTGAGAATGGCCTCGTCGGGCACCCCGAGTGCGATGGCCTCTTCGGCCATGAAGGCGGCGTCGCCGGGGCCGGGGAGGGCGCGAGAGCCTCCGCCCGACATGACGAGGCGCGGCGCATGACCCGCCTGCCAGAGCGCGACCCCGCGCGCCACCCGCTCCGAGGTTTCGTCGGTCTCGCCCTCGGGGGCCTCGAACGGGCCCGACAGTACCACGATGGCCGCGGCCTCGGGGAGCGGTTCGGGGTCGTCGTAGGTAGCGATGTAGAATGCCGTCCAGACGAGCGCTGCGGCGCTGAGAAGCACGCCGAGGGCGATGAGGCGGGCGAGAAGACGAGTCATGGTGTGGCCGAGGAGAGGGGGGCTCTGCCCCCGCCGCCTGCGGCGGCTCCCCCGAGGTATTTCGGCCATGATGAAGGGGCCGGGGGCCGCGCGGGTGTCATCGGATCACTCCCATTCGATCGTGCCCGGCGGCTTCGAGGTGATGTCGTAGGTCACCCGGTTGATGCCCTTGACCTCGTTGATGATCCGCGTCGCTGTCTCGCCGAGGAACTCGTGGGTAAAGGGGTAGAAATCCGCCGTCATGCCATCGACGGAGGTGACCGCGCGGAGCGCGCAGGCGTAGTCGTAGGTGCGCCCGTCGCCCATGACGCCCACGGTGCGGACGGGCAGGAGTGCGGCGAAGGCCTGCCAGATCTCGTCGTAGAGCCCGTGGCGGCGGATCTGGTCGATGAACACCGCATCGGCCTTGCGAAGGATCGCGAGCTTGTCGCGCGTGATCTCGCCGGGACAGCGGATCGCGAGGCCGGGGCCGGGGAAGGGGTGTCGGCCGATGAAATGGGGCGGCAGGCCCAGTTCGCGGCCGAGCGCCCGGACTTCGTCCTTGAAAAGCTCGCGAAGCGGTTCGACGAGCTTGAGGCCCATCTTCTCGGGCAGCCCGCCGACGTTGTGGTGGGATTTGATCGTGACCGAAGGCCCGCCCGAGAAGCTCACGCTCTCGATCACGTCGGGGTAGAGCGTGCCCTGGGCGAGAAACCCGGCCCCCGCGATCTCGTCGGCATGTTCCTGGAAGACGTCGATGAAGAGCCCGCCGATGGTCTTGCGCTTCACCTCGGGGTCGGAGACCCCCTCGAGCGCGTCGAGGAACCGGTCCTGTTCCTCGGCGTGGATGAGCGGCATGTTGTAGTGGTCGCGGAACATCGTCACGACCTCTTCGGCCTCGCCCTCGCGCAAAAGCCCGTGGTCGACGAAGACACACGTGAGCTGGTCGCCGATCGCCTCGTGGATCAGAACGGCCGCGACCGAGCTGTCGACGCCGCCGGAGAGCGCGCAGATGACCTTCGCGTCGCCGACCTGTTCGCGGATCTTCTGGGTCGCCTCCTCCCGGTAGGCGCCCATCGTCCAGTCTCCGGTGAAGCCCGCGATGCGCGCGAAGTTCTCGTAAAGCCTGGGGCCCATGGGCGTGTGATGGACCTCGGGGTGAAACTGGACGGCATAGAAGTGCCGGTCCAGGTCCGCGATGACGGCGAACGGCGCGCCCGGCGAGGTCGCGCAGACCTGAAAGCCCGGGGCGAGGGCGGCGACGTGGTCGCCGTGCGACATCCAAACCTGTTCCTTCTCCGCGAGAAACCAGCCTTCCAGAAGCTCGGTTTCGGCGGATTTCGTGATATAGGCGCGGCCGAACTCCGCGGTGCCGGTGCCCCGCTCGACGCGGCCGCCGAGCATCTCCATCATCACCTGCTGGCCGTAGCAGATGCCGAGCACCGGCACGCCAAGGTCGAAGACCTCCGCGGGCGGGCGCGGCGACCCCTCGTCGAGTACGCTCGCAGGGCCACCAGACAGGATCACCGCTTTCGGGCGCTTCTCGGCAAGCATCCCGGCGGTCACCGTCTGGAACGGGTGGATCTCGGCATACACGTTCAGCTCGCGCAGGCGGCGGGCGATGAGCTGGGTCACCTGGGAGCCGAAATCGACGATGAGGCAGAGATCATGCTGTATCGCGGTCATGACAGACCGCTTAGGCAGCCCGGCGGGCGGGTGCAAGGGCAAGGGTGCGGCATGCCGGGACCCTCCGGATCCCGGGGATGCCGCCGGAGCCGCGGAAAGTCACCGGCCGCACCCGACGTCTTGCCGCGCTCGGATCGCGAGGCCAATGCGGGGAGCGCGTGACCGACGCCGATGTCGCAAACCGGACTGAAACGGCGCAATTCGGCCCGGCGAGGCGGTTCAAACCGCCTATCACCGGACAGGACGCAAAGAGCGGGGCGGTGCCATGTCGGAAGCGAAGGCCATGAAGCGGGGCCGCGGCGGAGGCGGGGCTGCGCGCCGCGCAGAGCGCACGGCGGTCAGGATCGAGGCTGCGAAGGTCATCGAGCGCAACATCCCCAACCTCGAGATTCTCAGCGAAGAAGCCATCGAGATCATCGAGGCCAATGCCGAAACGGTGCTTGAGGAGGTCGGCGTCGTCTTCGCCGACAACCCGGCCGCGCTTCAGCGCTGGAAGGACGCGGGCGCCATGGTCGAGGGCGACCGGGTGCGACTGCCGAAGGGGCTTGCGCGAAAGCTCGCGTCGACCGCGCCCTCGTCCTTCGTGCAGGAGGCACGAAACCCCGAGCGCAACGTCGAGATCGGCGGCAGGAAGCTCGTGCTCGCCCCGGTTTACGGCCCGCCGTTCGTGCGCGACTTCGAGGGCGGTCGCCGCTACGGCACGATCGAGGATTTCCGCAACTTCGTGCGCCTCGGCTACATGTCGAAATGGGTGCACCATTCCGGCGGCACGCTTTGCGAGCCGACGGACGTCGCGGTCAACAAGCGGCATTTCGACATGCTGCTGGCGCACATGACGCTTTCCGACAAGCCGTTCATGGGCGCGGTCACCGAACCCAGCCGGGCCGCCGACAGCGTCGAGATGGCCGACATCCTCTTCGGCGGGCTCGACGGGCGGACGGTGATGACCTCGCTCATCAACATCAACTCGCCGCTCACCTTCGACGCCACGATGATGGGGGCGCTCGAGGTTTACGCGAAGGCGAACCAGGCGATGATTCTCTCGCCCTTCATCGTGGGCGGCGCCATGAGCCCGGTCTCGGTCGCCGGCACGCTCACCCAGGTGCTGGCCGAAGTGCTGGCCGCGGTGGCCTATTCGCAACTCATCCGCCCCGGCGCGCCGGTGATCTTCGGCGCCTTCGTGACGACGACCGACATGGGGTCGGGCGCGCCCACCTTCGGCACGCCGGAGGCCGCGCAGATCACCTACGGCGCGGGCCAGCTCGCGCGGCGGCTCGGGCTGCCGTTCCGCTCGGGCGGGTCGTTCAACGGCGCGAAGATACCCGACGCGCAGGCAGGATACGAGACGGCCAACTCGCTCAACGCCGCGCTTCTCGCGGGGGTCAACTTCATGCTGCATTCCTGCGGCTGGCTCGAGGGCGGGCTGGTGGCGAGCTTCGAGAAGTTCGTGCTCGACGCCGACCAGCTCGGCGCATTGCACAAGCTCGCCGCCGGAGTCGCCGTGGACGAAGAGGCGCAGGCGATGGACGCGATCCGCGAGGTGCGCGGCGGCACCGGGGCGAACTATTTCGGCTCGGCCCACACCTACCGCAACTTCGAGAGCGCGTTCTGGCGCTCCGACGTGCTCGACTACAAGACGTTCGAGACCTGGGCCGAAGAGGGCGCGCGGGATACCTACGTACTTGCCTCGATGCGGGTGAAGAAGATGCTGGGCGACTATACCGCGCCGTCACTCGACGCGGGTGTCGCCGAGGCGCTGGCGGATTACGTGGCGCGGCGCAAGACGAGCATGCCCGACGCGTTCACCTGACGGATTGCGCTGTCCGGGGCAGCAGCCGCGCCTCACCCATCAGGGCGATCAGGACGTCCACGTGGCGCACGACCGAATAGGTCGCCACGCCCGCACGCCGGGTTTCCTCGAGACCGGCTTCCTCGCAGATCAGCTGCTCGATCACCGCCGGAGCGCCGCGGGGTGGCGCCGAATTCAGGATACGGGGGAGATCGCGTGAACGGTCGTAGTCCGAAAGACCGAAGCGGGCCGCCGTGATGAGGAGGCGCGGCCGGCGGAGATGCGAAAGGACGGCTTGGCTGCAGGTCATTTTTGCTCGCTTTCAGATTGTGGGTGTCCCGTGGACAAGAGCGTGGATAATCCAGGGACAACTCCCGTTGCGTGAAGCGACCATTCAGCGTTCGTACGCTTTTTCAGTTGTTTAGGGTTTCGGCTGAATGTGGATTGCCTGATCCAGGCCTTAACACTCTGGTAACGAATACAACCCAAAGTTGAATACGCCAAACGCTGGATTGTGGGGGATTACGCGTGTCGCGGACCATTCATGTCGTCGGGACGACGCTCCCCGGTATGCCGGGTTGGGTTCCCGGACCAGTCCGGGCCTATCTCGCGCACACCGTCGGAGGTCAGTCGATTCGCGCACTGGCCAGGGCTTCCGACCACCACGCCTCCACGATCCTGCGCCAGGTCCGGCGGATGGAGGGGCTTCGTGACGATTTTCTTGTCGACGACGCGCTTCGCCGCCTGGGCTGCGCGGCGTGCGTGCCTGGACCAAGCGATGCAAAGGCGAAGGACGTTGAAAGAATGAGCGAAACAATGGCGATTGGGGCGGCAACGCCCGACGAAGAGACCGTCGCACGCGAGGCGCGGCGGATCCTGAGGCGGATGAACGAGCCGGGCGCCTGCCTGGCCGTGGCGCGCGACATGGAGAACGCGGTCGTGGTGCGCGATACGGCCGACGGCCGCACCGTGCGCACGGCCGTGGTCGAGCGCGCGGTGGCGGAGGCCATGGTGCTGAAGGACTGGCTGTCCTGCGCCACCCGGGGCCGGATCAACCGCTACCGGATCACCGCGACGGGACGCGCGGCGCTGAAGCGTCTGATCGCCGAAGAGGCCGCGGCGAAAGACGGCCGGGCCGACGAATGCGACCCGTTCGGCGACCAGCACCGCGACCTCGACGAGCGCGAGGTCGGCGCGGGTCCGAAGAACCGCACGCGCTACAATCTCTCGGAAAGTCCGCTCCAGTCCCTCGCGAGACGAAAGGACCGGTCCGGCGCGCGGTTTCTCTCCGCCGAGATGGTCGCCGCGGGCGAACGGCTGCGGGAGGATTTCGAACTCGCCCAGATGGGGCCACGGATCACCCAGAACTGGGAACGGTTCCTGACGTCGGGCGACGCAGGTCCGCGCGGCGATGCCGGACCGGCGGCCGGCCCGCAGGCGGCACGCGACCGGGTGCATCGCGCGCTGTCGGATCTCGGGCCCGGTCTCGCCGACGTTGCGCTGAGAACCTGCTGCTTTCTGGAGGGCATGGAGGCCGTCGAGCGGCGCATGGGCTGGGCGGCGCGCTCGGGCAAGATCGTCCTCCGGATCGCGCTCCAGCGCCTCAAGCGCCATTACGACGAGGCCGAGGGCGGCTGGTCCCCGATGATCGGGTAAGAGAAGGGCGGTGCGGCGTCTTGCGGCCGGACGGCGCGCCGCGCCTGTCTCCGGTTTTCCGGGAATATCCTCGGGAAACGGAGGCGGCGGCGGGCAGTTCCTCGTTGTCCGGGTTGTGGCTCGGCGCGGGGTCTTCGTCACGCCACCATCTCGACGCTGCCCGGCCGCGGGCGCCGCGGAGACCCTGTCGCCCCATGCCGGAGGCGCATAGCGGCATTCCGGCGCGGACCGTGCGGCTTTTCTGGAAATCCCGGCGCATGGGCGATATGTCAAGGCAACCGCCCATGGAGGACGGAATGCGCGACCTGAAGATTCCCCAAGACCGTCACCCCGAGAAGGCCCACCGGGCCGACAATGCCCAGCCGAAGAAACCGGCGTGGATCCGGGTGAAGGCCCCGACCTCGAAGGGCTACAGGGAAACCCGCGACATCATGCGGGCGCACAAGCTCGTCACCGTCTGCGAAGAGGCGGGGTGCCCCAACGTCGGCGAATGCTGGTCGCAGGGTCACGCGACCATGATGATCATGGGCGAGATCTGCACCCGCGGCTGCACCTTCTGCAACGTCGCCACCGGCCGGCCCGACGCGCTTGACGTCTTCGAGCCGGGCCGGGTGGCCGATGCGGTGAAGAAGCTCGGGCTGAACCACGTGGTCATCACCTCGGTCGACCGCGACGATGTCGAGGACGGCGGGGCGGAGCATTTCGCCCAGACGATCCGCGCCGTGCGCCGGCAGGCCCCGGGAACGACAATCGAGATCCTGACGCCCGACTTCCTGAAGTGCGCGCCGGAAGCCCTTGAAACCGTGGTCAAAGCCGGGCCGGACGTGTTCAACCACAACCTCGAGACGGTGCCGGGCCTCTACCCCACGGTCCGCCCCGGGGCGCGGTATTTTCACTCCCTTCGCCTCCTGCAGCGCGTCAAGGAGATCGACCCGGCGATGTTCACCAAGTCCGGCATCATGGTCGGACTCGGGGAGGAGCGGCCGGCCGTGGGCCAGGTGATGGACGACCTCCGCGCGGCGGATGTCGATTTTCTGACCATCGGGCAGTATCTTCAGCCCACCCCGAAGCACCATCGGGTCGACCGGTTCGTCACCCCCGAGGAGTTCGCCGCCTATGAGAAGACCGCATATGGCAAGGGCTTCCTGATGGTCTCGGCGACCCCCCTGACGCGATCTTCCTACCATGCGGGCGATGATTTCGCGCGGCTGAGGGCGGCGCGGCTTGAAAAGCTCGGGCGGGCCTGACGGGCCGTCAATGCCGGGGGCACTCTCCCCGGTGGCCCCGAGCCTCTCCATAGGTATATTCAGGAGGAAGGCTGGTCACTCGACCGGGAGGGTCGCCTTGACATAGGCCGCGACCGCCGCCCGGTCTTCCGCCGTCAGCCGCGCCAGACCCTCGACCACCGCGCGCATCGATCCGCCGGCGACATCGAACTCCGGGGTGAAGCCGTCGGAAAGGTAGGCTGCGATTTCGGCTTCCGACCACGTGAGAGACCCCGGGTGGATGGCGGGAATATCACCGTCGCCCGAGGGGTTGGGCGCCCCGCCGAACCAGCGCGCCCGGTCGAGCCCGCCGAGCGCGTCGCGCGGGGTGTGGCATTCGCCGCAATGGGCCAGCGCTTCGGAAATGTAGCGGCCTTGAAGGAGGAGCGGATCGTCGCCCACGTCCACCGCCCACGCCGTGTCCAGGTAGAGAAGCTTCCAGAGGCCGACGCCGGCCCTGATGTTGTAGGGAAGGCCGAGGTCGTGGGGCGCGCTCGGGGTGGCATCCGCCGGCAGGGTGCGGAGGTAGGCCGCGAGCGACACCATGTCGGACAGCTCGGCTTTCGCGTAGGCGCCATAGGGAAAGGCGGGGTAGTAATGCCGGCCTTCCGGCGACGTTCCCCGGGTCATCGCGGTAACGATCTCGGCGTCGGACCAGGCGCCGATGCCCGCCTCGGGGTGCGGCGAGATGTTGGGGGCGACGAAGGTTCCGAAGGGCGTCTCGAAGCGCCGTCCTCCGGCGAGAACGGGAGTGTCGCCGCGTTCGGCGTCGGGGGAGACATGGCACGAGGCGCAGCCCGAGGCATGAAACACCCATTCGCCCCGGGCGAGGTCAGGTTCGATCCCGGCCAGATCCGTCTCCGAGAGCCTTTCGGCACGCGTCAGGAAAAGTCCCGCCGCGGCACCGGCCGCGGCGAGGACGAGCACGAGGGCGGCGGCCCGCCGCAAGGTCAGTCCCGGGGCTTCTGGTAATCCTCGTGGCAGGCGCCGCAGGCGGCGCCGACGGGGCCAAGGCCCGCGCGGACGGCATCGAGTCCGTCATCGGCGACGGCGGCAAGAGCGACGGCGGCGACTTCCAGGGCAGCGCGCTTGGCTTCGACGTCGTCGAGGTTGTCGAAGAGCGCCGGAAGCGCCCGGCTTTCGTCCGGCAGCGAGTCGCTGTCCGTGCCCGGCACCCAGTAGCTCGTCTGGTCGAGGGCGGCGAGACCGGCAAGGTTGCCGGCCGCTGCGACGGCCGCTTCGGCATTGTACTCGGCGTTGCCGCGCGCCATCGCACCGAGAATTCCGATGTTGTGGGCGTAAACCTGCATATGGGCCTTGCGGGCGTTGACGGCGGGGTTGCCGCCATGGCCGGCGGCGAAGGCTGCGCTGGCGAAGAGAGCTGCGGCAACGGCGCCGGTCACGATCCTGTTGGTGGAGTGCATTTTGTTGTCCTTGTCGAAAACAATTGTGTGCGCGATCTTACGGAGAAGGGTGGATTCGACCAGCCTGCATTTACGCAAGGGTGGCATCGATAGGTGCAGGACGACAACTGGGATGACCTCAGATTCGTGCTCGAAGTCGCCGAGGCCGGTTCGGTCTCGGCCGCCGCGCGCCGTCTGGGCGTGAACGCCTCGACCGTCGTCCGGCGGATCGGGGCTGCGGAAACCCGGTTCGGGACACGGTTCTTCGAGCGCACCGCGGCGGGCTACGCCGTGCCGCCGGACAGCCTGGCCGTCATCGCGGCGCTGCGGGAGGCGCGCGAGGCGATCGACGGCGTCACCCGCCGCCTCGACGCGGGCCGTGGCGGGGCGCGGCGCTGGCTCAGGGTGACCTCGACCGACACGTTCTGTCTCACCGTGCTGCCGGGCATCGTCGCCGGTCTCGCCCGCGCCGGGCAGGGGCGCCGGATAGAGCTTCTGGTCTCCAACACCCATCTCGATTTCGCGCGGCTTCACGCCGACGTGGCGGTGCGCCCCGCGCTGAGACTGCCCGACGACATGTCCGGCGAGGTGGTGGCCGAATTGAACTTCGGCGCGTTCGAGGGTCCGGATGGCGCGACGGGATGGGTCGGGCTTTCAGGGCCTCTCGCGGCGACCGTGGTCGGGCGGTGGATCGCCGAGCATGTCGACGAGGCCGACATCACCGCGAGAGCCGACAGCTTTCCCGCCGTCGCCGATCTCGTGGCCGCCGGGGCGGGGCGGGGCCTCATGCCGCGCATCCTCGCGGAAGGCCGGTCAGCCCTGTCCCCGGCCGATGTCGGGCTGCCGCCGCTGTCGATCCCGGTGTGGGTGGCCTGCCACGCCGACATGGCCGACGCACCGCGCCTCAGGCGGCTGCGGGCGGACCTCGGCGACGCCCTGTCGGCGATGGTCGACCGGCTCTAGGGGCGGAAGCGGCCCCCGGGGTCGAGACTGAGCGCGTCCGGCCATCCGAAAAGCCGCTCGACGCCCCAGAGCGCGAGAACGAGGGCGATCACACCGACAACGAGCTTCACCCGCGCCTCCGACGGAGGGCGGCGCACCCACCGGGCCATGCGCAGGAACCAGATCATCCGGTGAAACGCACCTTGCCGATGTAGGGCAGATTCCGGTTTCGCTGGGCGTAGTCGATACCGTAACCGACGACGAACTCGTCGGGTATCTCGAACCCCGTCCAGGTCGCGCGAATGTCGACCTCGCGGCGGGAGGGCTTGTCGAGCAGCGCGATGGTCTCGAGCCGCCTCGGTGCGCGCGAGCGCAACAGCCCGACGACGTGGTTGAGCGTGTGCCCGGTGTCGACGATGTCTTCGACGACGAGGACATCACGCCCCGAAATCTCGCCGGAGAGATCCTTCAGGATGCGCACTTCGCGGGAGCTTTGCATCGCATTGCCGTAGGAGGTGGCCTCGAGGAAGTCGACCTCGACGTTCATGTCGAGCTCGCGCACGAGGTCCGCGATGAAGACGAAGGACCCCCGGAGCAGGCCGACCACGACGAGCTTTTCGCTGTCCTGAAAGGCGGTGCGGATTTCGCGGGCGAGGACCTCGATGCGTGCGGCGATGGACTTCGCCGAAATCATCTCGTCGATGGCGTAAGGTTGCGTCACGGCGTCCTTCTTGTCTTGATCTTCCGGGTCGTCTTCCGACATGCAGAGCGAACCTAAACCGAACGCCGGCCCATGACCACGCATTCCGAGACCCGCACGCTGCCCTACAGCCCCGAACAGATGTTCGACCTCGTCGCGGACGTGCCGTCCTACCCCGAGTTCCTGCCCTGGGTCTCGGCGGCGCGGGAGCGGTCTCGCAAGGAAAGCGAGGAGATGACCATCATCGAGGCCGATCTCGTGATCTCGTTCAAGGTGTTCCGCGAGCGCTTCGGCAGCCGGGTTCGGCTCTGGCCGAAGCGGCGGATCGAGACCGAGTACATCGAGGGGCCGTTCAGCCACATGCGCTCGGTCTGGCAATTCGCCGAGGCCGAGGGCGGCGGCTGCGAGGTGCATTTCTTCGTCGATTTCGAGTTTCGCAACAGGGTGCTCGGCGCGGCCGCGGGGGTGTTCTTCCAGGACGCGATGCAGCGCATCGTCCGGGCCTTCGAGCGGCGGGCGGCGGAACTTCATCGCTGACCGGCGACCTCGCGGAAAGGTGAGGGAAACCCCGCGCGAGCCGAACGTTGGTTCTTCGACAAACAGGAGGACCAGACCATGACACATCTCATAAGACTGACGACCATCGCCGCGCTGACCGCCGGAGCCGCAACCGGCGCGCTCGCACAGAACGGCTTCGAATGGGGCGAGAAGAACGTTCCCGAATTCGAACCGCTGCACCCCTTGCAGACCCGCGCGCCGATAACTCCGACATCCGTCGATCTCGTGACCGCGACCGTCGCCGAGGGTCTCGTGCACCCCTGGGGCATCGCCGAACTGCCGGACGGCGAGGGCCTGCTCGTCACCGAACGGCCGGGCGAGCTGCGCCACGTGACCATGGACGGCACGGTTTCGGACCCGATATCCGGCGTGCCGGAGGTCGAGAACCGCGCCGTCGAAGGCTCGTCCAGCGTTCAGGCCGGGCTTCTCGACGTCAAGCTGGGCCCCGACTTTGCCGAGGACCGGATGGTCTACCTGACCTATTCGAAGCCGGTCGAAAACGACATGTCGGTGACCGCCGCCGCGCGCGGCCGGCTTTCGGACGATCTCACCGCGCTCGAGGGCGTCGAGGATATCTGGGTGCAGTCGCCCCCGTCGCCGACGCGGATGCACTACGGGAGCCGGATTGTCTTCGACGGCAACGGCCACGCCTTCATCACCACGGGCGAGCATTCATCCCTCATGGAGCGCGATTTCGCCCAGCAGCTCGACAAGACATACGGCAAGATCATCCGGGTGAACCTCGACGGCTCGGTGCCCGACACCAACCCCTTCGTGGGCGTCGAGGGCGCCGATGACGCGATCTGGTCCTACGGGCACCGCAACGTGCAGGGCGCCGCGATGAAGGGCGGCTTTCTCTGGGCGATCGAACACGGCCCCGCCGGCGGTGACGAGCTGAACATCGCGCTGCCCGCCCGCAACTACGGCTGGCCCATCGTGAGCTACGGCGAACGCTATGCCGGCGTCGCCATCGGCTCTGGCCTGCCCCGGATGCCGGGCATGGAAGAACCGCTCTACTACTGGGATCCGGTGATCGCGCCGGGCGACATGACCTTCTACGAGGGCGGGCGGTTCGAGGACTGGAGCGACGACCTCCTGATCGGCGGACTTGTCGCGGACGGCATCGTGCGCCTCGATGTAGAAGGACCGATCGTCACCGAAGAAGAGCGCATTCTCACCGACTTCGGCCGGGTGCGCGATGTCGAGGTTCTCGACGACGGCAGCTTCGTCTTCATCACCGATTACGAGGACGGCCAGCTTGTGCACGCCGATCTCGCCGAAGGGTCCTGAGCCCCGGGCGACCCGGTGAAAGGCCGGTGACACGACGGCACCGGCCTTTTGGCTACCTCGCGAGGGCGCGCGCCAGAAGGTCGATTGCGTGCTCTGTCGTGGCGCGGCGCACGTCGGTCCGGCCCTGCGCGCCGAATTCGACGGTTTCCGTGCGCGTCGGCCGGCCGGCTTCGGCGAGCCCGAAGCAGACCCGCCCCTCGGGCTTCGCCTCCGACCCCCCCGGCCCGGCGATGCCGGTGACGGCGACAGCGAGGCCGGCCTCCGAGCGGTTGAGAGCCCCCTCGGCCATCTCGGCCGCGATCTCCTCGGACACCGCGCCATGGGCGTCGAGTGTTTCAGACCGCACGCCGAGCATCTCGATCTTGGCGGCGTTGGAATAGGTCACGAAGCCGCGGTCCACCACGGCGGACGCGCCGGGGATGTCGGTCAGGGCCGCCACGATCATGCCGCCCGTGCAGCTTTCGGCCGTGGCGATTCGCATGCCCTTCGCGCGGGCGGCCTTCAGCACCGCGTCAGGGCTCATGACAGGGCCCCGTGGGCGGCCCAGGCGAAGACGATCACGGTGAGCGCCGCTGCCACCCCGGCAAGCGCGTCGTCGAGCATGACCCCCAGAGCGTCGCCGCGCCGTTCGACCCGGCGTATGAGCCAGGGCTTCCAGATATCGAAGAGCCGGAAGGCGAGGAAGGCGGTGAGGATCCCCGGCCAGAGTGCTCCGAAGGGCACGCCCGCGCCCGCGGCGCCGACCGAGACCGGCAGAAGCGCGATCCACTGGCCGATGACCTCGTCGACGACGATTTCGGCGGGATCCTCCTCGCCGCTGTCGAGAAGTTCCTGCTCGATCGCCCAGAGGCCCGCGGCGAAGAGCCCGATGGTGGCGAGCGCGAGCCCGATCGGCCCCGAAAGCGAATGGATGGCCCAGGCGAAGGGCAGGGCGGCGAGCGCCCCCCAGGTGCCCGGCGCGGGGCGCAGAAGGCCGACGTAGCCGAAGGTGGCGATCAGGCGGATCATCATGGCGTCACCAGTGTCACGGTGGCGAGGGCCGCGATGCCCTCGCCCCGGCCGGTGAAACCGAGGCGCTCCGACGTGGTGGCCTTCACCGAGATGCGGGCCGCCTCCGTTCCGGTAATGTCGGAAATCTGCGCCACCATTTCCGACACATGCGGCCCTATCTTCGGGTGCTCGCAGACGATCGTCACGTCGCCGTTGGCAACGCGGAAGCCCCGCTCGCGGGCCCGGGTGCAGGCGTGGTCGAGAAAGATCCGGCTCGCGGCGCCCTTCCATTGCGGGTCGGACGGCGGAAAATGCCGGCCGATGTCGCCGTCGGCCAGCGCGCCGTAGATCGCGTCGGTCAGCGCGTGCATCGCGACATCGGCGTCGGAATGGCCCTGCAACCCGCGGTCGAAGGGAATGTCGACGCCGCAGAGCGTGACGTGGCTGCCCGGCCCGAAGCGGTGCACGTCGTAGCCGTTGCCGGTGCGGATATCTCGCATCGCTCCTCCGAGCAGGGTTTCGGCGCGGGCGAAATCCTCGGCCGTGGTGATCTTGAGGTTCGCGTCCTCGCCCGGAACGATGGCCACGTCCAGCCCCGCGGCAAGGGCTATCTCCACATCATCGGCCGCGCTCCCCGCGTGAGCGCGGTGGGCGGCCAGGATCGGGGCGAGCCGGAAGCCCTGCGGCGTCTGGGCCCGGTAGAGTCCGTCGCGGGACTGCGCTCCGGTGACGCGGGACCCGCGGCCCGTCCAAAGCGCGTCGGTCACCGCGAGGCCGGGCGCCGCGCCATCGTGGGTGGCGAGCGCGTCGAGCACGGCGTCGATCACCGCGCGCGAGACCAGCGGGCGCGCGACATCGTGGATCAGAACGCGGTCGGCGGCGCCCTCGAGGGCCGCGAGCCCCGCGCGGACGCTTTCGGACCGGCTCGCGCCTCCGGTGACGATCTCTGCGGGCGGATCGGCGGGCACGAACCCGCATTCGACATCGTCGGGGTGGAGCACGAGCACCAGCCGGTCGATACGCGGGTGCGAGGCGAAGGCGCGAAGCGTCCGTTCGGCGACACTCATGCCGCCAAGGTCGCGCCATTGCTTGGGAATTCCGCCGCCCGCCCGCATACCGCGCCCGGCGGCGACGATCAGCGCGGCAGTGATCTCGGGTGGGCTCGTGGACATGTGCAATGGTCTAGGCGGTGCGCGGGCTGCTGACAATGGGTTGCCAGCACCCTCAAACCCGCCTGAATCTTGTGCACTCCGCGAAGCGGCCGGCAGGAGGCGGCGAAGCAAATTGCCAATCCCGCCGCGTCGGCCTAACTAACCCTGCGAGTGCACAAGGTTTGAGCAATTGACCATCGAAGTGGCAAATACCTCCATCGACCCGGCCGTTGCCCTCGCCCCGATGGCGGGGATCACCGACCTGCCGTTTCGCCGCATCGTGGGGCGCTTCGGCGCGGGCCTCGTCGTCAGCGAGATGGTGGCGAGCCAGGAGATGGTGCAGGCGAAGCCCGGAGTGCGCGAGCGGGCGGAACTCGGGCTGTCCGAACAGGCGACCGCGGTACAGCTCGCGGGCCGCGACGCCTGGTGGATGGGCGAGGCCGCGCGCATGGTCGAGGCCAACGGCGCCCGGCTCATCGACATCAACATGGGCTGTCCGGCGAAGAAGGTCACCGGGGGCCTCTCGGGCTCGGCGCTGATGAAGACGCCCGATCATGCGCTCCGGCTCGTCGAGGCCGTGGTGAACGCGGTCTCGGTGCCGGTGACGCTGAAGATGCGGCTCGGCTGGGATGACGCGAGCCGCAATGCGGCAGAGATCGCGCGGGCCGCCGAGGCGGCGGGGGTGCGGATGATCACCGTGCACGGCCGCACCCGCTGCCAGTTCTACAAGGGGTCCGCCGACTGGACGGCGATCCGCGAGGTGGTCCGCGCGGTGGAGGTGCCGGTGCTCGCCAACGGCGATATCGTCGACGCGGCGAGCGCGCGGGCCGCGTTGGCCGCATCGGGCGCGTCCGGCGTCATGGTGGGCCGGGGCGCTCAGGGCGCACCGTGGCGGCTTGCCGAGATCGCGGCCGCAATCTGGGGCCGGCCCGCACCGCAGGTTCCGCGAGGGGCCGCGCTGGCCGACCTCGTCACGGCGCATTTCGACGCCTCGCTGTCGTTCTACGGCCGTGATCTCGGGGCGCGCGTCATCCGCAAACATCTCGGCTGGTATCTCGATGCGGCCGGCGTGGGCCCGACGCTCCGCCGTGAGGTTCTGACCGCGCAGCCCGAAGCCGTACCGCGCCTTCTCGACACCGCCTTCGCGACCTATGCGGAGGCCGCATGAGTCCTGCCAGCGCCTTTTCCGACCGTCTCTGGGCGTCGCTGCCGGTGCCGGCCTTTCTCGTCGACCCCGGCGATCTCATCTCCGAGGTCAATCCGGCGGCGGAGGATTTTCTCAACATCTCCGCGCGCGGCCTGAGAAACGCGCCGGTGCTCGACGTCCTCGCCATCGACGCCAATCTCGACGACGCGTTTCAGCGGGTGCGCTCGCGGGAAGGCTCCCTGTCGATCTCGGATGTCGATGTGGGGACGGGCTACCAGGCCCCGGTGCTGTGCAATTTCCAGGTCGCCCCGATGGTAGGGATGCCGGGGTTTCTCCTGCTCATCTTCGAGCCGCGCCAGCTCGCCGACCGGCTCGGCCGGGCCCATTCGGTCAAGACGGCGGCGAAATCGGCCATCGGCATGGCCGAGATGCTGGCGCACGAGATCAAGAACCCGCTCGCGGGCATCACCGGGGCCGCGCAGCTTCTGTCGATGAACCTCTCCGGCGAGGACCGGGAGATGACCGACCTCATCGTCGGCGAGACCCGGCGGATCCTGAAGCTTCTGAGCCAGGTCGAGCAGTTCGGCAACCTTTCACCGCCCGAGCGCAAGGTGGTCAATATCCACGATCTTCTCGACCGGGCGAAAAAGTCCGCCGAGGTCGGTTTTGCCGCCAACATGAAGATCGTCGAGGCGTACGACCCCTCGCTGCCCTCGACATACGTCGACGGCGACCAGATGCTGCAGGTCTTCCTCAACCTCATCAAGAACGCCGCCGAGGCGGCGGGCAAGACCGGCGGGACGATCACGATCCGCACGTTCTACGACCTGTCGCTGCGTCTGAGACGTCGCGACGGAACCGCGATCCTGCCCCTGCAGGTCGAGATCGTCGACGACGGTCCGGGTCTGCCCACGGAGCTGGCGGAGGACGTCTTCGAGCCTTTCGTCTCGGGCAGGGAGAATGGCACCGGCCTCGGTCTGGCGCTCGTCTCGAAGATCATTTCGGACCACGATGGCTGGATTTCCGTCGACAGCGGGCCGGGACGCACGGTGTTTCGCATATCCCTCCCTCTCGCGCCCAAGACGGACGGGACCGAGGCGGACGGGGCCGAGACGTGAAGTTGAAAGGACGAAACTGAGATGGACGGCACGGTACTGGTCGCCGACGACGACAGAACGATCCGAACGGTTCTGACCCAGGCGCTCACGCGGGCGGGCTGCAAGGTGCACGCGACCTCGTCGCTCGTCACACTGATGCGCTGGGTCGAGGAGGGCAAGGGCGACCTCGTCATCTCCGATGTGGTCATGCCCGACGGGAACGGCCTCGACCAGCTCCCGAAAATCGCCGCCGAGCGGCCCGGGCTGCCGGTGATCGTGATCTCGGCGCAGAATACGATCATGACCGCGATCCAGGCCGCCGAGGCGGATGCGTTCGACTACCTGCCGAAACCGTTCGACCTGCCGGACCTCATGAAGCGCGCCTCGAAGGCGCTCGACGTCAAGCGCCGGGCACCGGTGCGCCGCGAGCCGCAGCCGGAGGGCGGCGGCGGGGGCGATCTTCCGCTCGTCGGGCGCACACCGGCGATGCAGGCGCTCTACCGGCTCGTCGCTCGGGTCATGAACACCGACCTGCCGGTCATGATTTCAGGTGAGAGCGGGACGGGAAAATCGCTCATTGCCCGCGCGATCCATGACTTTTCCGACCGCCGCTCCTTGCCCTTCGTCGTCGCCACCACGGCCGATCTCGAAACCCTCGAAGGGCCTGCCTCGCTGATAAGTCGCGCGAAGAACGGTTCGCTTCTCTTTGACGAGGTGGGAGATTTGTCCGACTCCGCCCAGGCGCGGGTGGTGCGGATGCTCGACAGCTTCACCGACAACGCGCCCCGCGTGATGTCGACCTCACAGGCCGATCTCGCCCGGCGGATGGAGGAGGACGGGTTCCGCCAGGACCTGTTCTATCGCCTCGGCGGCGTGACGATCGCGGTGCCGGGCTTGCGCGAGCGGGTCGACGACATTCCGCTGCTGGTCGAACACTTCCTCGGCCGTGCCGGGCGTGACGGCGCGCCCTCGCGCGTCTTCGCGCCGGACGCGATGGATCTCGTACGCGCCTACAGCTGGCCCGGCAACGTCCGCCAGCTCGAAAACGCCGTCCGACGGCTGCTACTTTCGGGCGGCGAGGAGGAGGTGACCCGGGCCGAGGTCGAGCAGCTGCTCGGCAATCAGCCGGCCGTGGAACCGCTGACCGGCGGGTCGGACGGCGAGAAGCTGTCGGGCTCGGTGGCCAAGCATCTGCGTCGTTATTTCGACCTTCACGGTGAAATGCTGCCGCCACCGGGACTGTACCAGCGCGTGCTGCGCGAGGTGGAGATGCCCCTGATCGAGATCGCGCTCGATGCAAGCGGCGGCAACCAGGCCAAATGCGCCGAACTGCTCGGAATCAACCGCAATACGCTCAGAAAGAAGATCACCGATCTCGATATTCGCGTGACACGCCGCCGCAAGTTGATGTAAAAGCGCAACATAAGAGTGGCCGATCTGCCGACAGGGAGATCAGGTCGCCGAGCATGGCGGTTGCCGCGATCTGCGGCGTAACGGGCGGGGTGCTCCGGGGTGACCGGACGCGTCAATCAACGGTTCCTGGCACGCTTCCTTCGCGTGGCGCGTCTCAAGCGTGTCCGCGCGGCGGGAACCATAGGTCTCGTCGTGCTGGGGCCTGTCCTCGCCCTTCTGACATTTCTCGTCCTCGGCCCCCTCGAGCAGGGTGCGACGGCGCCGATGCTGCGCCTCGTCATCCTCGCCGACCTCGTCTACGTCCTTCTCGTCGCGGCCCTGGTGCTCACGACGATCGCCCGCATGGTCGCGGCGCGTCGGGCGCGCTCGGCAGGCTCGCGTCTGCACCTGAGGCTCACCGGGGTCTTTGCGCTCATCGCGATCCTGCCGACGATCACGGTAGCGATATTCGCGGGCCTCACGATCAACGTCGGCCTGGAGGGCTGGTTCTCCGACCGCGTGCGTTCGGCCGTCGGTGCGTCGATCACCGCGGCCCAGGCCTACCGCGAGGACGAGCGCGAGGACATCATCGCCGACGCCACCGCACTCGCCGAATACCTCGACAACGCCCGCCGGAATTCGCCTTTCGTCTCCGACGGTGAGCTGCGCCAGCTTCTGTCGCAAGGCCAGGCCCTCGTCCAGCGGGGCCTCCAGGAGGCCTACGTGATCGACGGAACGGGAGAGATCCGCACCCGCGGCGAAAGCTCCTACCTCTTCGACTTCGAAGCGCCCCGGCCGGAGGATATTCTTGCCGCGCGTGAGGCGCCGCAGGTGATCGAGGACCTCGAGCTTTCGGAATTCCGCGCTCTCGTGCCCCTCGACGCCTATCCCGACCGGTTCCTCTACGTCACGCGTGATGTCGACGGGCGGATCCTGTCACTGCTCGACGACGCCGAGGAGACGGCGCGATTCTATACCCAGCTCGAGACCGAGCGGGGCCGCATCGTCTTCGAGTTCGGTCTCCTCTATGTCGGATTCGCGGTGATCCTCGTGCTCGCGGCGATCTGGTGGGGCCTGTGGTTCGCCGAGCGGCTGTCGCGCCCGGTGGGCCGGCTCGCGGGAGCGGCCCAGCGGGTCGGTGCGGGCGACCTCGACGTGCAGGTCCCCGAAGAGAATGGTGACGACGAGATCGCCATGGTCGGGCGGCTCTTCAACCAGATGACGCGCCAACTGAAGGGCCAGCGCGAGGCGCTGCTGGCCACCAACCGGCAGATCGAGGAGCGGCGGCGCCTGTTCGATTCGGTGCTGTCCTCGGTGACCTCGGGCGTGATCGGCCTCGACCCCGACACGCGGGTGAGCTTCGTCAACCGCTCCGCACAGGACATTCTCGCGCTCCCGGGCGGTGAGGCCGAGGCCGCCCCGCTCGCCGTGGCCGTCCCGGAATTCGTCCCGCTCCTCGAAAGGATGGAGGACGGCGCGCGCGAAACCGTGCAGGGCGAGGTGAAGCTCTCTCGCGGCCGGTCGATCGAGAACCTCCTCGTGCGCATCTCGAATCGCCGCAGCGCCGCCGGCGAGGCCGAAGGCTTCGTCATCGCCTTCGACGATGTCACGGATCTCGTCTCGGCACAGCGGATGGCCGCCTGGGGCGACGTCGCGCGCCGCATCGCCCACGAAATCAAGAACCCGCTCACCCCGATCCAGCTTTCGGCCGAACGGATCCGGCGGAAGTTCCGCGACCTTTCGGGCGACGAGGCCGAGGCGCTCGAGCAGCTCACCGGCGTCATCATCCGCCAGACCGGGGATCTGCGGCGCATCGTCGACGAGTTCTCGAAATTCGCCCGGATGCCAGAGCCCGAGCGCTCGGCGCAGGATTTCGCGGTGCTCGTGACCGACGCGGTGACGCTTCAGGAGGGCGCGGTGGGCCGCGCGGCGCTCACGGTCGATCTTCCGGACGCGCCGGTGCCGGTCGAGGTCGATCCGACGATGATCGGCCAGGCGCTGACCAATCTGATCAAGAACGCCGGAGAAGCTATTGAAGGGCTGGAAGAAAAGGGCGCTCCGGAAGGCTATGCGCCGCGGGTCCATCTGTCGATGGAAGTCATTGGCGGCACGGCCCGACTGACGATATCGGACAACGGCGTCGGCCTGCCCGACAACCGCGGACGGCTTTTCGAGCCCTACGTGACGACCCGCGCGAAGGGTACCGGACTCGGCCTGCCCATCGTGAAGAAGATCATCGAGGAACACGGCGGCACGCTCACGCTGAGCGATGCCGAGCCGCTTGACGGGACGGGACAGATTGGCGCGCGCGCCGAAATCGTCCTGCCCCTGACGGCGGCCACGAGCGACAGTCGCGACCTTCAGGTCGCGGAGTAGGAACAGGATTTGAGGCAAGCGGAGGCCATACATGGGCGATATTCTGATAGTCGACGACGAACGCGATATCCGGGAGCTGATCTCCGACATTCTCAAGGATGAAAGCTACGCGACCCGGGTCGCCGGCACCTCCGACGCGGCGATGACCGAGATCAACCGCGAGCCGCCCGCGCTGCTCGTTCTCGATATCTGGCTGAAGGACAGCCAGATGGACGGGATCGACATTCTCAAGACGGTGAAGCGCGACAACCCCGACATCCCCGTGGTCATCATCTCCGGCCACGGCAACATCGAGATCGCCGTGGCGGCGATCAAGCAGGGGGCATACGATTTCATCGAGAAGCCCTTCAACATCGACCAGCTCCTCGTCGTCATCCGCCGGGCGATGGAGGCCTCCCGCCTGAGGCAGGAGAATTCCGCACTCCGCCGGCGCGAGACGGTTCCCTCCGAGATGATCGGGGCGAGCCCCCCGTTCCGTACCCTCAAGGCCAATCTCGACAAGGTCACGCGTTCGAACGGGCGGGTCATGCTGAACGGACCCTCCGGGGCGGGCAAGGAGATCGCCGCGCGCTATATCCACGCTCATTCCGAGCGGTCGGGCGGGCCGTTCATCACCGTCAACTCGGCGTCCATCGAGCCCGAACGCATGGAGGACGTGCTGTTCGGCCGGCTCACGTCGGAGCGCGGGCTCGAATCGGGCCTTCTGGAGCAGGCTCACGGCGGGATCATCTTCTTCGACGAGATCGGTGACATGCCGCTCGGAACCCAGTCGAAGATCCTGCGGGTGCTGACCGAGCAGCAGTTCCAGCGCGCCGGCGGCAACGACAAGGTGCGGGTGGACCTTCGCGTGATCTCGTCGACGACGAAGAATCTCGGCGCCGAGGTCGCGGCGGGGCGGTTCCGCGCCGAACTCTATCACCGGTTGAACGTGGTGCCCATCGAGGTGCCGGGGCTCGAGGACAGGCTCGAGGACATTCCGGAACTCGCCCGCCATTTCGTCGCCAAGTGCAACGCCGAGCAGGGCCTGCCTCTGCGCGAGATCACGGAGGACGCGGTCGCACGGCTTCAGACGATGTCCTGGCCCGGAAACGTGCGGCAGTTGAAGAACATGATAGAGCGGGTGCTCATTCTCGGTGACGGGACAGCTCCCATCGAGGCGTCCGAACTGCCCGAGAGCGGCGGCGGCTCCGAGGAGCGGGTCGCGCTTCACGGCTCGCTGGCCACGCTGCCGTTGCGAGAGGCGCGCGAGGTCTTCGAGCGCGAATACCTGCTGACGCAGATCAACCGGTTCGGCGGGAACATTTCGCGGACGGCGAATTTCGTCGGGATGGAACGCTCGGCGCTGCACCGCAAACTGAAGTCGCTGGGCGTGGTGACATCGTCGAAGGCCGGCGCGCGCCTGGCACGGGTCGAGGATGACGAGGAGGGCGGCGACGGGGATGGAGACGAGGTGAAGGAAGCGTCCTGAGATGCATGGCGCGGGGCGGTCCGGCGCCGTATCCGGAACCGGACACCCGGGATCATTCCGCCACGGGCTTTCCCGAACCGTGCGTCGCCGCGCCAGGTGGCCGACGGGGCGGCACGGGGGGTGCTTGCGGGCAGAATTGACGCCTTCGTTTCGCTCTGCCATGGCTGAAGCGCGCGAGGCCAGCTCGGGGAACGCATGAAGGTCATCATCTGCGGCGCGGGCCAGGTCGGCTGGCAGATCGCAAGACATCTCTCGGGCGAGGACGACGACGTCACGGTCGTGGACAACAACCCCGACCTCGTGCGCAGGGCGACGGATACGCTCGACGTCCAGGGCATCGCCGGCCACGCCTCCTATCCGGACATTCTCGACCGGGCCGGGGCGCGGGACGCCGACATGATCGTCGCGGCGACCCATTCCGACGAGGTGAACATGGTGACCTGTCAGGTCGCCCATTCGGTTTTCTCCGTGCCCCGCAAGATCGCGCGGCTGCGCGCCCAGAGCTATCTCACCGCGATCTATTCCGACCTCTACCGGCGCGACCACATGCCCATCGACGTGGTCATCAGCCCCGAGCGCGAAGTGGCCGAGGCGGCGCTCAGACGGCTGTCGGCGCCCGCGGCCTTCGATGTGCAGACCTTCCTCGAGGGACAGGCCCAGTTCATCGGGATCTATCTCGACGAGGACTGCCCGGTGGTGAACACGCCCCTGCGCCAGCTCACGGACCTGTTCTCGACCCTGAGGGCCATCGTCGTCGGTGTGCGGCGCAGGAAGCGGCTCTTCGCGCCCGAGCCGAAGGACCAGCTCTTCGTCGGTGACGCGGTCTACATCCTCGCCCATGCCGACGACATGGCGCGCACCCTGGAGATCTTCGGCAAGACCTCTCAGCGCCAGGAGCGCGTGGTCATCGTCGGCGGCGGCAACGTGGGCCTCGCGGTGGCCCAGGCCCTCGAGGCCCGCACCGACCGGGTGCGCGCCAAGGTCATCGAGAAGAACCGTCAATGCGCCGAGCGCGCCGCCGACGCGCTCGAACGCACCATCGTGCTCAACGGCGACGGGCTCTCGGCGGAACTCCTCGCAGAGGCCGGCATCGAACGCGCCGACGCGGTGCTCACCGTCACCGACGACGACAAGACCAACATCCTCGCCGCCGTGCGCGCCAAGAGCGAGGGCTGCCCGATGGCCATCGCGCTCGTCAACGACCCGACGCTGGAATCGATGCTCTCCCCGCTGGGGATAGACGCCTACATCAACCCGCGCGCGACCACGGTTTCCTCGATCCTGCGGCATATCCGGCTCGGCCGCGTGCGGGCCGTCTATTCCATCGGCGATGCGGAGGCCGAGGTGATCGAGGCGCAAGTGCTCTCGACCTCGCCCATCGCCGGCCAGCTCATTCGCGACGTGGACTTTCCCGAGGGCGTCCTCGTCGGTGCGGTTCAGAAGGGCGACAAGGTGATCCGGCCCACCGGCGGCACCCGGATCGACGACGGAGACATCATCGTGATCTTCGCGCTGGCCGGGGACGTGCGTGAGGCCGAACGCCTGTTCCAGGTGTCGATCGATTACTTCTGATGCTCGCGCGAATCGTCGAGCTTCCGCTGTTCGTGCTCTTCATCGGGCTCTCGGCTCTGGCCATGCTGGTTCCCGCCGCGCATGGTCTCGCCACCGACGCCGGGCCCTCGGCGCGGGGCTTCGGCTATGCCGCTCTCCTGACATTCGTGCTTTTCGCGATGCTCGCGCTGGCGACCTGGACGCACCGGGTGCGCCAGCCGATCCGCGCCAACCTCGTCTCGATTCTCGCCTTCTACGCCGCGCTGCCGCTGCTTCTGGCCTGGCCGATGACGGTCGCGATGGACGGGGTTGTGAGCTACGGCGACGCGGTCTTCGACATGGTGTCGGCGATCACCACCACCGGCGCACCGACGCTGCCGCTGAACGCCACGCCGTCCCCTGTGCACCTCTGGCGCGCCGAGGTCGCTTGGTTCGGGGGCTTCTTCGTCTGGGTGACCGCCATCGCCGTCCTCGCGCCGCTCAATCTCGGCGGTTTCGAGGTGTTCGGGACCGCGGGGCCGGGCCGGGGGGCGGAAAGCTTCACCCAGATCACCCGTCTCGCGGGGCAGGAACGACGGATCCGCCGCTACGCCGCGGCGCTGTTTCCGATCTACGCGGTTCTCACCGGCATTCTCTGGCTCGCGCTCATCGCGTCCGGAGACCCCCCTCTGGTGGCGATGACGCACGCGATGTCCACGCTGTCGACAAGCGGGCTTTCTCCCCTCGGCGGGCCGGACGGCGCGGCGTCGGGTCTGGCGGGCGAAGGGCTCATCCTTCTGTTTCTCGTCTTCGCCCTCTCGCGGAGCACCTTCGCCACGCAGGAACGCGACGATGGTCTGCGCACGGTCTTGCGCGACCCCGAGCTGCGTCTGGGCCTTGTCATCATAGTCGCCCTGCCGGTGCTGTTGTTCCTGCGCCACTGGCTTGCCGCCATCGAATCCGATGCGACCGTGACCGCGCTTCAGGGGCTCGGCGCGCTCTGGGGCGCGGTCTTCACCACAGCGTCGTTTCTGACCACCACGGGCTGGGTCAGCGGGTCGTGGGATGCGGCCTTGTCGTGGTCGGGGCTGCGCACCCCCGGTCTCGTGCTCATGGGGCTCGCGATTTTCGGCGGCGGGGTGGCGACCACGGCGGGGGGCGTGAAGCTCCTGCGCGTCTACGCATTATACAAGCACGGCACCCGCGAGATGGAAAAGCTCGTCCAGCCCTCGTCGATCGGCGGGGCGGGGCGGGCGGCGCGGCGGTTCCGCCGGCAGGGCGCCTATCTCGCCTGGATCGCCTTCATGCTCTTCGCGCTCTCGATCGCGACGGTCTGGCTGGCGCTGACCTTCACCGGCCTCGATTTCGAGACGGCGCTCGTTCTCACCATCGCCTCGCTGACCACCTGCGGCCCGCTCATCGAGGCGGCGATGAGCCAGCCGGTCGCGCTTCTCGACCTTTCGCCGGGCGCCAAGACGATCATGGCCGCAGCGATGGTCCTTGGCCGGCTCGAGGCACTGGCGATCATCGCTCTTCTGAACCCGGATTTCTGGCGCGGATAAGCTGTTGACGCTCTGCGACAATTTCGGTCTTCTGTCGCCGTGTATCCCGCTGCATTGTGGAGGGAGCGAAGTCACGCGCCGATCCGAGGACGGCGCCAAGAAGAAAAGGGCAAGTCAGCATGGCTTCCGACAGACAGAATTTGCAGGATGCATTTCTCAACCACGTCCGAAAGACGAAAGTCCCGGTCACGATTTTCCTGATAAACGGGGTCAAGCTGCAGGGCGTCATTACCTGGTTCGACAATTTCTGCGTGCTCCTGCGCCGCGACGGCCAGTCCCAGCTCGTCTACAAGCACGCCATCTCCACGATCATGCCGTCGCAGCCGATCAGCCTCTACGAGGGTGAAGAATAGCCATGGCCGAGGCGGCGCCCCGGACCACCCGGGCGCTGATCCTGCACCCGGACATCGATGGCAGGGGCCCGCGGCGGGACCCGGTGTTCGCTCTGGCAGAAGCCGTGTCGCTGGCTCGTGCACTGCCCGGGCTCGAGATCGCGGGCGCCGAGATCGTGCGACTGCCGAAGGCGCAGCCGGGCCAGCTTTTCGGCAAGGGCAAGCTCGAGGAACTCGGCCGGCGCATCGAGGACGACGACATCGAACTCGTGCTGATCGACGGACCGGTGACGCCGGTGCAGCAGAGAAACCTCGAACGGGCGTGGAAGGTCAAGCTTCTCGACCGGACCGCGCTCATTCTGGAAATCTTCTCGGACCGCGCGCGGACCCGGGAAGGTGTGCTGCAGGTCGAGATGGCGGCCCTCAGCTACCAGCGCACGCGCCTGGTGCGCGCCTGGACCCACCTCGAACGGCAAAGGGGCGGCCTCGGCTTCGTCGGCGGCCCCGGCGAGACCCAGATCGAGGCCGACCGCCGGGCGATCGACACCCAGCTCATCCGCCTCAAACGCCAGCTCGACAAGGTCGCCAAGACCCGCACGCTCCATCGCGCGGCCCGCGCAAAGGTTCCTTACCCCCTCGTCGCCCTCGTCGGCTACACCAACGCCGGCAAGTCGACGCTCTTCAACCGCGCCACCGGCGCAGAAGTGATGGCGAAGGACATGCTGTTCGCGACCCTCGACCCCACGATGCGTTCGCTCTCGCTGCCCGGAGGCGGCGAGGCCATATTGTCCGACACCGTGGGGTTCATCTCTGACCTGCCGACCCAGCTCGTCGCCGCCTTCCGCGCGACGCTGGAGGAGGTGCTCGAGGCCGATCTCATCGTCCATGTCCGCGACATCTCCCATCCGGAGACCGAGGAACAGGCCGACGACGTGGCCGAGATCATGGCCGGACTCGGAGTGGCCGAGGAAACGCCGGTCTTCGAGTTCTGGAACAAGGCGGACCTTCTCGACCCCGATGCGCGTTCCCGCACCGAAGCGCTGGCCGCCCGCCGTGACGGGGTCTTCCTGGGCTCGGCGGTGACCGGCGAAGGCTTCGGGCCGCTCTTCGAGGCCGTCGAGGCGGCCCTTCTCGGCGCGCGATCCGAAGTGGTGCTCACCCTCGACCCCGCCGACGGCCGGCGCCGCGCCTGGCTCTACGAACAGGGCGTGGTGCGGGCCGAACGCCAGACCGAGCACGGCCCCGAACTCACCGTCAACTGGACGGCGGGACAGGCGCGGCGTTTCGGACGGCTCTGAGGCGGACCGTTCGGCCGTTCGCTGCGGTGTCAGTTCATGTTCAGGGTGGCGGCCACTTAGGCACGGAGGGCGTGACGCAGACGCGCGCCGCGCAGGTCGCCGATGACCGCTCCGCGCGACGACGCGGTGCTTCGCCGTGGCGTCGCGCATGGCGGAGCTCGGAAACCTGTCAAAACCAGTGATTTCGTCGGGGCGAAGGGCTGCTGTAATCGAGAAAAGCTCGATTTTTCCCAGGGCACGAACCCTTGGCAGAACCGACCAGTAGCACTTTTGCAGATGTCGGGTTGGAGACGTCAACAGGTCAGCGAGCGCCATTTCAGATGGCGATTCCGATACTCCCGGGCCTTAGGCCTTGTCGTCGTCGGTCTCGTTCCTGTTTGCCCGTTCGTTGTAGTCGCTGGGATCGAAGTCTGCGGGGTCGTACGCGTCCTCGCCCTCGGAGATCCCGGTCACGTGGCTCGCTCCCGTCTCTTCGTCGTAGACAAGCCCGTAATTCGCGCGGCCCTCGGACTTGTAGCGCCGGTATTCGTGGATGCCCGCATAGATGAAGACAGCCGTGAAGGGCAACAGGATAAGGGCGGCAATGAGTTGGGCTTCCATGGAGATACTCCTTGGCAGGTTGGTCGGGCGCGCCGTGGGTCGGGGCCGGCACGTGCAGTTGTCGTCGGAGCCGTCGATATCGCCTGCGGCGGCAGGTTCAGGGCACCGTTTCCAGAGATGCACCAAGGATCGTACGGCTTGAAGTGCGGGCCCCTGAACGAGCGCGCTGATCGGGCGTCCTCCGCCTTCGGGCTCGTCTCCGGTCGCAGAGATGCCGGAAAAACGGGAATTGGGAGGAAAGACCTCCACATTCGCGCCCTGTACCAATTCCACCTAGTCGGTCTGACAGACCTTTCAAGGCGCTCTCGTTCATCATCGGTCAGGAACGCGGTCAAGAAATGACTTGCACCAACTCCCTGTCCTTCACCGTGACGACCGGCATCGGGGGCATTGAGACAATCTGATATCTGTCACATTCCTTTGGCCATCCCGGAAGAAACTGATGTTTCGTGCTGCCTGCACCCGTCGCTCCGGGCAGAGACCGGCGGTTCGCCACGCGAACCGCGAATGACCGCAAAGGGCCATTCGCGCGGGTGAGTGCGGCGGGGCTTGTGCGAGAGCGGCATGCCCTTGCGCATCTGTTCCGGGTATCGACCCGACCGTCGCCGCCTCCCACCCCTCACCGCACCTCCAGCCGCGTCACCCCCACCGCCGCTGCCCGTGCAAGCTCCGGGTCGAGGCTCATCGGCACGTATTCTCCGCGCCGCCAGAGTTCGCCGAGGTCGTCGTAGTGCCGCGACAGGGGGTGGCCCGACTGTCCGGTCGCGATGATGAAGACCGAGCTGTCGGGGTCGGCGAAATCGTAGACGCCCCGGTAGCCCGCGCCGTGGGTCGACAGGAACGGGTTCGGTCCCCTCCCGGCGGTCTGCCCGCGCATCAGGGTGAAATCGCCCCCGCTCGTCGACTGGCGGATGTTGACCACCCAGTTCAGCCCCGGCACGTCGCCCAGCACCGGGTGGTCGTGCGCGGCCTCGTGGGCGTCACCCCAGCGCAGGCTCTCGAAGCTCTCCCCCCAGGTCTCGGAGACGAACAGAAGCGCATCGTCGAGGGCGAGCGAGGCGATGTCGGCACAGCTCTCCTCGGGAGCGGACTGGATCACGTCGCACCACGCGCCCGCGCCGTCGATGTCGCGGAAGACGCGTTCGATGAACACCGGTTCGACCTGGGTGAAATCCGCCGCCATCGGCCCCAGTTCGTCCCGGATGAGGCGCTCCTGCACCGCGCGTACCCAGGCGGCGTAGATCAGCGGCTCCGGGAAGTGTTCGTTCATTTCTCCGTTCCAGTCCGCCAGAAGTTCTAGCGCGCGCTGGCGCCGGCGTTCCGCTGTCCCCTCCGGGGCCGCCTCGCCGGTGAACCACAGGTCACGGCCGAGAAGCGGAAGAAGTCCCCGCGCGGCCGGCGAGACGGTGTCGAGCTGGGCTTCGATGAAGCTTTCGCGGGTATGCACCTCGCGTGATTGCAGAAGCCGGGTCAGCCGCTGAATGCGCTGGGTGTCGCCCCAGTAGAAGCTCAGGTGGCGCGGGAACGGCCGGTCGACGGTCTTGTTGTTGGTGTTGGCGACGATCCCGCCCGGCGGGTCCGGAAAGGTCGGGTTGGCGCCGGGAGGAAAGGTTCCCCGCCAGAGATTCTGCGCCCGCCAGCCCGGCACCGGCAGGCGCCCCGCGCTCTGGTGGGCGGGGCTCCTCTCGGGCAGCGCGCCGATAACCTTCATCGCGACCCGGGTACGGTCGGCGAGAACAAGGTTCACCGCCGGCGCCACGGCGAGGTCCCCCGCTTCGAGGGCCGCGTCGATCCCGTCGGCCCGCATCACTCCCATGATCGCCGAGAGCGTCGTGTCGTCCGAGGAGAGGGCCGTCCAGGCGAGGGCGGCGACATGGCCCGCCGGCGTGATCCGGTCGATCCCCTCGAAACCGGCGGGCAGCACCGGGCCGTTCGGTGTCCAGCGAAGCTCGAGCGTCTCGGGTGGCGCGTCGGCGATGGTGAGGATCGAGGGGCGCGTTCGCATCCGCACCCAGCCGTCCGGCGTGCGCACCTCGGCGGGGTCTTCGGGGTTCAGCGCTTCGATGAAGATATCCTGGTCGTCGACGTAGGACGCCGTCAGCCCCCAGCCGAGGTCGGCGCTGCGGCCTGCGAGCACGGCGGGGATGCCCGGGATCGTGCCGCCGATGACCCCCCCGGTCTCGAGCTCGATCCGGGCAAGATACCAGATCGCCGGGGCGGAGAAGCCGAGGTGCGGGTCGCTCGCCAGAAGCGTGCCGCCGGTGGCCGAGCGGGACGGGGCCGCGGCCCAGGCGTTCGAGGCGCCCGGGCGCCGCTGGGGAGTGACGGGCCGGGGCAGGGCGGCGTGGTCGGTGCCGCTGTCGATGCCGGGCATGAGCGCCGAGTAGCGGGGCAGGGCGGCCACGCCCGCGCCGGGCACGTCCGGGATGAGGTCGGCGACCCGTTCGGCGGGCAGCACCAGCGAGAGCCGCGCGCGGAGGATCTCGTGGGAAAGGTGCGGGGACAGATCCAGCGCCATGAGCTTGACGAGCGCGATTGAATCGGCCGGTTGCCACGGTGCGATCTCGGGAGCGAAGATCCAGAATTCCGGCGCCCCCCGCCCCCGCGCGCCGTCGTTGATCGCCCCGAGCCAGGCGTTGACCCCGCGCGAATAGGCATCGAGGGCGGCCTGCGTCTCGGGCGTCTGGTCGGGCACCGAGCGCACCGCGGCGGTATAGAGGTCGAGGCGGCGGAAGAATTCGTCCGAATTCCGCGTCCGCGTCCCGAAAAGCTCCGAAAGCCGGCCCTGCACCGCGCGGCGCTGCATCAGCATCTGCCAGAGGCGGTCCTGGGCATGGACGAAGCCGAGCGCGAAGTAGGCGTCCGCGTCGGTCTCCGCGAAGATATGCGGCACGCTCGCGTTGTCGCGCACGATCTCGACGGGGGCGGTGATGCCCGTAAGCGCGAAGTCCTCGTCGTAATCCGGCAGCGAGCGGACGAAGAACCAGTAGGCCAGCGTAAGCCCGAGGCCCGACAGCACGACGAGCGCCACGGAGAGCCTCAACAACCATCTGAAGGTCAGGAGCATCGGGCGTTGACGTCTCTCGGGTGCCGGTTAAGTAGGGCCCGGTCTAGGCGATTTCGCCGGGCGATGAAAGACAGGCGGGAGGTGGAGCCATGGCCAAGATAGCTTTTCTGGGACTGGGAGTGATGGGGTACCCGATGGCGGGCCATCTCGCCAAGGCGGGTCACGACGTCACCGTCTACAACCGGACCACCACGAAGGCGGAGAAATGGGTCGGTGAACACGGCGGTGCGTTCAAGCCAACCCCGCGCGAGGCTGCCGAGGGCCAGGACTTCGTGATGGCCTGCGTCGGAAACGACGATGACCTCCGCTCGGTCTGCCAAGGCGACGACGGGGCCTTCGCGGGGCTCTCGAAAGGCGCGATCTTCGTGGATCACACGACGGTTTCGGCGGCCGTCACCCGCGAGCTTCACGCGGAAGCCGGAAAGCTCGGCGCGGGCTTCGTCGATGCGCCCGTCTCGGGCGGCCAGGCGGGGGCGGAGAACGGCCAGCTCGGCATCATGTGCGGCGGCGACGCGGCCGATTACGACAAGGCCCTGCCGGTGATGGAGGTCTACGCCAAGGCCTGCAGGCGCCTCGGCGAGACCGGCGCGGGCCAACTCACGAAGATGGCCAACCAGATCGCCATCGCCGGTCTCGTCCAGGGCCTCTCCGAGGCACTCCACTTCGTCGAGAAGGCCGGTCTCGACGGCCGCGAGGTCGTCTCGGTCATTTCGAAGGGCGCGGCGGGCTCCTGGCAGATGGAGAACCGCTACGAGACCATGCTCGACGACCATTTCGACCACGGCTTCGCGGTGGACTGGATGCGCAAGGACCTCGGCATCTGCCTCGCCACGGCGAACGAGAACGGCGCAAGCCTGCCGGTCACGGCGCTCGTCGACCAGTTCTACAAGGATGTCCAGAAGATGGGCGGCGGGCGCTGGGACACGTCGAGCCTTTTCAAGCGCCTCCGCGCCATGGGCTGAAGCCCCGAAGGCCGGGACCTGTGAAGGCCCGGCCACGGGGAGATGGCGGCATCATTGGCCCTGAAATATCCTGGGGGTCCGGGGGCAACGCCCCCGGCCCGGGACTTCAGGGAATGATACGGGTATATTTCGTGCCTTCGAGCGAAGCGCCGGCGAGCAGACCCGCCTGGCCGAAGACCACCCCGATGACCGGCGAAAGCACCTGCGTGGTGTCGGTGCCGATATTCTCGCCGCGGTCGTTCAGGGCGTACTTGATATCCGCGCCGGCCGCCCAGCCGGGCGAGGTCCGGAATTCCTGCAAGGCATCTTCGGTCATGAAGAACAGCACGTGGGCGTATTGCTGCGCGCCGATCTGAAGGCCGAAGGAGCCCTGGGCCTGGGAATAATAGTCGACCGTGACGCCGCGGACGAGCAGCGCGCCGCGCCCGAAGCTGCCACCGAAGCCGAAGCTCGCCTCGGTGACGAGTGGCATCACCAGCATGCCGACGGCGTTGTCGCGCAACTCGCGCGTTGCCGGCAGGTTCTGCTCCATGAAGGAGAGCGTAGACTGCACGCGCTGGTCGATGACCGCGGCCCCGTTCGAGCCGATGCCGTTGCCGCAGGCCGCGGCGAGAAGGGTGGAGGAAAGTCCGAACGCCATCAAGGCGCGGCGGGAAAGTCGGCTCATGGAGTCTGCCCCTTGGTTTCGAGTGCCTCAGATTGCGGTTTTTCAGCCGCATTGGAGCTAAGTATAGTGGGTTCCGAGAAAAGTGTCATCACCTGTTGTGGTGGGGCCCGCATATTGCCGGTTTGCGTCCGTGGCCGGAATTCCGGAGGGGGCGCCGCCCCGGTGCCTTCGGCTCGTTCCCCGAAGGATTTTCGCGGATGACAAGGGGTGCGGAATTCAGCCGCCGGCCAGAAGCCGCGCCACCCGGGGGGCAAAGTAGGTCAGAACCCCGTCGCAGCCCGCGCGTCTGAAGCACATGAGGCTTTCGAGCATCACCTTCTCGCCGTCCAGCCAGCCGTTGGCCGCCGCCGCCTCGAGCATCGCGTATTCGCCCGAGACCTGGTAGGCGTAGGTCGGAACCCCGAAGCTCTCCTTCACCCGGCGGGCAATGTCGAGATAGGGCATTCCGGGTTTCACCATCACCATGTCGGCCCCTTCTGCGATGTCGCGTTCGACGAGGCGCATCGCCTCGTCGCTGTTGGCAGGGTCCATCTGGTAGGTCTTCTTGTCGCCCGTGAGCGCCCCCGAGGCGCCCACCGCGTCGCGGAACGGCCCGTAGAAGGCGCTGGCGTATTTCGCGGTGTAGGAGAGAATTGCGACATCCTGAAAGCCGTCTTCCTCGAGCGCGGCGCGGATCGCGCCGATGCGCCCGTCCATCATGTCCGACGGCCCCAGAATGTCGGCCCCGGCGGCGGCCTGGGCGAGCGCCATCCTGACGAGCGCCTCGACCGTCTCGTCGTTGACGATGATCCCGTTCCGGACGATCCCGTCATGCCCGTTGACGTTGTATGGGTCGAGGGCGATGTCGGTCATCACCGCGACCCCGGGTGCAGCGTCCTTGACCCTGCGGATCGCGCGGTTGGTCAGGTTGTCGGGGTTCCAGGCCTCCTCGCAGGCTTCGGTCTTCAGCGACGGGTCGGTGTAGGGGAAAAGGCAGATCGCCGGAATGCCGAGAGCCTCGGCCTCGCGTGCGGCGGCGACGGTGCCGTCGATGTCGCGCCGCTCCACGCCGGGCATCGAGGCGACGGGCCCCGTGTCGCCCGGCTCCGCGACGAAGACCGGCCATATCAGGTCGTTGACCGACAGCGCGTTTTCGGAGGCGAGGCGGCGGAGGGCATCGCTGCGGCGGAGCCTGCGGAAGCGGCCGGTGGGGAAGGGGGCGTGGGGCATCGGACACATCTTCGGATTTCCCCAGCCCTGCCATGCTCCTGCCGGTTTCACAAGGCTGGTCATCCCCTGTCTGCTGTGACACATCACCCGCCGAACGCGCAGAAGGGTCACTCCCGTTGGATTGGTACGAGACAGTCTTCGAGTTGATCGACATGCGGTCGTTCTCGAATCTCTGGTACTGGATCGCGCTGGCGGTCATGTGGTCGACCGCGAGCCACTGGGTGCTCGGCGTGCCCTTCGACATGGTCCTGAGGGCGAAGCGTCAGGGAGGGCAGGCCGAGGCCGACATGGTCGCCATCGTCAATGTCAATGTCCGGCGGTTGCAGTATATCGGCCAGATCGCGGGAATCTGGATCATGGCGATCGGCTCCGGGCTTCTCACCGCGCTGGCGATTCTCGGCTTCTGGTACTGGCTCGAATTCGCGCAGGCGGTCTTCCTTCTGGCCTTCCCGATGTCGATCGTCGGTCTGTTGAGCCTGCGCGCCGCGCGCCTCATCCTGCGCGAGGCCCATAGCGCGGAGGACATGCGCCAGCGGCTCGCCCGTCACAGGCTCCACACGCAGCTCATCGGCGTGGTGTCGATCTTCGTCACATCGCTCTGGGGGATGTGGCAGAACATGAACGTGGGGCCCCTGGGCGGTTGACAGCGCCGCAGGGGTGGCTACGTGAGGCCGGGCCATGGCAGACCCCCGTCACATCACCGTATCCGGCGCCCCCGAGGGGTTCGACGCGCGCCTCGTCGCCGACGAAGTCTCGCGCGCCGGCGGCCCTGTCATCCACGTGGCCCGGGACGACCGGCGGCTCGCGGCCACCGCGGAAGCGCTGAGGGTCTTCGCGCCCGACACGGCCGTGCTGACCTTCCCGGGCTGGGATTGTCTGCCCTACGACAGAGTGTCGCCCAACCCCGACATCTCGGCCGCCCGCATGGCGACGCTGGCCGCGCTGGTCGGCGGCGGGCCGGAGCGGTTCGTCCTCCTCACCACGCTCAACGCCGCGACCCAGCGCATTCCCGCCCGCGACGTTCTCGCCGAGGCGAGCTTCACCGCGCGGGTGGGCGACCGGATGGACGAGGCGGGGTTGCGCAGCTTTCTCGTGCGCATGGGGTTCTCGCAGGCCCCCACGGTGACCGAACCGGGCGACTACGCGGTGCGCGGCGGGATCATCGACATCTACCCGCCCGGCGAAAGCGGGCCGATCCGGCTCGATCTCTTCGGCGACGTGCTCGACGGCGCGCGACGGTTCGACCCGGTCACCCAGCGCACGACCGAGACCCTGAAGCGGGTGGAGTTCGCGCCGGTCTCCGAGGTCATCCTCGACGAGGCCGCGATCACCCGGTTCCGGCAGAATTACCGCCTCGAGTTCGGCGCCGCCGGCACCGACGACCCGCTCTACGAGGCGGTGAGCGCGGGTCGCAAGCACGCCGGGGTCGAGCACTGGCTCGCCTTCTTCCATGACAGGCTCGAGACGCTCTTCGACTATCTTCCGGGGGCTCCGGTCTTTCTCGACGACCAGGCGACGGCGCAGCGCCTCGCCCGCTGGGAGGGGATCGAGGACCAGTACGACGCCCGCCGCGAGGCGCTCACCGCGAAGGGGCGGATCGATTCGGTCTACAAGCCCGCGCCGCCGCACGGCCTCTATCTCGACGACGCCGCGTGGCAGGCCGCCCTCGGCGAGCGCCGCGTGCTGCAACTCGTCCAGCTTCCCCTGCCCACGGGCGTCGGAGCAATCGACGCCGGCGGGCGCATCGGGCGTGACTTCGCGCCGGAACGCCAGCAGGAAAGCGTGAGCCTTTTCGGAGCGTTGGCCGACCACCTTCGCGCGAAGGCGCAGGCTGGCCCGGTCATCCTCGCCGCCTATTCGGAAGGCGCGCGCGAGCGGCTGTCGCACCTCATCGAAGACGAAGGGCTCGGCGGGGCGACACCTGTCGCCACCCTGCGCGACGTGCCCGAGGGCGCCCGAGGGGTGTTCCTCGCGATCTGGTCTCTCGAACACGGCTTCGAGGGGCCCACCGCCGGCGGGCGCCTCACGGTCATCGCCGAGCAGGATGTGCTCGGCGACAGGCTGATCCGGGCACCGAAGAAGAAGCGGCGGGCGGAGAATTTCCTCACCGAAGCGCAATCGCTCTCGCCGGGGGATCTCGTCGTTCACGTCGACCACGGGGTCGGGCGCTACATGGGGCTCGAGGTGGTGGAGGCGCTCGGTGCGCCGCACGAGTGCATCCACCTCGAATATGCCGAGAAGGCGCGGCTTTTCCTGCCGGTCGAGAACATCGAGCTCCTGACCCGTTACGGTCACGAAGAAGGGCTGCTCGACCGCCTCGGCGGCGGGGCTTGGCAGGCGAAGAAGGCCCGCCTGAAGGCCCGCATCCGCGAAGTCGCGGACCGGCTCATCCGCATCGCCGCCGAGCGACAGCTTCGCAAGGGGGCGGTGCTGGAGCCGCCCGAGCACATGTGGGACGCGTTTTCTGCACGGTTTCCCTACGAGGAGACCGAAGACCAGCTGCGCGCGATCGAGGACGTTCTTGCCGACCTCACCTCGGGCACACCGATGGACCGGCTCATTTGCGGCGACGTGGGCTTCGGCAAGACGGAAGTGGCCATGCGCGCGGCCTTCGTCGCGGCGCTTTCGGGCGTGCAGGTTGCCGTCATCGCCCCGACCACGCTCCTCGCCCGCCAGCACGCGAAGTCCTTCGCCGAGAGGTTCCGGGGATTTCCCGTCGAGGTGCGCCAGTTGTCGCGTTTCGTCGGCCAGAAGCAGGCGGCCGCGACCCGCGAAGGGCTCGCGAAGGGCACAGTCGACATCGTCATCGGTACCCACGCGGTGCTCGCCAAACAGGTGAAGTTCAAGAACCTCGGCCTTCTCGTCATCGACGAGGAGCAGCATTTCGGCGTGACCCACAAGGAGCGGCTGAAGGAGATGCGCTCGGACATCCATGTGCTGACCCTGACCGCCACGCCGATCCCCCGCACGCTCCAGCTTTCGCTCACCGGCGTGCGCGACCTTTCGGTCATCGGCACGCCCCCCGTCGACCGCCTCGCGATCCGCACCTATGTGTCGGAGTTCGACACGGTGACGCTCCGCGAGGCGCTCCTGCGCGAGCACTACCGGGGCGGGCAGAGCTTCTTCGTCGTCCCCCGCATCGCCGATCTGCCGGAGATGGAAGACTGGTTGAAGCGCGAAGTGCCGGAGGTGAGCTTCGTCGTCGCACACGGCCAGATGGCGGCCGGCGAGCTCGATGACAGGATGAACGCCTTCTACGACGGCAAGTTCGACGTGCTCCTGTCGACGACGATCGTCGAATCGGGCCTCGACATTCCCACCGCGAACACGATGGTCATTCACCGTGCCGACATGTTCGGCCTCGCCCAGCTCTACCAGATCCGGGGGCGGGTGGGCCGCGCCAAGACCCGCGCCTACGCGTATCTCACCACCAAGCCCCGCAGCCCGCTCACGCCCACAGCCGAGAAGCGCCTGCGTGTGCTGGGCTCGCTCGACAGCCTCGGCGCGGGCTTCACGCTGGCGAGCCAGGATCTCGACATAAGAGGGGCCGGCAACCTCATCGGCGAGGAGCAGTCGGGCCATATCCGCGAGGTTGGCTACGAACTTTACCAGTCGATGCTCGAGGAGACCATCGCGCGGATCAGGGCGGGCGAAATCGAGGGGCCGCTCGAGGGCGACGAGCAATGGGCACCACAGATCAACCTCGGGGTGCCGGTCCTCATCCCCGAAGATTACGTGCCCGACCTCGACGTGCGTCTCGGCCTCTACCGGCGGCTTTCGGGGCTCACCTCGAAGGTCGAGCTCGAAGGCTTCGCGGCCGAACTCATCGACCGCTTCGGCAAGCTGCCGCGGGAGGTCAACACGCTCCTGCTCGTCGTGCGCATCAAGGCCGAGTGCAAGAAGGCCGGAATCGCCAAGTTCGATGCAGGGCCCAAGGGCGCCACGGTGCAGTTCTGGAGCGACAAGTTCGCCAACCCCGCGGGCCTCGTGGAGTTTCTCGAGGATCAGAAGGGGCTCGCGAAGGTCCGCGACAACAAGATTGTCGTGCGTCGCGACTGGGCGAAGGACAGCGACAAGATCAAGGGCGCCTTCGCCATTGCCCGCGATCTCGCCGCGAAGGCCCGGGAGGCGAAGACCGCGGCCTGAGATCAGTGCCGCGGGATCTCCGTGCGCGGCGTCGGGTCTTCCTCGCGCGATTTTCTCATCAGCCACCAGGCCAGCGAGGAGCAGATCGCGGTTCCCACCGCGAGCGGGACGATGGTGCCGTCGAACGCAAGCCCGATGGGCGTCGCGATCGCCGCCGCGGAGACCGTGGCCATCGCGCCCACCACCGAAGCGGCCATGCCGGCGACGTGGCCGAGCGGCTGGAGGGCCAGCGCGTTGAGGTTACCGAAAGTCAGCCCGGCGATGAAGAACACCGACGTCGACCAGAGAAAGAACGCCGGGAAGGCGAGGGCGGCCGGCATCAAGCCCCCGAGGCTCAGGACCGCGAGGGTCCCTGCGATGGCGGTCTGACTGGCATAGGCCGCGATCGCGATGCGGCGCATGCCGAAACGCATCACCAAGGTGGCGTTGAGGATCGTGCCACCCGCCGAGAGCACACCGCAGAGCGCAAACCACCAGGGGAAGCTCTCGACCTTGCCGAAGACCTCGAAATAGACCTGCTGGATCGAGGACAGAAGCGCGAACATCTGCCCGAAGCCGAGGGCGAGCACGACGATGTAGAGGCGCACCATGCGGTTGGCGACGACCTCGGCGAACGCCGCCTTGAGGCCCGCGACCTCGAGTGGCCGGCGCCGGTCTGGCGGCAGGGTCTCGGCCTGTCGGACATGCAGCCAGGTCGCGCCGCAAAGCCCGAAGACGACGAAGGCCCAGAAGATACCGCGCCAGCCGAAGCCCGCTATGATGAAGGTGCCGATCAGCGGCGCGATCGCCGGGATCATCACGAAGACCGTCATCACGAAGGAGATGATGCGCGCCATCTCGCGCCCCGAATAGAGGTCGCGCACAAGCGCCGTCGAGACGATGCGGGGGCCCGCCGCGCCGATGCCCTGCAAGAGGCGCGCGGCCAGCAGCAGTTCCAGCGAGGTCGCGAAGACCGCCGCCACCGCCCCGGCGATGTAGAGACCGACGGAGGCGATGATGGTGCCCTTGCGTCCGAAACTGTCCGACAGCGGGCCGGCGAGCAGCGTGCCGAGCCCCATTCCGAGAAGGAACACGGTGAGCACGAGTTGGGCGCGGTTGGGCGCCTCGGGGGTGAATTCCGCCGCAATGTCCGGCAGGGCAGGCAGCATCGAGTCGATGGAAAAGGCGATCGTGGCGAAGAGCACCGCCATCATCGCCACGAACTCGACCTGGCTGATGCGGCGCGGCGGCCCGCCCGCCCGCGGTGCGTCGGTCATTCCGCCGCCCGAAGCTGGGCGTCGATCTCGTCGATGGTCGCGGTCCAGAGCTCACTGGGCTGGGCGCCGGGCAGCACATGCGTGTTGGCCACCACGAAGGTCGGCACCCCGGTGACGCCACGCTCGCGGGCATGCGCGTCGCGGGCCCGGATCTCGTCGATGTCGGCGTCGCTTTCGAGAAGCCGCGCGATCATCTCCCGGTCGAGGCCGATGGCGTCGCCGATCTCGACAAGCACATCCCGTTCACCTATGTCCCGCCCCTCCTCGAAATAGGCTCGGAAGAGCCGGCTGACAGCGGCGGTCTGGCGGCCCTCGACGCCGGCCCAGTGAATGAGCCGGTGCGCATCGATCGTGCTCGGCGTGCGCTCGATGGCTTCGAGATCCAGCGCGAGGCCCGCCGCCTCGGCCGCCTCGGCGATGCGGGCGTAGACCGCAACGGCGGCGTCCTTCCCGCCGAACTTCGCTTCGAGATAGGCGCGCCGGTCCATGCCGCCTGGGGGCATGTCGGGGTTGAGCTGGAACGGGTGCCACTCGATGTTGAAGGGGTGGTCGGGCCGTGCCTCGAGCGCCCGGTCGAGACTGGCTTTGCCGATATAGCACCACGGGCAGATCGGGTCTGACAGGATGTCGAGCTTGATCATGGGAGGGCCTTTGCTGACGCTCCCCGTTCTAGACGCTCACTTTGAAAGGACAAGGCCCGGTCAACGCTCCCGGGCAGACCATCGTCAGGCCAGGTCAAGCACCTCGGGTCCAGCCGGCACCGAAAGCCCGCTCTGCCATTCCTCCACGACCTCGGCCGCCTCGGCCAGGGTAAGGTCGTTCGCACAGGCGAGATGGCCGATCAGCAGACCCGTATCGCGCGCGCTGGTTCCGACGGCATCGGGTTCGGTGCCCGGGAACCGATTGGTTATCTCGGCGATCGAGGCAGAGGTGTCCGTCCGCATGGCATGCTCCTTTTCCCGGAATCCACCTTAGCCGGACGTAATTTAAGGAGAGGATAACGGAGATCCGCAGTCCCCGGAAAGGCGAGGCCTGTCAGATCGCCCGGTCGATGGCGCGCGCGCCCGCGGAAAGGTCCTCCCCCACGCCCTCGATCGTGTTGCAGGCCGAAAGCCCCAGAAGCACCGCCAGCGCGAGCCAAAGTCGGATCATCGTCTTCATTCCTCATACCACCAGACGTCGGGCTGGAACCCGATCCAGTCGCCGTAGATCGGCAGAGCCTCCGGATAGCGAAGCTCCCTCGCGTGGGCAAGCCGCGACACCGGGTTGTGCCAGATCGGGATGACGTAGCGGCCGGACGTCAACACCCGGTCGAGCGCCCGCACGGCGGCAATATAGTCGTCCCGGCTTTCCGAGGTGAGCATGATCTGCACGAGGTCGTCGATGGCGGCGCTCTTCGCGCCCATCCAGTTCCGCGAGCCTTCCGCGTCGGCCGCCTCCGATCCCCAGTAGAGCGATTGCTCGTTGCCGGGGCTCAGCGAGAGGCCGCGGGTGTACCAGGTCATGTCGAAATCGAACGCGTTGGTGCGCTCCTTCATCTGCGCCGGCTCCACCGTGGTGATGGTCGGCTCGATGCCGACGCGAGACAGGGCGGCAGCGTAGATGTCGGCGATCTGCTGGGGTTCGTTCGCGCCTTGCGCGAGCAGGATATCGAAGGTGAAGGGCCGGCCGGTTTCATCCGCCAGAACACCCTCCTGCACCGTCCAGCCGGCTTCGGCGAAGAGCTCGAGTGCCCGGGCGATGCCGGCGCGGTTGCGCTCCGAGCCGTCCGAGACCGGCAGGGAGTAGCCTTCGATGGCGCCCGGCAGAAGGTCCGCCCTCAACGGTTCCAGAAGCTCGGCGACCCGGCCGGTCGCCGGCCCGGGCTCCATGCCGAGCACCGAGTTCGAGAAATAGCTCGTGATCCGCGGCGCCGGCTTCCCGTTCAGGGTCGTGTTCATGAACTCGAAGTTGAACGCCGAGATCAGCGCCTCGCGCACCCTCCAGTCCTCGAAGACGGGCCGGCGGGTGTTCATCACGAGCCCGGTGATGCCCGAGGGCCGCTCATGGGGGATGAGCGACTTCACGACATCGCCCGACTGCACGGCCGGGAAGTCGTACTGCGTGTTCCATTTCTGGATGTTCGTCTCGCGCATCGTGTTGAGAATGCCGCCCTTGAAGGCTTCGAACATTGCGGTGCCGTCGGCGAAGAACTCCATGCGGATCTCGTCCAGGTTGTTCGTGCCCCGGCGGAACGGAATGTCTTCGCCCCAGTAATCAGGGTCGCGCCGGAGAGAGACGAAACGGCCCGCCTCGAAATCGTCGATGACATAGGGCGCGGTGGTGATCGGGATCACGTCGAGCCCGCTTTCGGTGAAATCGAGCCCCTCCCATTGCGCCTTCTTCAGGATCGGGCGCAGGCCGAGGATGAGCGGCAGTTCATCGTCGCGCTCAGAGAAGGTGAAGCGCACGGAGCGCTCGCCCGTCGCCTCGGCAGAGGCCACCTTGTCCCACGCCCCGTGGTAACGGGGGTGTCCCTCGGTCGCGAGGGTCTCGTAGGACCAGATCACGTCCTCGACCGTCACCGGGCTGCCGTCGGAGAACCGGGCCTCCTCGCGGAGCGTGAACTCGACCCAGGACCGGTCGGGCGCGGTCTCGACCGATTCGGCCAGAACGCCGTAGAGAGTGAAGGGTTCGTCCCAGCTCCGGCCCATGAGGGACTCGACCGCGAGAAACCTCAGTTGCCACGGAACCCGGCCCTTGAGGATGAAGGGATTGAGCGAATCGAAGCTGCCGACCTCTCCCTGGACGATGCGGCCGCCCCTGGGCGCCTCCGGGTCGGCATAGGGAAGCGACACAAAATCGGGTGGGAGGGCAGGGTCGCCATACATAGCTATGCCATGGCTCGGCTCGGCGACCGACGCGAGCGGCCATGCCAAACCGGCTGTCAGAGCCACCGCGACAGCGGCGGTGCGAGGCATCATTTTCATCCCGGTGACAATCCCCTGCTTCTTCGTTCTTTGATGCCAAGCTACCGGTGAACCCCAACCTTTTCAAACTTTTGCCTTGGCGCCCGGCGGGTTGTTGCGTATAAGGAAATCACTGCTCGATAGGTTTCTTGCCTGTATGAAACCTGCCTCAATAACTTAACGC
>CAZPPH010000002.1:0-66188 GCA_964588375.1 uncultured Rhodobacterales bacterium | reverse complement strand
CCGCGAGCGCGATGTCCTTGACGACAAAATCCTTCATCGGTGTCTCCGCAATTTTCAGGCCCGCCGCGCACATACCAGCCGATTTACAGGGCGGCAATGCCACGCGATGAACCAGCCGTGTGAAGGAAGTGTCAACGCGCTCCACGGGGCGTTCTGCGACGCAACCGTTCAGGCTGCACGATGGCGGAGGCCCTTCGCCGGAGCGGGAGGCACCATTTACAGGCGCCCGGCTTCGCCTTACCCCGCTCGGCAACAGACAGCTACCGGAGGGGGGTCATGCCTAAGACGAAACGCGCCTGGCAACGCATGCTTTCCGGACGCCGGCTCGACCTGCTCGACCCGACACCGGTGGACATCGAGATAGAAGACATCGCCCACGGTCTTGCCTTCGTCGCCCGGTGGAACGGGCAGACCAGGGGCGATTACCCCTATTCCGTCGCCGAACACTCATTGCTTGTCGAAGAGCTCGTTGGACGCCTTCATGCCGGGATAGAGCCGAAATGGCGGCTCGCCGCTCTTCTCCATGATGCCCCGGAATACGTTATCGGCGACATGATCTCGCCCGTGAAGGATGCTGTGGGGCCGGATTACGGGGAGCTCGACGACAGGCTGGCGGCGGCGATCAACATCCGCTTCGGATTGCCTGGAGACCTGCCCGCAACGGTCAAGAAGAAGATCAAGCAGGCCGACCGGATTTCGGCGTGGCTGGAGGCGACGCAGATCGCGGGGTTCTCCGTGGCGGAGGCGAACGCGTTCTTCGGGGCGCCCGACCCCGAAGCGATCGAAGGACTTGCGGTCACACTCCGCCCGCCGACGGAAGTTCGCGACGCCTTTACGGCACGTCACACCGATCTTCTCTCAGCCCTGAAGTGACACCGAAACCGCCGCCGGTCAGCGTGGCGAGCGTTTCGCGAGAATGCGTTGCAGGGTGCGGCGATGCATGTTGAGCCGGCGCGCGGTCTCCGAGACGTTCCGGTCGCAAAGTTCGTAGACCCGCTGGATATGTTCCCAGCGCACCCGGTCCGCCGACATCGGGTTTTCGGGGGGCGGTGGCAACTCGGCGTCCGAAGCGAGGAGTGCTGCCATCACGTCGTTGGCATCCGCAGGCTTCGACAGATAGTCCGTTGCGCCGACTTTCACCGCCGCGACCGCCGTCGCGATCGCCCCGTAGCCGGTCAGCACGACGACCCGGCTGTCCGGCCGCCGCTCACGAACCGTCTCGACAACGTCCAGACCGTTGCCGTCCTCGAGCCTCAGGTCGATCACGGCGTAGGCTGGCGGGCGGGCCTCCGCCATCGCGCGCCCGGACGCGACGGTCTCCGCCGTCTCGACGGCAAAGCCGCGCTTTTCCATCGCCCGGGCGAGCCGCTTCACGAACGGTTCGTCATCATCTACCAGCAAGAGGGTGTTGTCGGGTCCGATATCGTTCAGCTGCCGATCGTTCATCGTCATGTTCGCACTTTGTTTTGCGAGCCAGACGGTAGGGCGAAGACCCCACCTGGTCAAATCCGCTCAGACGCTGTCAAGGACGCACGCGACCCGTTCGGCCATATCCTCGGGCGTAAGATCGCGCCTGTAGAAATCCGCAAAACCCGTTTCGGGAAGAACAAGATAAGTGAACGTCGAGTGGTCGACGAGATAATACTCGTCGTCCCCCTGCTGGGCTTGCCCGTAGGCACGGTAGGCCTGCTTGGCCACGCGCACCTGTTCTTCGGAGCCCGTGAGGCCCAACATGTCGGGGTGCAGGTTGTCGGTGAAATAGGACAGCTCTTCTGGCGTGTCCCGCGCGGGATCGACGGTAATGAAGACCGGTTTCACCTCATGGCCCATCTCGCCGAGCACATCGACCGCCTCGGCATTGCGTGCGGTATCGAGCGGGCAGACATCGGGGCAGAACGTATAGCCGAAATAGATCAGGGTCGGCCCCGTGATCACATCTTCGTCAGTCACGGTCTCACCGGTTTCCGACACAAGGGTGAAGGGCCCTCCGATGGCACCCGCAACGGTCCCGCCCGGCAAGCAATCCAATGCGGCCGTCCGCTGCGACCAGACATAGGTGCCGCCGACCAGCGCCACGATCACGCTGGCGGCGGCGGCAAATGCGAGCTTGGGTGTCATGTCTTCAGGCTCCCTGAAAAGTCCGGTGATTGATCACCGGGAGCGTGGCGCTTTACAAGTGGGCACCTCGACACATGTTCGCAAGCCTATGGTCAGCCCTACCTCCTCGATGTATCTGATCGCTCCGCCGAGCCGCTCGAACTGGGTCAGACTCAGGACGCTCATCGTCCTGCGCTGGATCGCGATTGCCGGCCAGCTGGTCGCAATCACCGTAGCGACACGCAGTTTCAACCTGCAGATCGAGCTCGGTCTCGCATTTCTGGCCATCGGGGCGGCCATCGTCGCGAACCTCGTCGCGGTCTTCGTCTACCCCGAGAACAAGCGGTTGAGCGAGGGCGAAGCGGCATCGATGCTGTTTTTCGACATCAGCCAGCTCTGCTTTCTTCTGTTCCTCACGGGTGGGCTTCAGAACCCCTTCGCGCTCCTGATCCTCGCTCCGGTGACAATCTCGGCGACGACGCTGTCCGCGCGCACGACAATCATCCTGGGCCTGACGGCGATCACCCTTATCTCGCTCGTCGCGCTCTGGAACCTGCCACTCGTCACCGCGTCGGGCGAGGCCCTCGTCCTTCCCGACCTTTTCGCCTTCGGGTTCTGGGTTGCAATCCTGATCGGTGTCGTCTTTCTCGCAGGCTACGCCCAGCGGGTTTCGGCTGAAGTGCATGCGATGTCGGACGCACTCGCTGCGACGCAAATGGCGTTGGCCAGGGAGCAGAAGCTGACCGATCTCGGCGGAGTAGTCGCCGCCGCCGCGCATGAACTGGGGACGCCGCTGGCGACGATCATGCTGGTCAGCTCCGAACTGATGGACGAACTCGAACACCACCCCGACCTCAGGGGCGACGCGGAACTCATCCGCGATCAGGCCGAACGATGCCGGGATATCCTCGCCTCGATGGGCCAGTCCGGCAAGGAAGACCAGCATCTCAAGCATGCGCCCATCTCGGCGGTCGTGTCAGAAGCGGCCGAGCCCCATGCTGCGCGGGGCAAGACGATCCAGTACGATGTCGCGCCAAGCCATGGCGCGGCAGCCTCGCAACCTATTGTCGCCCGGCGGCCCGAAGTGGTCCATGGCCTGAGGAATCTCGTTCAGAACGCCGTCGACTTCGCCCAGAGCACTGTGTGGATAGAAATCCGGTGGACCGGCGAGACCATCACCGTGCGCATCACCGACGACGGCCCCGGATTCCCCGCTCACGTTCTCGGACGCATCGGCGACCCGTTCGTGACCTCGCGCCGCGGATCCGGTGAAAGCGCGGAGCGGCCGGGTTATTCCGGCATGGGGCTCGGTCTCTTCATCGCCAAGACATTGCTCGAACGCTCCGGAGCAGAGGTCACCTTTGCCAATGCCCGCGAGCCATTCGGCGAGCTGTCCCGGCCCGGCCAGCCCTTTGGAGCGGTCATAGAATGCATCTGGAGGCGCAGCGACCCGGGCGTGGAGATTCGGCCCGACCGCCGCCCGCTTGGCCAGAATGCCGCGATAGAGATCTGAAAGAGCAACCCGCGCGCCCTGGCTTAACCGCTTGTTAACCTTGACTGACAAGACTCTGTCGGGGCCATTTCTGGTCGCCTGGGGAGTGTTCAATGGTCATGTCCGGTGCCGGCTTCGCCGTGCTGCTCGCCCTCTCGTCGGTCGCGGCCGCAACACTTGCCCTTCTCACCGCCGCAAGGTTCGGGCAGAGAAGCGCGCGAACCCGTCATGCCGCCCACCGCCCCGGTTCCGGGGACGGCGTTGTTTTCCTGTTCGACGGGACGGGCCTGGTCGACGCAACACGGGCGGGCGAACGATTGATCGCCGCCGCGCCATCCGGCGACAGCGACTGGACGAGGCTTCTGTCGCTGCTGACGCCGGAGTTTCCCGATCTGGCCGGGCGTCTGGACGACCTTTCCGCCGAGGGCGTTCAGACCTTTGCGTCCGCCGACGCAGCCACCCGGCTGACAGCGGAATGGCACGACGGGCTGCGCAGGCTCACCCTTGTGGACGAGGACGTGACCCCGCCTCCCGCAGAGATAGACGCGCAAAATCTCGCCGCGATCGAACGGGAAATCGACATCCTGCGCGCCAACACCGACTTCGCGCCGACGCTCGTATGGCGGCAGGATCGTGAAGGCGCGGTAACCTGGTTCAATCGCCGGTATCTGGAGGAGTTGCGGCGGCTCCGCGGGCCCGAGGCGACCCACCGATGGCCGGTGGCGGCGATGTTCGACGCCGGAGAGGTGGCGGGTTCTGTAGAGAAATGCGGCCCGTTGCGCACTTCGCTCGAAATCGCCGACGAGCAAAGCTGGTTCGACGTGTATGTCCACGACACCGGGGAGGATCTGGTGTGCTCGGCTGTCAACGTCGACCTTCTGGTCGGTGCCGAGCGCCAGCTTCGCGCCTTCATGCAGACGCTCACGCGCACCTTTGCGGATCTCGATACCGGGCTTGCGATATTTGACCGCGCACGTCGTCTTGTCATGTTCAACCCGGCGCTGTCCGATCTGACCGGCCTCCCCCCCGGGTTTCTCACTGCCCACCCCACGCTCTTCGGCGTTCTCGACCGGATGCGCGACCTCGGACGTGTGCCCGAACCGCGCAGCTTCGTGGAATGGCGACGGCGAATGACCGAACTGGAATCGGACGCTACCGAGGGTCTGTTCGCCGAAACCTGGACCTTGCCCACTGGCGAAACCCTGAGGGTTTCCGGCCGTCCGCACCCGGACGGGGCGATCGCCTTCACCTTCGAGGACATCAGCGCCGAGATCACGTCGACCCGTCGCTTCAGGTCGGAAATCGAAGCGGGGCAAGCCGTATTGGACACCATGGAGGACGCTGTTGCGGTATTTTCGCCGGCGGGCCTGCTTACGATGTCGAATGCTGCCTATGCCGATCTCTGGGGCGGAGACCCCACGGCCCGGTTCGAACAGGTCACGCTTCGCGACGTGGTTTCGGTCTGGATCGAACGCACCGCACCGACATCGGCGTGGACAGAGGCGGCGGCCTATCTCGGCTCTTCGGCCCGGCGCGCATCCTGGAGCATGAGCGCCATGCTCCTCGACGGCCGGCCGCTGACCGGCCACTTCGTTCCCCTCCCGGGCGGATCGACCATGATCCGCTTCCAGAGCACCGCGGCCTGCACCGACGAGATCAAGTTCCGCCGCCGCGCCTGATCCCGGCTTGCGGGGAGGGCACGCGGGGGGCAAACTCGCACCGATGACCCGTGAGACACTGGCGAGCCTCATATCGCCGAGCCCCGACACGACCTCCACCCTCGCCCGCCGCCTCGCACCCTCGCTGCGGCCCGGTGACACCCTCTGTCTCGAAGGCGGTCTTGGCGCAGGAAAGAGCCATTTCGCCCGGGCGGTGATCGGCGAACTGACTGGAGAAGCAGAGATCCCCTCGCCAACCTACACCATTGTCCAGACCTATCCCGGCCCGGTTTGCGAGATCTGGCACGCCGACCTCTACCGGCTCGCCGGCCCCGAGGAAGTCCTCGAACTCGGGCTTTCCGAGGCGTTCGACACCGCAATCGCGCTCGTCGAATGGCCCGACCGTCTCGACCCGCCGCCGCCCGAAGCGCTCTGGCTCACGTTCGAGCCCGGGCCAGAAGCCGATGCCCGGCGCATTATCGCTCGCGGGCCAGCGTCCCGCTGGTCCGAAACCATCGCCCGATCATTCGACATCTCGGCCGCCGATGCCTGAGACATTTCTGGCGACGGCAGGCTGGGAGAAGGCGCAGCGCAAACCGCTCTCCGGAGATGCCTCGGGGCGCCGGTACGAGCGGCTCGTACGCCAGGGTGAAACCGCAATCCTGATGATCGCGCCCAAGGGCGCCGCTGAAGAGATGCGCCGGTTCGAGAGCCTCGGCACCCATCTCCGCGGCCTCGACCTTTCCGCGCCCAGGGTGTTCGCCTCCGCCCCGGAGGACGGCCTGATGCTGCTCGAGGACCTTGGCAACAGTCTCTATCCCGTGGCGATCCGCGCCGACCCGGACCTCGAACGCGAGATCTATATCCGCGCGCTCGACTGCCTCTTCGTTCTTCAGGCCGCGCGCCCTCCGGAGGGACCGACGGCCTTTTCGCCCGGCGAAATGGCGCGCCAGGCGTGTTTGCCACTTTCCACCTGGGCGGGCGCAGACGACGATGCCGCCTGTCTCTTCGAGGGCGAGTTGCGGGACGCGCTGCACATTTTCGACCCGGTGAGCCCGGTGCTCATGTTGCGTGACTTTCACGCCGAGAACCTCTTCTGGTTGCCAGACCGGCCCGGCCCCGCCGCCGTGGGTCTGATCGACTTCCAGGATGCCCGCCTGGCCTCGCCACTCTACGATGTCGTCTCGCTTCTCTGGGACGCACGCCGCGATGTTCCACCCGATCTTCGCGATGCTCTCCTCGCCCGGACGGCCGACCGCCTCGGACGGCCACTTGACGAGGTGACCGCGGAGGCGGCGACACTCCTGCTCCAGCGCAATCTGCGCATCCTCGGCATCTTTGCCCGCCTTGCCGCCGGAGGCCGGCCGGGTTACCTCGCGCTGGTGCCCCGCGTCTGGCGTCATATCGAAGAGGCGCTCTCGGCCCCTCATCTCGCGGGTCTCGCCGGTCGCGTCCGTGAGAGCCTGCCGGCGCCTACAGATGCCCGTCTCTCCCGTTTCAGCCGGCCATGCGACGCGACCCCGGCGCCCTGATGATCTTCGCCGCCGGGTTCGGCACGCGCATGGGGGCGCTTACGGCGCAATGCCCGAAGCCTCTTCTTGAGGCTGGCGGCATCACTCTGCTCGACCGGGCAATCGCAACCGGCCTCGAAGCCGGAGTGCTGCGGACGGTCGTCAACACCCATTACCTCTCCGAACAGGTCGAGGCGGCGGTGGCGGGAAGGGATATCGCTGTCTCCCGCGAGACGCCCGATATTCTGGACACCGGCGGCGGGCTTCGGAACGCAGCCGATGCGCTCGGGTGCCAGTTTGTCTATACGCTGAACCCCGACGCATTGCATATCGGCCCCAATCCGCTCTCTGTTCTGCGGCACGCCTGGAGGAAGAGTGACGCGAGTGCCCTTCTGCTGCTCGTCCCCCCGGACCGCGCCGAGATGCGCAGTGGCGGAGGCGACTTCGCGCTCGGTCCGGATGGAAAGCTCACGAGAGGCGGTGCCCTGATCTATACCGGCGCCCAGATCATCGACACCGGAGGACTTCGCGACATGCCGGGTTCGGCCTTTTCCCTGAATGCCTACTGGGACCGTCTCGCGGGAGAAGGCCGCCTTCACGGGGTCGTCTACCCGGGACGCTGGTGCGACGTCGGCACGCCCGAAGCGCTCACCCGCGCGAACGCAATGACTGGGAAACCGTCCGGTGACTGACCCCCGCCTTTTCGCCATACCACTCGGCGCCCCCTACCCCGCCGCTTTCGCCGACGGGTTCCTTCTCCGTTTCGGCGATCGCGCGCCCGAGGACATCGCCCGGATCAGGATCTATGCCAACACCCGCCGCATGGCGGTGGCGATCGGCGATGAAATCGCCCGCCGCGGCCCCGGCCTCCTGCCCTCCATCCGGACTGTCGCGGACCTGGAGCGCGAGCCCGCGGCGGCGGCGCTTCCGGCACCATCCGATCCGCTCGCCCTGAGGCTCGAGCTCACCCAACTCACCCGCCGGTTACTCGAGAGTGACCCTTCGCTCGCCCCCGCCGACGCCGCGTTCGACATGGCCGGCTCGCTTCTGAGGCTTGTTGGCGAGATGGCCGGAGAAGGGGTCGCGGTGAGCGCCCTGAGCGATCTCGACCTCAGCGAGCATTCCGCTCACTGGGCGCGGAGTCTCGAGTTCATCGGACTTGTGGCCCGCTACCTCGATCTTGCGGGCGGTGCAGCGGAACCCGAAGCCCATCAGCGTGCCGTGACCGCCGCTCTGATCGACGCCTGGACCTCGCATCCGCCGAAGGACCCCGTCGTCATCGCAGGCTCAACGGGGTCACGCGGCACGACACGTCTTCTCATGGAGGCCGTCGCCCGAGCCACCGGAGGTCATGTCGTTCTGCCCGGCTTCGACTTCGCGCTGCCCGCGTCGGTCTGGCCGACTCTCGGCGAGGCCCATCCACAGTACCGGTTCCTGGCGCTACTCGAAGCGCTCGGCATGGAGCCCGGCACTGTCGAGGTCTGGGCGGGAGCCACCGCCGATCCCGCCCGCTCCCGGGTTCTGTCCCTCGCGCTGCGCCCGCCACCGGTAACCGACCAATGGCGTATCGAGGGCCGTGCGCTGCCCGACCTCGGACAAGCGCTCTCGGGAGTGACGCTCGTCGAGGCTCCCGGAGCACGGACCGAGGCCGTGGCGATAGCCCTTGGCCTGCGCGACGCGGTGGAGAAGGGTCGCCGCGCGGCGCTTGTCTCGCCCGACCGGGTGCTCACCCGCCGGGTCTCTGCGGCGCTCACGCGCTGGGGAATCGAGCCCGACGACAGCGCAGGACGGCCGCTGGCCCTCTCGGCGCCCGGACGGCTCCTGCGGCAGGTGGCAGACCTGCTTGCTCGCGAAGCTGATGCCGACGCCGTGCTGGCTCTCCTCAAGCATCCGCTCGTGTCCACCGGTGCCGAACGCGGACAGCACCTTCTTCTCACGCGCGAGTTCGAACTCTGGCTTCGCCGTGGCGGGGTTCCCTTCGAGACGCACAGAACTCTTGCGGCATGGGCCAGGGGCCACGCCAGCCGCGAAGCCTGGGCCGCCTGGCTGGCCCCGCCGCTGGCCGCCACCGCTCCGGGCGCCCGCACTTCGGTTGCGGACCTGCTTGACGCGCTTCTGACCCGGACCGAGGCGCTTGCCGCTGGCCCGCTCGGCGGCCCTGTCGACGAACTCTGGGCCGGCGCTCCGGGCGAAAAGGCAAAGGCCGCCATCGACGCTCTCGCCCGTGCGGCCCCCCATGGCGGGAACGTCTCGCCCCACGAGTTCCGCCGCATTCTCGATGGCGTGCTCGAGGAAGAAGTGCGTGACCCGGTTCTGCCTCATGCCGACGTCATGATCCGCGGCACGATCGAGGTTCGCGCCCTCGACGCCGATCTGGTCATCCTCGCGGGGCTCAACGAAGACGTCTGGCCGCCAGCGCCGGAACCCGACCCCTGGCTCAACCGGACGCTCCGCCGCGAGGCCGGGCTTCTGTCGCCCGAACGGCGAACGGGACTTTCGGCGCACGATTTCGAGCAGGGCTTCAATTCGCCCGAGATCTGGCTCAGCCGCACGCTTCGGAGCGACGAGGGCGAGACCGTGCCGTCACGCTGGCTGAACCGCCTGACGGGGCTTGTCGGCGGGCTCGCGGTGCGCGGCGGGGAAGACGCGCTGAAAGCGATGCGCCAGAGGGGTGCCCGTTGGGTGCGTCTGGCCGAGGGGCTCGACCGGCGGGCGCAGGTCGAGCGACCCGCGCCTCGACCGGCGCCGCGGCCCCCGGTCGAGGTGCGGCCGAGAAAGCTCTCGGTCACCGCGATCCAGACCCTCATCCGGGACCCTTACGCGATTTACGCCCGGCACGTGCTCGGCCTGCGAGCTCTGCCTGCTCCGCTTCGCGCTGCCGATCCCCGCCTGCGCGGCACCGCGCTTCACCGCATCGTGGAGCGCTTCGTCAAGTCGGGGTTGAGCGGCGATCGCGGCACCGACCGTGCTGCTCTTCTCGCAATCGCCGACGATGTCTTTTCCGAGCTTGTCCCCTGGCCTGTCACCCGCGCGCTCTGGCGCGCGCGGCTCGACCGAATTGCCGGGACATTTCTCGAAGGTGAATACGCGCGGCAGGAAGCAGGGACACCGGTCGCATTCGAGGCGGACGGCAGGTTCGTTCTGGACAACCCCGAGTTCACCCTCACCGGCAAAGCGGACCGCTTCGACCAGCGGCCTGAGGGGATCGCGGTTTTCGACTACAAGTCCGGGAGGGTTCCGACACCAAGGGAGGTGCAGCATTTCGACCGGCAGCTGCACCTCGAAGCGGTCATGGTCGAGGCCGGCGCTTTTGCGGGGATCGGGAAGGCGCCGGTGACCTCCGTCGCCCATATCGGCCTCGGCTCGAACCCAGAAGTGAGGGCCTACGAGGCTGGCGAGCCGGGCGAGAACGGCCTCGAAACAGGGACTGTTCTTGCCGAATTCCGACGTCTTGTCGCCGCCTACCTCGAACCGGACCGGGGCTTCGCCTCGCGCCGGGCGATGGAGACGGTCGGCTACGAGGGCGACTATGATCAGCTCGCCCGCTTCGGCGAATGGGACGAGACGGCAACGCCGTCGCCGGAGGATCTGACGTGACCGGGTTCGACGATGCCACTCTCGCACAGGTCACTGCCGCCAATCCCGCAGCGTCGACCTGGCTCACGGCAAACGCCGGCTCGGGCAAGACGAAGGTGCTCACCGACCGGGTCACCCGGCTTCTGCTCGACGGGGTCGATCCCGAAGGCGTGCTTTGCCTGACCTACACCAAGGCCGCGGCGGCAGAGATGCAGAACCGTCTGTTCAAGCGCCTCGGCGCATGGGCGATGATGGAGGATGCTGAGCTTCGGGAGGAACTCGCGAAGACCGGCGTGACCGGCACTCCGGACCTTGATCGTGCCCGTACCCTTTTCGCCCGAGCCATCGAGACGCCTGGCGGCATCAAGATTCAGACGATCCACGCCTTCTGCGCCATGCTTCTGCGCCGCTTTCCCCTCGAGGCGGGTGTCTCTCCCGGCTTCCGTGAACTGGAAGATGCCGACGCCGACATGCTGCGCGAAGACGTCGTGGATACGCTGGCCCGGCGGGGCGCCCCCGAGATCGCGGCCGTTGCCCGGTATCTTTCCACGGACGATCTGTCAGAGCTGTCGAAAGCCGTGGTCGACGCGGCGCCATCCTTCACCACGAAGCTCGACCGGCCAGCTTTGGCAGATTGTATGGGCATTCCGCAGAGCCTCACCGCGGAGGCGCTGCTTTCCGATCTCGTCGGCAACGACGGGCCCGCAACGCTGGCCTCCCTCAAGACCGCGCTGGCGGGGGGCTCGAGCAGCGATGAAAGAGCGCTGAAGAAGATCGCTTCGGTCGATCCTGCGAACATGACGGCCGACGATCATGCCATTCTGGAATCGGTTTTCCTCACAAGCTCCAGCGCCGGCAGCCCCTTCACAGCGAAAGTGGGCAGCTTTCCGACCAAGGCCACGCGCGCGGCGCTGGGGCCGACCCTCGATGCGCTCGATGCGATGATGGAACGCGCCGAGCGCCTGCGCGAGCCCCGCCTCGCCGTTGCCGCGCTCGAGAAAGCCGACGCGCTTCGCCGCTTCGCCCAGAGCTTCCTGCCTGCATACGAACGCGCCAAGGCCGAGCGCGGCGCGCTCGACTTCGCCGACCTCATCGCACGCGCCAACCGCCTGTTCTCCGATCCGTCCGTCGCCGAATGGGTTCTCTGGCGTATCGACGGCGACATCGATCACATCCTCGTCGACGAAGCCCAGGACACCTCGCCGGGTCAGTGGGAAGTCATAGAAAAGCTTGCCGCGGAGATGACTGCCGGCAAGGGCGTGCGCGAGGACGTCCGCCGCACCATCTTCGTCGTCGGTGACCTCAAGCAGTCGATCTACTCGTTTCAGGGCGCGGATCCCCGCAGGATGGAGGAGATGCGGGAGCTCTTCTCCAGCCGTTTGAGGGGGGGGCCGGGGCTCGCGACCAGCAGGCTCGTTCATTCCTTCCGGTCCGCGCCCGCGATTCTCGAAGCGGTCGATGCCACCTTCACGGGCCCCCGTGCCTCGGGCCTCGGTGGCCGCGTGGACCACACCGCCTTCAAGGCCCGCCTGCCGGGCCGGGTCGACCTCTGGCCCATCGAGGAGCCGGGCGAGAAGGACGACGAAGCGGAATGGTTCGACCCTGTCGACCGGGTGCTCGAAAGCGCGCCGGCCGCCCGCCTCGCCAACCGCATCGCGCGCGAAGTGCGCCGCTGGGTCGAAACAGAGACTGTTCCGGCGGAAAACGGCGAATTTCGGCCGGTGACCGAAAGCGACGTTCTGATCCTCGTGCAGGGGCGGAATGCCCTCTTTCACCAGATCATCCGAGCCTGCAAGACTGCCGGGCTCAACGTGGCCGGCGCCGACAGGATGCGCATTCAGTCAGAGCTGGCCGCACGCGACATCGTCGCCACCCTGTCCTTTCTGGCACTTCCCGAAGACGACCTCGCGCTGGCCACCGCACTTCGCTCGCCGCTCTTCGGCTGGTCCGAGCGGGATCTCTACAGGCTCGCCCGGCCTCGCGGGAGCTTTCTCTGGGAGGCGTTGCGGAACGCGGGCGATCGGCATGGCCCAACCCTCGAAATTCTGAATGATCTGCGCGGGCAGGCCGACTTCCTCCGCCCCCACGAGCTTGTCGAGCGTCTGCTCACCCGCCATGGCGGCCGCGCAAGGTTGCTCGCCCGGCTCGGGGTCGAGGCGGAGGAGGGCATAGACGCGCTCTTGGGGGAGACGATGCGCTACGAGCAATCCGCACCCCCGAGTCTCGCCGGCTTTCTGGCCTGGCACGAAAGTCATTCGATCGAGATCAAGCGCCAGTCCGCCGGCGCAGATGCGGGGATCCGGGTGATGACGGTTCACGGGGCCAAGGGCCTCGAGAGCCCGATCGTCATTCTCCCCGACACGCTGCGCGACGATCGCGAGCGGCCCCGCCATGTTCTGACGACCGAAACCGGCGTGCCGTTCTGGTCGCTGCCGCGCGCGGAACGCCCCGCCGCCCTCGCGGAAGCCGCAGATGCGCGAAAGCGGGCCGAAGAGGAAGAGCGGCGCCGGCTCCTTTACGTCGCGATGACAAGGGCCGAAAGCTGGCTTGTCGTCGCCGGGGCGGGGAAGGCTCCGACGAAGGGCGACACCTGGTACGAAGCCGTCGCCGACGGGCTGACCCAGGCCCATGCCGCGCCGGCGACGCTCCCGGGCGGCGCCGAAATCATGCGCCTGCAGCGCGGTGTCTGGTCGGGCGCGCGGGCAGAGAGCGAGGACACCTGGCAGGATGAAACGGCCTATCCCGTCTGGGTCGACCGCCCCGACCGGGCGCCTCCCGAGGAAGAGCGCCCGCTCTCGCCATCGGATCTCGGTGGAGAGAAGGTTCTTTCGGGCGAGGCCGTGGCGGCCGGGGAGGGTGACCCGCTGGCCTACGGCACCGCGCTTCACCTCCTTCTCGAACACCTGCCCGGTCTGCCCGCCGAACTTCGCGTCGCCCACGCCGCCGCACTCCTGCCCGCAACCGACCCCGACCTGCGCGCCCGTCTATTGGCCGATGCCGAGCGGCTCTTCGGCGCGCCGCATCTGGCGCATGTCTTCTCGCCAGATACCCTTGCCGAAGTCTCCTTCGCCGCCACGCTCGACGGTCGTCCGCTTCGAGGCACGATAGATCGGCTATGCGTCGAGGCCGGCCGCATCCTCGCCATCGATTTCAAGTCGAACCGCGTGGTGCCGGATCGGCCGGAAGATGTGCCGTCCGGCATCCTCCGCCAGATGGGCGCCTATACATCGGCACTTGCGGAAATCTACCCGGACAGACACATCGAGACCGCCATTCTGTGGACGGCCACGGGAACCCTCATGCAATTGCCGCACGAGATCGTGAGGGCAGCTCTCGCGCGTTCCGCCACATCTTGACGGGGGCAAGGCGGCTTCCTACCTTCCCACCCTGATCCGTCATTGCCAAGGAGGCTGCCATGGCCACCGTCGCCGTTACCGACGCCACGTTCGACGCAGAAGTCAAGAACTCCGACATTCCCGTCGTTGTCGATTTCTGGGCGCCCTGGTGCGGGCCCTGCAAGCAGATCGGCCCCGCGCTCGAGGAGCTTTCCGAGCAATACGCGGGCAAGATCAAGGTCGCCAAGGTCAATGTGGACGAAGACCAGATGAACGCCGGCCAGCTCGGCGTCCGCGGCATTCCCGCGCTGTTCATGTTCAAGGATGGCCAGGTCGTCTCGAACAAGACCGGAGCGGCGCCGAAGGCGGCGCTCGAGAACTGGATCAAGGAAGTCATCTAGGGTCCGTTCCGGCCGCAGGGGCAGGGCGCCTTCGGGCGCCCTTTTCCTTTGCGCGCCTTGTGCCGCGTGGCGCCCGCGGCCATATAGTCCGCCAGAACAAAGGCCCAGACAGAGGCGATCATGGCTGAGAACTTCCCGGGTTGGCACGGCACCACGATCATCGGCGTCCGCAAGGGCGGCGAGGTCGTCATCGCCGGCGACGGTCAGGTCAGTCTCGGCCAGACCGTCATCAAGGGCACCGCACGGAAGGTACGCCGGCTTTCACCGGGCGGCTTCGAGATCCTCGCGGGCTTCGCCGGCTCCACCGCGGACGCTTTCACGCTGCTCGAGCGGCTTGAAACGAAGCTCGAGGCCACACCGGGCCAGCTTCAGCGCGCCTGTGTCGAGCTCGCCAAGGATTGGCGGACCGACAAATACCTTCAGAAGCTCGAAGCGTTCCTCATCGTCACCGACGGCGCGGACCTTTACGTCGTGACCGGGGCAGGGGACGTTCTAGAGCCCGAGCACGATGTCACCGCCATCGGGTCGGGCGGAAACTACGCCCTCGCCGCCGCCCGCGCGCTCGTCGACGGGCCGGACGATGCGGAGACGATCGCCCGGCGCGCAATGGAAATCGCCGCCGAGATCTGCGTTTACACCAACGGCAACCTCACGGTTGAAAGACTGGCCAAATGACCGACCTCACTCCCCGCGAGATCGTTTCCGAACTCGACCGGTTCATCATCGGCCAGAAGGACGCCAAGCGCGCCGTCGCGGTCGCCCTTCGCAACCGGTGGCGGCGCAAGCAGCTTTCGGACGACCTTCGCGATGAAGTCTACCCCAAGAATATCCTGATGATCGGGCCCACGGGCGTCGGGAAGACCGAAATCTCGCGTCGGCTCGCAAAGCTCGCGCGCGCTCCATTCCTCAAGGTCGAGGCAACGAAGTTCACCGAGGTCGGATATGTCGGCCGGGATGTCGAGCAGATCGTGCGCGACCTTGTCGAGACCGCCATCACCCAGACCCGCGAGTACATGCGGGAGGACGTGAAGGCGCGGGCGGAGGAGAATGCCGAGGAGCGCGTGCTCGCGGCCATCGCGGGTGAGGGCGCGCGGGAACAGACGAAGGAGATGTTCCGCAAGAAACTCCGCGCCGGCGAACTCGACGACACCGTGATCGACCTCGACGTCGCCGACAGCTCCTCGCCGTTCCCGGCCTTCGAGATTCCCGGCCAGCCGGGTGGCGGCATGCCCGGCATGAACCTTGGAGACCTGTTCGGAAAGGCGTTCCAGGGCCGCACGGTCCGCAAGCGCCTGCGCGTGGCTGACAGCTACGACATTCTGGTCTCGGAGGAAGCCGACAAGCTTCTCGACGACGAGGCCGTGACCAAGGAGGCCCTGAACGCGGTCGAGCAGAACGGAATCGTGTTTCTGGACGAGATCGACAAGGTCACCGCGCGGTCGGATGCCCGCGGCGCCGATGTCTCCCGCGAAGGCGTCCAGCGCGACCTTCTTCCGCTCATCGAGGGCACCACCGTCTCGACGAAGCACGGGCCGGTGAAAACCGACCATATCCTGTTCATCGCCAGCGGCGCCTTTCACATCGCCAAACCCTCGGATCTCCTGCCGGAGCTTCAGGGCCGCCTGCCCATCCGGGTGGAGCTTCGGGCGCTCACCGAAGAAGACTTCGTGCGCATTCTCACCGAGACCGACAATGCCCTCACCCGCCAATACACAGCCCTCATGGCGACGGAGATGGTGACCGTTACCTTCACGGAAGATGGCATTGCGGCGCTGGCGAAAATCGCGGCGGACGTCAACCAGTCGATCGAGAACATCGGCGCGCGCAGGCTCTACACCGTGATGGAGCGGGTCTTCGAAGACCTTTCCTTCGCCGCTCCCGACAAATCGGGCGAAACCGTCACCGTCGATGATGCGTTCGTCGACACTCATCTCGGTGATCTGGCGAAATCCGCCGACATGAGCCGCTACGTGCTCTGACGGGGCTTGCCTCCGGGCCAGCAGCACCTATCACTGACGCCACCTGTTCCGGTGCCTTTCATGCGTGTCGTCCTCCTTCTGGGCTGTCTCCTTCTTTCAGCTTGTTCGCCGAGGGGTGACCTTCTCGTCGTGCCGGAGGCCGCGGGCGTCGGGGAAGAGGTCGGCGTATACATTGCCACCACGCGGCGACTGATCCTGAACGGCGACCCTTCGCGGTATCGTTCCGACACCGTCGATTACCTCTTCCGGACGGTCTCGGTGCCGCCGGAGCGCACGACCGGAAGCGTGACCTTTCCTGACCCGCCCTTCATCGACCCCGAAACCGAATTCCTGGCGACCGAAGCCAGACGCTATGACGGTCCCGCCGCGTTTCGCCGCGACCTCGCGCGGGCTCTTGCGGCTCGCCCCGGCCGCGAGCGCGAAGTGGTGGTCTATGTTCACGGTTTCAACAACACCTTCGCGGAGGGGGTCTTGCGCATCGCGCAGCTCAGCCACGATCTCGAGCTTCCAGCGGTCGCCGTCCATTATTCATGGCCGACCTACGAAACCCCGCTCGGCTACGGATACGATCGCGATAGCGTCCTGTTCGCCAGAGACGGTCTCGAAGAGCTTCTGCGCCTTCTCACCGATATCGGCGCCGGGCGGGTGCTGATCGTCGCCCATTCCCTCGGCGCGCAGCTCACCATGGAGGCGCTTCGACAGATAGCCATCGCCGATCCGGGTTGGCCGCAGCGCGAGATCGACGGGGTCGTCCTGGTTTCGCCCGACATCGACATCGACGTCTTCAAGATCCAGGCGCTGAGAATCGGGCCTCTGCCGCAGCCTTTCGCGATCTTCGTTTCCGAGCGCGACCGGGTGCTCGAGGTTGCCGCACGGCTCAGCGGCCGGACACGCCGGCTCGGCAATATCGACGACCCGGAAAGGCTCTCTGAATTCGACGTGACATTGCTCGACGTAACAGCCTTTTCAACGGGTGCGGGCCATTTTACCGCCGCTTCGTCGCCTGCGCTCCTGGCGCTGCTGCGGCGCCTCGGCGATGTCGACCGAGCGTTTGAAGGCGACCGCTCAGGGCGGGTTGGCCTGCTTGCCGGAAGCGTACTGACCGTGCGTAACGTCACCGAAATCCTGCTCGCGCCGGATCTGTAGCGTGGCGCTGCCGCATGACCCGACCACAGCACTCCGCTTCATCCGGGAGAATGCGCCGTTCCTCTCGGCCGGCGCTCTTCTCACGCTGCTCTCTTCCTTCGGTCAGACCTTTTTCATCTCTGTCTTCGCCGGAGAGATCCGGGAGGAGTTCGGGCTGAGCCACGGCGGCTGGGGAGCGATCTATTCGCTCGGAACCTTCGCCTCGGCAGCGGTCATGGTCTGGGCCGGGGTGTTGACCGACCGGTTCCGGGCCCGGGCCCTCGGACTCTGGGTCGCGCTTCTTCTCGCCGCCGCCGCGCTCGCGATGGCGCTGGCCGGAAACCTCGCCATGCTCGTCGCCGCGGTCTTCCTTCTACGGCTGGCCGGCCAGGGCATGGCGAATCATATCGCCATCGTGGCGATGGCGCGCTGGTACGTGGCCATGCGGGGCAGGGCGCTCTCCATCGCATCGCTCGGCGTGGCCGCGGGCGAGGCGTTCCTGCCGCTTCTCGCCGTCGCTCTCATGACGCTTTACGACTGGCGCCTCATCTGGGTGGGTGCGGCACTTCTTTCGGTCGCGACAATTCCGCTGCTTTTCCGGCTGCTGCGTCTCGAGCGCACGCCACAAAGCCTTTCGGGCGAAACCAGCGCGGCCGGGCTTGGCGAGAGGCACTGGGCGCGGCGCGACCTCTTCAGACACGAGCTCTTCTGGCTCGTCTTTCCGTCACTTCTGGCGCCATCGGCGTTTTCGACCGCCTTCTTCTTCCACCAGGTGCACCTCGCCGAGGTGAAAGGGTGGAGCCATGCCACGCTCGTGGCGATGTTTCCTCTCTTCACCGGGTCCGCCATCGCCACGCTGATGCTGTCGGGCTGGCTCATAGACAAGCTCGGAGCCCTGCGGCTGATGCCATTCGTGCTCCTGCCCATGGCGATCGGTTTCCTCGTGATGTCGGGTGCCGAAAGCATCTGGCTGACAGGCGTCGCGATGATGCTCATGGGGGCCACACAGGGAGCGAACTCCACAGTCCCGGCCGCCTTCTGGGCGGAGGCTTACGGGACCCGCCACCTCGGGGCGATCAAGTCGCTCGCCACGGCGATCATGGTGTTCGGCACGGCGGTCGGTCCGGTGCTCACCGGCACTCTCATAGACGCGGGCCTGCCATTCGCCAGTCAGATGCCGGGAATTGCCGTCTACTTCCTTCTCTGCGCGGGTCTTGTCGCCTTCGGCGTCGCCCGCGCCCGGCCACCTTCAGCGGAGGCTACGTAGATAGACGTAGAGCGCTCCGTCGCCGCCATGACGCCTGTGGGCGGGCGAGACGTCGAGCACGGCCGACGACAGCGGTGGCAGAGCGAGCCAATGAGGGACCTGGCGGCGAAGCACGCCACGCTCGACCGGGGCCGGGCCATCCCGCTCACCCTTGCCGGTGATCACGAGCACCAGGCGGTCACCGCGCCCCTGCCGTGAAAGAATGAAGGCGGTAAGCAGGCCATGGGCCTCATCGACGGTCTTGCCGTGCAGGTCGATGCGGGCATCCGGCTTCAGACGGCCCTTCTTCATCTTGCCAAAGGTCTTGTGGTCCATTCGCGCCGGTCCGTCCCAGGCCGGTCCTGCGCGCGAAACCGCCACGCTGTCGGGCCCGCGGGCCGCCTCGCCTATACGGAAGGGGGGTATCGAAAGAGGGCTGGCCGGCGGGTTCGACGCGGATGGTTGCGCCGGCGGGGAAGGTTCCGCGGCGGGTTTCGGCCCGGGCAGCTGGGGGCGCACGTCCCGGGAATAACTCTCCCAAAGCTGGCGCTCCTCGGGACGAAGCTCACGCATGCGCCGCCTCGCCATGGGTCAGCCGCCCGCGAGTTCGAGGGCCATCTCTATCGGCAGGAGAACCACGAGACGGCCCCTGTCGCGCACGCGGCCCGCAGCCTCTCCGGCCTCGTCTCCGGTTCCGAAGAAGATGTCGGCCCGCTGTGCGCCCTTGATCGCGGAGCCCGTGTCCTGAGCGACAAAAAGACGGCGGATCGGCTCCTCGCCGTCCTTTTCGACCCAGACGGGCGCTCCGAGGGGCGTGAAATCCGGGTCCACCGCCACTGACCGTCCCGCGGTGATCGACCGGTTCATGGCTCCGAGAGGGCCGCGATGTGCCGGCACCCGGGTCACCTCCCGAAAAAAGACATAGGATGGATTGTGGCGCAGAAGCGAGGCGCCCTCGGAGGGGTTCGCCGCCACCCAACTCCGGATCATCCGGGCGGAAACCTGATTTGCGGCGAGAAGGCCGCGGCGAACCATTTCGTTGCCGACCGATCTGTAGGGGTGGCCATTCTTGCCGCCGAAGCCGACGCGAAGGCGACTGCCGTCCGGCAGATGGACACGGCCGGAGCCTTGTATCTGAAGAAAGAACTTGTCGACCGGGTCTGCGAGCCAGGCGATCTCGAGCCCCCGTCCATCAAGGGCGCCGGTCGTCTCGATCTCCCGTCGCGTGAGCCAGGGTCCGCCGGAAAGCTCTGGTGGACGGCGGTAGAGCGGGTAGCGAAAGGTCGGCGTCGGCACGAGAGAGCCGGCGAGCTCCGGCTCGAAATAGCCAGTGAACAGCGGTTCGCTGCCGTCATCGGCCATCACCGGCAGGAAGAACCGCTCGAAGAACTCCCGCGCCGGCGGCGAGTTTCGCGCGATCTCGCAGATCGCAGGCCAATGGGGGCCATCGAGGTCGCCGCATGTTTCGGTGAACACCGAAAGGGCGGCGGCGTGATCGTCCTCCGCCCAGCCTTCGAGCGCGGCCCAGTCGACGAAGGAATAACGCGCCTCTGCCGCCGCGGCGCCTGCCATCATCGCCGCGCCCACGGCGGCCATGACAGCCGCACGGATCATTCTCCCGTGGCGACGAGCTGCCAGTTCGGGTCATCCGACCCCATCACCCGCGCGAAAGTCCAGACATCTCTCTGCCGCTTGATCTCGTTGGGGTCGCCCTCAACAACATCGCCCGCCGCGTTCTTCACAACCGAGGTAAGCTCTCCGACGAAACGCACGGTCACTTCGCCCTCTGTGGTTGAGCGATCGAGCGTCGCGCCCTGCAGGGTCACCTCGCGAACGCCGACGAAGTTCGCGTCGATCGTCAGGCCCTGCTCCTCACGCTGCGCGATCACCTCGTCGAAGCTTTCGGCCACGTCGTCCGCCAGAAATCCGCGGACCTCGTCCATATCGCCGGCCTCGAACGCCATCAGGATCATCTCGTATGCGCCGCGCGCACCTTCGAGAAATTCCCGGACGTTGAAGTCGGGGTCGACGGCTTTCATCGCCGCCAACGCTTTCGCGGTCTCGGTGCCCTCGTCGACATGGTCGGTGATGTCGCGGTCGGGCCCGCCCTCTATGACGTCGAATTCCGGCCGTTGCACCCGGCGCTCGCCCGAAGCGGGGCCGGATACGGGAGGTTTTTCAAACCCGTCCCTCGTGCCGAGAACACTTCTCAGCCTTAGGATGAGAAACACGGCGATCCCCGCAAGGACCAGAAGCTGGATGATGGCTGAACTCATGAGTCGTCCCGGTTGGCGCGATGGCAATCGTCGATCAGGAACCATATGTAGGGTGACGCAGGGCTCAAGTCTATGCCAGCCCCCTGCGACATCGGGTGGAATATGTGGCTCTTCTTGCTGTTTCTCGTCGTGCCCCTCGTGGAGATCGCACTGTTCATCCAGGTTGGAGGTCTGATCGGCCTCTGGCCGACTCTTGCCGTCGTCGTTCTCACCGCCATCGCCGGCACATTTCTCGTGCGCTCCCAGGGCCTCCGCGTGCTCGGGCAGGTGCGCGGTTCATTCGAGCGGCTTTCAGACCCGACCGAGTCGCTTGCCCACGGCGCGATGGTGCTCTTCTCGGGCGCGCTTCTTCTCACGCCCGGTTTTTTCACCGACGCGGTGGGGTTCGCGCTGCTCATCCCGCCTGTCCGGTCTGCCGTCTACCACTTCATCCGCAAGCGCATACGCGTCGAGACGGTAACCTACGGCCGGCGCCCCGGGCCGGGGGCCGGACCGGACGACCAGACCATCGAGGGCAGTTTCGAAGAGGTGCCGCCCTCGCGACGCGACGGTCCGTCGGGCTGGACCCGGGATTGAGGGCGTCTTCCCCCTCTGCTAGAGACCCTGCGAACCCCAGCTGAAGGTTGTTTTGATGGCCGAACCGGATACCGCGGCGCAAAAACCGCAGATCAAGATGCAGATACTCGGGCAATATATCCGGGATCTCTCTTTCGAGAACATTCTTGCCCAGAAGCCGGTGGAGGGCCAGGTCCAGCCCGACGTGCAGGTGCAGGTTTCGCTCGATGCCCGCAAGCGCTCGGTCGAGAATCAGTATGACGTCATTGCGAAGTTCAACGTGACGTCAAAGAACAAGGAGGGGGGCGAGTCCCTCTTCGTGCTCGAGCTTGAATACGGCGGCATATTCCTGATCGAGCACGTGCCCGACGAGCAGCTCCACCCGTTCCTGCTCATCGAATGTCCGCGAATGCTCTTTCCGTTCATCCGCCGAATCATCTCGGATGTTTCGCGGGATGGTGGCTTCCCGCCGCTCAACATCGACAACATCGACTTTATCAGCCTCTACCGCCAGACGGTCGCCCAGCGGTCGCAGGCGGCCAAGGACGAAGGGCCCGGCGATCCGGCAAAGATCAACTAGGCGTCCTGAAGCCGCGCCCAAATCGCTTCATTTCCCATTGCCTCGACAAAGGCGCGGTGGGCATCGCGTTCGGCATCTGACAGGCGGGCAGGAAGCGGCTCGGGGCGCGATCTTTTTGCAAGCCCGCCGGTGGCCGCATCCTGTGCGCTGGTACGCTCCACGCTGATCAGGCCAAAGTCAGGTTGCCGGCCGCCGATGAGTTCGAGATAGATCTCCGCGAGAATTTCCGAATCGAGCAGGGCCCCGTGAAGGGTTCTCGCCGAGTTGTCGATGGAAAATCGCCGACAAAGCGCGTCCAGCGACGCCGGCGAGCCCGGAAACTTCCGTCTCGCGATTTCGAGAGTGTCGACCGCACGGTCGACGGGCAGCGCCGCGAGGCCAGCCCAGACAAGCTCGGCGTTGATGAATTTCATGTCGAACGCGGCATTGTGAATGATGAGTTTCGCATCCCCCAGGAAGTCGAGGAACGCGAGGGCGACCTGGCGGAACACCGGTTTCGTGCGGAGAAAGTCGTCTCCGAGGCCGTGCACCGCGAAGGCTCCCTCCGACATCGTCCGTTCGGGATTTATGTATTCGTGAAATGTGCGCCCGGTGGGAACGTGGCCATTGAGTTCGACCGCGCCGATCTCGACTATCCGATCTCCGGCATTCGGGTCGAGCCCCGTCGTCTCGGTATCAAGTACGATTTCGCGCATTTGCTCTCGCCCTCACGGTCTTCAATATCTCTCGCACAGCCGCGCGGGCTCCGTCCATGGTCAGTGTTTCGACGATGAAGTCTCCGCGCGCCCGCTTCCGTTCGTCCGGCAGCTGGCGCGCGAGAATTGTCTCGAACATCTCATCCGTCATGCCCGGCCGCGCCAGAACCCGCTTCCGCTGCACCTCCGCAGGTGCGGTGACGACAACCACGGCATCGACATCATCGTCCGCGCCGGTTTCGAAGAGCAGCGGTATGTCGGCCAGAACGACCGGGGCGTCGGTGTCCTTCAGAAACTTCTCCCGATCCTTCGCGACAAGGGGGTGAACGATCTCTTCGAGTTCCGCGAGAGCCTCGGGGTCCTCTGAAATCCAGGCCTTGAGGGCACTCCGGTCGACCTGGCCCTCGTGCACCGCTTCAGGTCGCCGGGAGGCGATGGCTTCCACGGCCTCCCCGCCTTTTGCGTAAAGCTCGGCGACAGCGCTGTCCGCATCCCAGACCGGCACGCCCTCGTCGCGAAAAATCTCTGCCGTGGTTGATTTTCCCATCCCGATGGACCCTGTCAGGCCAAGAACGAATGGGCGCGTCACGGGCTCAGAACCGCCGACCTCACACCCGCATCGACCTCGGGCCGCAATCCGAACCAGCGCTCGAACGCCGGGACGGCCTGATGAATCAGCATTCCGAGACCGTCGACCGTCCGGCATCCCGTTTTTCGGGCCTCCTCGAGAAGCTGGGTGTCCAGGGGCGTGTATACGAGATCGGTCACGACCGCGTTCGGAGAAAGCCCGTCAAGCGGGACACGGAAGGATGGTTTTCCGGTCATTCCGAGAGAGCTCGCATTGACGATCGTGGCTGCCCCTTCAATGGCATTGCCAGCCGCGACCCAGTCGAAGACCTGGACACGCGCGCCGAACTCGGCGCGGAGCGCGTCCGCGCGGGCACGCGTTCTGTTCGTGACCCGTATCTCGGGGGCACCGCCATCGAGCAGGGAGGCAATCACCGCCCGTGCGGCACCACCCGCGCCCACCACCGCGGCCGGACCGGATTTCGGGGACCAGTCAGGCACCCCGTGTCGCAGATTCTCGATGAAGCCGTATCCGTCCGTGTTGTCGGCGTGCACCTTTCCGTCATCGCGGAAGATGATCGTGTTCGCGGCCCCCATCAGAGCGGCGCGGTCCGTCACGATATCGGCGAACTCGAGTATCCGTTCCTTGTGGGGAATGGTGACGTTCACGCCAACGAAACCGAGTTTGGGCAAGGTCGCGAACGCCTCGGCGAGGTCGCCAGCGGCGATGTCCATCGGAATGTAGTAGCCCGGGATTCCGTATTTGCGCAGCCAGTAACGGTGAAGCCTGGGTGATCGGGAGTGCGCCACGGGTGAGCCCACGACACCTGCCAGCGGAATACGAAAATCGCTCATGTGGTTATCTCCCCCCTGAGCGCGAGCCACGACAGAAGCTCGAGTAGCGGAAGGCCAAGAACTGTGAAGTAGTCACCCTGAACCTGCGTGAAGAGGCGTACCCCTTCCGCCTCGAGCTTGTAGCTGCCAACGCTGCTTGCGATGTCGGGCCAGTTCCGATCGAGGTATTCCTCGATATACGCTTCCGAGAGTTGCCGCATCCGCATCCGGGCGACGCCGATGTGGCGCCAGACCGGCTCTGCTCCCTCATAGGCGACAGCCGCCGACATCAGGGTGTGACCCTCGCCGGAAAGCGCCCGGAGCTGCGCAGCCGCCTCCTCGCGCGAACCCGGCTTCGACAGAACCGAGCCGCGATGTTCGAGGACCTGGTCACACCCGATCACGATATCCTCCGGCCGGCGCGGTGAAATCTTTCGGGCCTTTGCCTCGGCCAGCGCATCGGCGATGTCTCGCGCAGCTGCACCGTCCGCCACCATGGCGTCGCGGATAGCCGTTTCGTCCACCCGCGGCCTCTCCACATCGAAGGGAACGTTCGCAGCCGCGAGGAGCGCGCGGCGACTTTCGGACCGAGACGCGAGAACGAGCGTCACCGGGAAGACCCTGGGGGTAAAGCGGGGAGTTCTCCGGCATACTTCGTGGACATGTCGCTTCTCTCGGTACCCCGGGGCTGGGAGGGGTTCCGTCTAGGAAATTGCCCGGCTTCTGTCCACCGTGCGCGTTCTTGCCCGGCCAGTTTGGGATAACCCTTCGCCTTGGCGGCCCGCCGGATTCCTCCACAGGGTTTTCCCGGTAAGGGTACCAGTAAGTATCTGATAAAATTAATTTATTCGTGGCGGTTTCGGTGATGTTCACGAATCATCCTTATCGGTCAGACCTTGCCGGGCTGGGAAGAACTCTGGGGGCAGATCAAGGATCCACATCGCCCACAGGCCCTACAAACACCAAATCTTTCTCTTAAAGACATGTTAAGATAAGTGGTCCGGATGAGCGATCTGCTTTCCCTGCTTTACCCTTGGACAAAGAGCCTGCATGTGATCTCGGTGATCGCGTGGATGGCCGGTCTGTTCTATCTTCCCCGCCTCTATGTCTACCACGTCGAGAAGGTCGGGTCGGGAACCGATACCGACGCGCTTTTCCAGACCATGGAGATGAAGCTTCTTCGTTTCATCATGAACCCCGCGATGATCGCGAGCTGGGCCTTCGGTCTGCTGCTCGTCGCAACCCCCGGTGTTGTCGACTGGCTCTCGGTCTGGCCCTGGACGAAGGCGGCGGGCATTGTCGGCATGACCTGGTTCCACCACTGGCTCGGCCGGCGCAGGAAGGATTTCGCTTCGGGGTCGAATACGCGGGAAGGTCGCACGTACCGCATCATGAACGAGGTTCCCACAATCCTCCTCGTTCTGATTGTGGTTTCCGTGATCGTGAAACCGTTCTAGCGACGCGATTGACAGAGGTAGTCAAACTGCCTATCTCCCGGTTCGCCGGTCGTCCGACCGGCTGCATCCCTATAGAAGATCTAGCAACACCCGGTCCGATCGGGTGCGGAGACCTCCATGAGCTCAGACCGCGTGAATCTCGCCGACCTCAAGTCGCAGAGTCCGAAAGAACTTCTTTCCCTCGCGGAAGAACTCGAGATCGAGAACGCCTCGACCATGCGGAAGGGCGAGATGATGTTCTCGATCCTGAAAGAGCGCGCCGAGGAAGACTGGGTGATCGGCGGCGACGGAGTGCTCGAAGTGCTGCAGGACGGGTTCGGGTTCCTCCGCTCCCCCGAAGCGAATTATCTGCCGGGCCCGGATGATATCTATGTTTCACCCGACATGATCCGCCAGCACTCGCTCCGGACCGGTGACAGCGTGGAAGGTGTGATCCGTGGCCCGGCCGACAGCGAACGGTACTTCGCGCTCACCAAGGTCGAAACGATCAATTTCGAGGACCCGGACAGGGCGCGCCACAAGGTAAGCTTCGACAACCTCACACCGCTCTACCCCGATGAGCGGCTGACCATGGAAATCGAGGACCCGACGATCAAGGACAAGTCGGCCCGTGTCATCGACCTGGTCTCGCCCATCGGCAAGGGTCAACGATGCCTGATCGTGGCGCCGCCGCGCACCGGCAAGACGGTCTTGTTGCAGAACATCGCGCGTTCGATCGAGGTGAACCACCCGGAATGCTACCTCATCGTTCTGTTGATAGACGAACGCCCGGAAGAGGTCACGGACATGCAGCGGTCGGTGAAGGGCGAGGTTGTATCCTCGACCTTCGATGAGCCGGCCACGCGCCACGTGGCGGTCTCCGACATGGTGATCGAGAAGGCCAAGCGCCTGGTGGAGCACAAGCGAGACGTGGTGATATTGCTCGACTCGATCACGCGACTTGGCCGTGCGTTCAACACGGTCGTCCCATCTTCGGGCAAGGTCCTCACGGGCGGTGTCGACGCGAATGCACTTCAGCGCCCGAAGCGCTTTTTCGGCGCGGCGCGGAACATCGAGGAGGGCGGGTCGCTGACAATCATCGCGACCGCTCTCATCGACACGGGGTCCCGGATGGACGAGGTCATTTTCGAGGAGTTCAAGGGCACCGGCAATTCCGAGATCGTTCTCGACCGGAAGGTCGCAGACAAGCGTGTGTACCCGGCCATGGACATCCTGAAGTCCGGAACCCGCAAGGAAGAGTTGCTGGTGGAGAAGGGTGACCTCGCGAAGACGTTCGTTCTTCGGCGAATCCTGAACCCGATGGGGACGACTGACGCAATCGAGTTCCTGCTCGGCAAACTGAAACAGACGAAGACAAACTCGGATTTCTTCGATTCCATGAACACTTAACCTGTTGTAAATAAACAGGAAATGGATACAATTTTCGCGATCTCCACGGCGCCGGGCAAAGCGGGTGTGGCGGTTTTGCGTCTTTCGGGCCCGGCATCTCACACGGTAACCGAGCGCTATGCAGGGAGCCTGCCAAAGCCGCGGGAGTTGCGGTTGAGGCGGCTGGTTCTCCCGGACGGCACCGCGCTTGACGAAGCTCTGGTCGTCGTCTTCGCGGCGGGGGACAGCTTCACCGGCGAACCGGTTGCCGAATGGCATCTTCACGGAAGTATCGCGGTACAAAGGATGGCCCTGGAGGCCCTTTCATCGGAACCGGGATGCAGGATGGCGGAGGCGGGAGAGTTCACCCGTCGTGCCCTTGCCAATGAGCGACTGGACCTGGGTGCGGTCGAGGGTCTGGCGGATCTCATCGATGCCGAGACCGAGGCGCAGCGTCAGCGGGCGCTTCGGGCGCTGGGCGGTGGGCTGGCTGCCCAGGCGGAAAGCTGGCGGTCGGATCTCATCCGCGCCGCAGCGCTGGCCGAGACGACAATCGACTTCGCCGATGAAGAGATCCCGGACGATGTGCTTGGTGAAGCGAAAAGCCTCGCGGTGCGGGCGCGGCGAGGTATTGCCTCCGAACTTGCCGGTTCCGGTGCAGCCGAGCGGGTGCGGCTGGGGTTCGAGGTCGCCATTGTCGGAGCGCCCAACATCGGCAAGTCGACTCTCCTGAATCGGCTGGCCGGGCGAGATGCAGCGATCACGTCGGATGTTGCGGGGACGACCCGGGACGTCATAGAGGTCCGTATGGAGATTGCCGGCCTTGCGGTGACGCTTCTCGATACGGCCGGGTTGCGGAGCACCGACGATCCGGTGGAGTCGATCGGTGTGGAGCGCGCCAGAGACCGGGCAGCAGGGGCTGACCTGCGGATCATTCTCGTCGGATCGGACGCCCCGCCAGAACTCGCTCCGATGAAAGAGGATCTCGTGCTGAAGGCAAAAGCCGACAATTCGGGGTCCTTGGAGGAAGGCGTTTCGGGCCTGACCGGGGCAGGGGTGGATGCTTTGGTCGAGGAGATCGGTCAGATCCTTTCCGCGCGCAGCCAGAATGCCGGTGTGTTCGATCGCGAGCGGCACCGTGTCGCCTCACGCGCGGCGCTCGAGGCCCTGGATGATGCTATACTTCACCTTGAAAGCGGGTTTGATTCGCCAGAGATTGTTGCAGAAGACTTGCGCCGGGCAGCCCGGGCGCTGGAGGCGCTGGTCGGCCGGATCGGGGTTGAAAACCTGCTCGACGAGATTTTTCTGAGCTTTTGCATCGGCAAGTAGGATGTTTCACGTGAAACAGGAGTTTGACGTTCTTGTGGTCGGCGGCGGCCACGCCGGCACGGAAGCGGCTCATGTCGCGGCGCGAGCCGGAGCCCGGGTCGGGCTGGTTACGCTTCAGAGGAAGACCATCGGTGTCATGTCCTGCAATCCCGCAATCGGGGGCTTGGGCAAGGGACACCTTGTACGCGAAATTGATGCGCTTGACGGCGTCATGGGGCAAGCTGCCGATCAGGCTGGGATCCAGTACAGGCTACTGAACCGGCGCAAGGGCCCGGCCGTTCAAGGGCCGAGGGCTCAGGCTGACCGGATGGCTTACCAACAAGCCATTTGCGCCATCCTGGACGCGTCGGACCGAATTCGGATCATTGAGGGCGAAGCCGTCGATCTCTTGGTCGAGAGATCTCGTGTGACCGGCCTGCGCCTGGCCGACGGTGTGGTCCTGCGCGCGGCGAGCACTGTTCTGACCACGGGCACATTCCTTCGCGGGCGCATCCACCTCGGTGAAGAGACGCGATCGGCCGGGCGGATGGGCGATAATGCGTCTGTGCGCCTGGCTGAGCGCATCGATGATTTCGGGTTGCCGCTTGGCCGCCTGAAGACAGGGACACCGCCACGCCTTGATGGACGGACAATTGACTGGTCGGCAGTGACGGAGCAGCGCGGGGACGACGACCCCGCCGTTTTTTCATTCCTGAACTCTGCTCCGAAGCTTCGACAAGTCTCATGCGGCATAACGCAAACCAATGAAGAAACCCACGCGATCATTCGGGAAAACCTGCACAGGTCGGCGATGTACGGGGGCCATATCGAGGGCGCAGGACCCCGCTATTGTCCGTCGATCGAGGACAAGATCGTTCGGTTTGCAGACAAGGCGTCGCATCAGATCTTCCTCGAGCCCGAAAGCCTGCAAGGCAATACGATCTACCCCAACGGCATTTCCACCTCGCTGCCTGTTGAGGTTCAGGAGGCGTATGTGCACTCCATCCAGGGCTTGGAGGGTGCTAGTATCACGCAGCCGGGCTATGCGATCGAGTACGATTATGTTGACCCGCGATCACTTCGCGCGACACTAGAGTTGCGAGATGTCCCCGGGCTCTATCTCGCGGGCCAGATCAATGGGACTACGGGCTATGAAGAGGCCGCCGGACAGGGTCTGGTGGCCGGCCTGAACGCGGCGCGCACATCCCTTGGCGATGAGCCGGTCACGTTTGACCGACGCTCCTCTTACATCGGGGTGATGGTCGACGACCTGATCACTCGAGGTGTGTCGGAGCCATATCGGATGTTCACATCACGTGCCGAGTATCGGCTTTCGCTACGAGCCGACAACGCCGATCAGCGGCTGACGCCGCTCGGGCTGGAGTACGGTATTGTGGGCGAGGTGCGCCGCCGGGCGTTCGCAGAGAAATCGAACGCCCTGGCGGCAGCAAGGCAGGATCTCGAGCAGGCTTCGCTCACGCCGCGTGAGCTTGCTGCGTCGGGCGTGGATATCGCGGCAGATGGTGGCCGCCGGTCCGCCTTCGAATTCCTGAGCTTCCCGTCTATCGACTTTGACACCTTGTCGAACCTCGTGCCGCAGCTCGCGCGCCATTCTCCGGAAATTCGTGAGCAGATGTCTCGTGACGCTCTGTATGCAAGTTATCTCAAAAGGCAGGATCGGGATGCTCTGGCGCTGGAGCGCGACGAGGCGGAAGGGATTCCGGACGATTTCGATTACGGGGGGCTTCAAGGGCTTTCGAACGAACTCAAGGCCAAGCTCGAAGCCTCCCGGCCGGAAACTCTGGGGCAGGCCTCCAGAGTGGAGGGGGTAACGCCGGCGGCCCTGACGCTCATTCTTGCCCGCTTGCGCCAGGCGCGGCGAAAATCGGCCTGAGCGTGAATGTTTCACGTGAAACAGAAGCGAGACTTGAAACATTCAAGGATCTTCTCGCTCACTGGACGACACGGATCAATCTGGTTTCCCGCACAACGCTGGATGATATCTGGCACAGGCACATTCTCGACAGCGCTCAGTTGTTGCATCGCGCGCCGGACGGCTGGGGAAGGTGGGCCGATCTCGGCACCGGCGGAGGGCTGCCCGGGGTCGTGATCGCCATACTGGCCCGAGAACTGGCCGGCCCTCGCGAAATTGTCCTTGTTGAAAGCGACGCACGCAAGGCAACCTTCCTGCGGACAGCGCTCAGGGAGGTCGGTGCCGAAGCTACTGTTCTTAACCAGCGCATCGAGGCGACCGCCCCGCTTGCCGCCGACGTCGTGTCCGCACGAGCCCTCGCGCCGTTGCCGCGCCTTCTCGGCCTGGCAGCACCCCATCTCGCGGATGGGGGCATTGCGCTTTTCCCAAAGGGCCGAAATGCTGATGCCGAACTCCAAGAGGCGCTTGATTGCTGGACCTTCGCCTGCGAAAAGATCCCGAGCGACACGGACCCCGAGGCCGTGATCCTGAAGATCGGAGATCTCAAACGTGTCTGACCCGCAAACACGCAAGCGCGTGAAAATCGTGGCCATTGCCAACCAAAAGGGCGGGGTAGGAAAAACGACAACGGCGATAAACCTCGGGGCCGCGCTTGCGGAAGAGGGCCTTAACGTCCTCCTTGTGGACATTGACCCCCAGGGGAATGCGTCAACGGGCCTGGGTATCGGCTCGAAGGACAGGGGGCTCACCACCTACGACCTGTTGCTCGATGCGGCGCCGCTGGAAAAGGTGGTCCGGCCAACGAACGTCGAGGGCCTTCTGCTCGCGCCGGCGACGACAGATCTCAGTTCGGCGGATATCGAAATGGTGGAGAACGAGCGCAGGAGCTTCCTGTTGCGAAGCGCCTTGCGCACGCCGGAGCTCGATCGTTACAGCCTCGACTACATACTCATCGACTGCCCGCCGTCACTCTCCATGCTCACGATCAACGCCATGGTTGCAGCGGACTCGGTTCTCGTCCCGCTCCAGAGTGAGTTTTTCGCCCTGGAGGGCCTCTCTCAGTTGATGCTCACCGTTCGCCAGGTGCGGGCCTCGGCAAACCCCGACCTGCGGATCGAAGGCGTCGTCCTCACCATGTTCGACGGACGCAACCGTTTGAGTCAGATGGTCGAAAAGGACGCTCGAGACACACTCGGCGAGCTGGTATTCAGAACCAAAGTGCCCAGAAATGTTCGGGTGAGCGAAGCGCCATCCTACGCCATGCCGGTTGTCGAATATGACCCAATGTCGAAAGGCAGCATTGCTTATCGCGCGCTAGCACAAGAAATGGTATATCGCGTCTAACATACATCTAGATGAGGTAGATATGGCAGAGGCAAGAGCAGAGCGCCGCGGACTCGGGCGCGGACTTTCCGCCCTGATGGCCGACGTGGGTTCGACAACGGCGGACGCAGAAACGCCCTCAGCGCCCGAGGCTCCACGCCCGGCCGACCGCAAGGTGCCGATCGAGCGCCTCCACCCGAACCCGGACCAGCCCCGCCGTCGTTTCGACGGCCCCGCGCTCGCGGAGCTGGCCGAGAGCATTGCCGCCCGGGGGATCATCCAGCCGCTCATCGTTCGCGCTCATCCCGAGAGACCGGATCACTACGAGATCGTTGCCGGCGAGCGTCGGTGGCGGGCCGCGCAAAAAGCGCAAGTTCACCACATCCCCGTGATCCTTCGGGAATTCACCGACACGGAAGTGCTCGAAGTCGCGATCATCGAGAACATCCAGCGGGCCGATCTCAATCCCGTGGAAGAAGCTCACGGTTACCGGCAGCTCATCGACAAGTTCGGTCACACCCAGGAACAGATGGCCGAAGCGCTCGGAAAGAGCCGCAGTCACATCGCCAACCTCATGCGGCTTCTGAGCCTGCCACAGGACGTGCTCGAGCACCTCAAGGAAGGACGGCTGACCGCCGGCCACGCGCGCGCCCTGATCACCTCTGAAGACCCCTCGGCCCTCGCTCAAATGGTCGTTGCAAAGACCTTGAGCGTGCGGGACACCGAAAAGCTCGCCAAACGCGGCACACGCGATGGCCGGGACGACGGTAAGGCCGGTCGCTCATCGAAGACCGATGAAAAGGACGCCGACACGCGCGCGCTCGAGGCCGACCTCTCGGCAGCCCTCGGATACAAGGTCGCGATCGAGCACAGCGGGGCGGCGGGAAAAATCTCGATCCGCTACAAGTCACTGGAAGAGCTCGACGATCTTTGCGGAAAGCTGTCTGCTGCGCGCTAGGCGAGGATCTCCCTGAGGACAGCGTCAAGAACCGGACGGCCCGCAGGGGTCGCCGCGAGAGCCCTGTCCTTTCGCGAGATCCAGCCGCCGCGCTCAAGGCCGGCGAGGCGCTCCTGATCGAGTCCGGGGAGGGTGGCGAGGTCGATGCCCTCGACCAGCCGCAACCCCATCATCAGCCTCTCCTCGAGTTGTTCTTCCTCCGGGACGATTGAGCGCGCCGCCTCACCCGTACCGTGCGCGATGACGGAGTCGAGCCAGGCACCCGGGGCACGGATCGCTTCGGTGGCGTATCTGTGTTGTCCGGAAGTCAGCCTGCCGTGGGCACCGGGACCGATTCCGGCGTAATCACCCGAGCGCCAATAAATCAGATTGTGTTTACATTCTGAACCGGGCCGCGCGTGGTTCGAGATTTCGTAAGCCGGCAGGCCGGCAGCGAGCGTGAGCGCCTGTGTCAACTCGTACATGTCCGCGCCGGCTTCCTCATCGGGAAGACCGGGGAGGCGACCTCGTGCGAAGCGATCGCCGAACGCGGTGCCGGGCTCTATGGTCAGCTGGTAGAGTGAGAGATGACCGGTGTTCAGGGCAAGCGCCTCGGCAAGCTCCCCCTCCCACTCTGCCACCGTCTGGCCCTGACGCGCATAAATGAGGTCGAAACTCACCCGGTCGAAGGTGTTCACGGCGACCTCGAGCGCGGTGCGGGCCTCTGCCGCGGAATGAAGCCGCCCCAGCGCCCGCAGGGCATCATTGCGCAGGGCCTGTACACCAAGAGATACCCGGTTGACGCCCGCCGCACGATAGCCACGGAACCGACCTGCCTCGACCGAACCCGGGTTGGCCTCGAGCGTGATCTCAAGGTCGTTCGTCGGGGCGAAGACGTCCGTCGCCGCCTCGATCACGGCTGCCACGGTCGAGTCGGGCATCAGGCTGGGAGTTCCGCCGCCGAAGAAGATCGTCGAGAGCGGTCTGCGGCCCAACTCCCTCCCGACCCGGTAGATCTCGGAGAGCAGGGCCCGCGCCCAGGCGTCCTGATCCACGGACCCGACCACGTGGGAATTGAAGTCGCAGTAAGGGCATTTCGACTGGCAGAATGGCCAGTGCACGTAGAGCCCGAAGCCCGCCATCTGCCACGGTTCAGCGCCCAAGGGCCGCGACCAGCTTTCCGAAGGCATCAGCCCGGTGCGACCGACGGTTCTTTTCCCACCGATCCATTTCGCCGAACGTGATATCGAAGCCCTCGGGCTGAAAAATCGGGTCGTAACCATGGCCCTGGTCGCCGCGCATTGGCCATACGATTTGACCCTCCGCCTTACCCTCGAACACTTCGTCATGACCGTCCGGCCAGGCAAGTACAAGCGTTGCGCGAAACCGCGCGGGAAAGGGCGGCTCAACACCCGAGCGGCCGATCCGCTCCCACGTCCGGCGCATCGCCAGGGCGAAATCCCGGCCATCCGGCGTCTCCGCCCAATCGGCGGTATAAACCCCCGGCGCTCCGCCGAGCGCATCAATCTCTATGCCGGAATCGTCAGAAAGCGCCGGAAGCCCGGTGGCACGCGCCGCCGCGTGGGCCTTGATCCGCGCATTTTCCACGAAGCTTGTCCCGACTTCTTCGGGCTCCGGCAATCCGTGTTCCTTCGCGGACGTCACCGCGATCCCCAATGGTTCGAGAAGAGCCGAGATTTCCTCGAGTTTGCCGGCATTGTGCGTGGCGACGAGCAGAGTATCTCCTTCGAACCGCCTCAACGTCCGGTAGCCTCCTTCTGTGCCGTCACGAGCTCACCGCTCCCCGCCGAAGCGAGGTCTATGAGCGCAGACAGTTCGTCACGCGAGAAGGTCGAGCCTTCCGCCGACATCTGGACTTCGACCAGCCGCCCCGCGCCGGTCATCACGAAATTGCCATCCACGCCAGCCTCACTGTCCTCGGGGTAGTCAAGGTCGAGAACGGTCTGTCCACCGTAGACCCCACAGGAGACCGCTGCGACATGATCGGTGAGCGGGTCGGATGAAATGTCGCCCGCCGCCATCAACCGGTCGACCGCCAGCCTCAGCGCCACCCAGCCCCCGCTGATTGCCGCACAACGTGTGCCGCCATCGGCCTGAATGACATCGCAATCGACCGTGATCATACGCTCGCCGAGCGCTACCCGGTCGACCCCGGCCCGCAGTGATCGGCCAATAAGCCTTTGAATTTCCTGCGTTCTGCCAGACTGCCCGTTCTTCGCTTCACGCCGCATGCGGCTATGGGTCGCCCGCGGCAGCATTCCGTACTCCGCAGTTACCCAGCCGAGGCCGGAGTTCTTCATCCAGTGCGGCACCTTCGCGTCAACACTCGCCGTGCAGAGCACATGAGTGTCACCGCAACGAATGAGGCAGGAGCCCTCGGCGTGCCGGGTAATGCCTGTCTCGATCGAGACAGGCCGCATTTCGTTCGTTGCTCTGCCGGACGGGCGCATGAAATATCCTCTCCAAGGGTGCCCGCCCAATACCGGGGCCCGCCCCCGGCTTGCAAGCCCGATTGACGCCGGTCACCCATGGCACTTATCTCCGTTCTGTCATGACCGACGGAACGCCCAGCCTTTCTGAACTCAACGAGCGCAGTCGTGAGGTCTTCCGGCGCGTTGTCGAGGGTTATCTGGACAGTGGAGATCCCGTAGGCTCGCGCACCCTGACGCGAACGATGTCCGAGCAGGTCTCGGCGGCCACCGTGCGCAACGTGATGCAGGATCTGGAGCTGCTCGGCCTTCTGGGCAGCCCTCATGTGTCCGCGGGCCGGGTGCCGACCCAGGCGGGGCTTCGCATGTTCGTCGACGGCCTTCTCGAAATGGGCGATCTTACCGAGACCGACCGCGAGCGCATCGACAAGACGCTCGGCACCAACGAGGGCGACGTCGGGACACTTCTCGACAGGGTGGGCTCGGCGCTCTCGGGTATCACCCGGGGGGCAAGCCTCGTCCTCGCCCCGAAATACGAAGCCCCGATACGACATGTCGAATTCGTTTCCCTCGCGCCTGACCGCGCCCTCGTCGTCCTCGTCTTCGCGGATGGCCACGTCGAGAACCGCGTTTTCCGCCCTCCTCTCGGGCAAACCCCGGCGTCGATGCGGGAAGCCGCGAATTTTCTCAACGCCATAGCCGAAGGTCACACGCTGCCCGAACTCGCCGACGTTGTCCGCAAGGAGATCCGGACCCGCAGACAGGAACTCGACAGTCTCGCCCGCGATCTCGTCGAGACCGGTCAGGCTATCTGGGAAAACGACGGACAGGCGCAGGAACGCCTGATCGTCAGGGGAAGATCGAACCTTCTCGAAGAAGGAGCCGAAAGCGAGGAGCTCGAGCGCATCCGCACCCTGTTCGACGATCTCGAGCGGAAGCGCGACATCGCAGAGTTTCTCGACCTCACCCAGGAAGGGGACGGGGTGCGAATTTTTATCGGATCGGAGAACAAGTTATTCTCACTTTCCGGTTCCTCTCTGGTGGTCTCTCCTTATATGAACTCGGATCGCAAGATCATCGGCGCGGTGGGCGTGATAGGCCCCACCCGCCTCAATTACGGGCGGATCGTTCCCATCGTCGATTACACGGCGCAGCTTGTGGGCAAGATTCTCTCCGACCGCGGATGACGGGTGAGGTACATGGCTGAGGCGAAGAAGAAAGACGACGAAGACATCAAGATGCACGACCCCGGGGTCGATGCGGCAGAAGACGAACCTCTGGTCGAAGGCGAAACCGATGTCGCGGAAGACCTTGGAGATATTATCGAACAACTCACCAATGAGCGCGACGAGATGCGCGACCGGTTCATGCGTGCGCTGGCGGATGCCGAAAACGCCCGCAAGCGGGGCGACCGCGACCGGCGCGAGGCCGAGCAATATGGCGGGGCGAAGCTCTCGCGTGACCTGCTGCCAGTATTCGATAACTTGAAGCGGGCCCTGGAGACGGCGACCGATGAGCAACGTGAAGTCTCGGGCGCGCTGATCGAAGGCGTGGAGCTGACGATGAAGGAGCTCATCAGCGTGTTCCGCAAGCACGGAATCGAACCCGTTACGCCGGAAGTCGGCGAAAAATTCGACCCGCAGCTCCATCAGGCAATGTTCGAGGCGCCGGTTCCGGGAACACGGGCGGGCGAGATCATTCAGGTCATGGCCGACGGCTTCGTTCTGCACGACCGGCTGCTGCGGCCCGCACAGGTTGGCGTAAGCTCGATGCCAGCTCAGACTTAGGCAAGGCTGAACGTATCGTTACCTCTCGCTGGTTGAAAGAAGTCCCGGGCCGAGCCCGGGATACCCTCAGCCGAGTTCCGACTTCAGCCGGTATACAAGCTCCAGGGCTTCCCGGGGCGTGAGGTCGTCCGGGTTGACCCCGTCGAGCAAGGCGCTGGTCTTCGGCACCTTGACCGGCGCCGCGGCGGGCGCCGCAGAAAAGAGCGGCAGATCGTCCAGAACCGTTTCCGACCCGCTTCGCTCACTCTCTTCCAGAGAGGCCAGCACGTCGCGGGCACGTGTGATCACCGTGTCGGGGAGGCCGGCGAGACGGGCCACCTGCACCCCGTAGGACCGGTCGGCCGCCCCGGGGCGCACTTCGTGGAGAAAGACGACGTCGTCATCCCAGTCCGTCACCGCCACATGTGCGGCTTTCACCCCGGCGAGCCGTTGGGTGAGCGCTCCGAGTTCATGGTAATGGGTGGCGAAGAGTGCTCGCGTGCCGTTGACCTCGTGAAGATGTTCGAGCGTGGCCCAGGCAATGGATAACCCGTCGTAGGTCGCCGTCCCCCGACCGATCTCGTCGAGGATGACGAGTGCGTTCGGGTCGGCCTGGTTCAGGATCGCGGCGGTCTCCACCATTTCGACCATGAAGGTCGATCGGCCACGGGCAAGATCATCCGCCGCCCCGACCCGGCTGAACAGCCGGGTGACCACACCGATCCGGGCCCGGGAGGCCGGTACGTAGCAACCGGCCTGCGCCAGCACGGCGATGAGCGCGTTCTGGCGCAGGAAGGTCGACTTGCCGGCCATGTTCGGCCCGGTCACGAGCCAGATGTCGGCCCCGTTCGTGCCGTCCGACAGAGCGCAATCATTGGCGATGAAGCGCTCTCCGGCAACGTCCAGGGCGGCTTCGACAACCGGGTGTCGGCCCCCCTCCACGATGAAGGCCCGGGTGTCGTCCACCACCGGCCGGCACCACGCCCCGGCCTCGGCCAGTGCAGCCAGAGCCGTGACCACATCGAGTTCCGCCAGCCCCTGTGCAACGGAAACCAGCGCATCGCTTGCCTCCAGTAATTCGCCCCTGAGGGCGGAATAGAGACTGATTTCGATGGAAAGCGCTTCATCCGCCGCGGACAGGATGCGGGTTTCGATCTCGGTCAGCTCTGTCGTCGTGAACCGCACGGCGCTCGCGGTGGTCTGGCGGTGCAGGAAGGTGTCCGAGAGTGGCGGGGACAACATTTTCGCGGCATGCGTCGCCGAGGTCTCGATGAAGTAGCCGAGCACGTTGTTGTGCCGGATCTTGAGAGAGGAGACTCCGCTCGTCTTGCCATACTCCGCCTGCAGGCCCGCGATCACCCCCCGGCTTTCGTCGCGAAGCCTGCGGGCCGTGTCGAGGGCGGGCTCTACCCCGGAGGCGATGAACCCGCCATCGCGGGCAAGATGCGGCGGCTCTTCGACCAGCATCGTCTCCAGCCGGTCGAGCAGCGCTTCCTGCCCGACAAGCGAAGCGAGCGTCTCTCCGAGATGTTCCGGCCACCTGCCGCACCCGCTGCTTTCGGTGACCTCCCGCGCTGCCCGCAACGCACCGCGCACCGCGGCGAGATCCCGAGGTCCGCCCCGGTCGAGGGCAAGCCGTGACAGCGCACGCTCGAGGTCGGGCACTCCGCGAAGTGACGCGCGGATTTCGTCCGCGATGTCACGGTGCGACAACATCGCTTCCACCGCATCGAGCCGCCGGGAAATTTCCGCGACATCACAAGACGGGCTTGCCACTCTTCGCTCCAGAAGCCGCGCGCCTGCGGCCGTTACCGTCCGGTCGATGGTGGCGATCAGCGAGCCGTCGCGCCCGCCCGAAAGCTTCGAGGTGAGTTCGAGGTTGCGCCGCGTGGCGGCATCGATCGCCATCGAGCTACCCTGAACCTCCCGCTTCGGCGGCCGCATACGGGGCAACTGACCCCTTTGCGTCATTACGATATAATCGACAAGCGCCCCGAGCGCAGCCAGTTCGGCCCGCCCGAATGTTCCGAAAGCGTCCAGGGATGACACCTGGAAGACTTCGCGAAGCCGCCGCTCTGCGCCAGCGCTCTCGAAAGCGTTGCCGAAAAGCGGCGTGGCTGACGCTCCGGCCTCGCCGATCACCCCCTCCCAGGCCGAAAAGACCTTCTCGGCGACCAGAACTTCGCGAGGATGAAGCCGCGCCAGTTCGGCCGCCACCTCCCCGGCGGCGAGTTCTGTCACCCGGAGTTCCCCGGTGGAGATATCCGCCCAGGCGAGCGCGAAGGTGCCGCGCACCTCGGCGAGCGCCGAAAGATAGTTGTGCTGCCTCGGGCTGAGCAGGCTCTCGTCGGTGAGCGTGCCCGGTGTGACGACCCGAACGACCTCGCGCCGGACGACGGACTTGGAGCCGCGCTTCTTCGCCTCGGCGGGGTCCTCGGTCTGCTCGCAGACCGCGACGCGGAAGCCCTTCCGAATGAGCGTCAGCAGATAGGCCTCCGCGGAATGGACCGGCACACCGCACATCGGGATGTCGTCGCCGAGATGCTTGCCGCGTTTCGTCAACGCGATGTCGAGCGCCTCGGCCGCCTGTGCGGCATCGTCGAAGAACATCTCGTAGAAATCGCCCATCCGGTAGAACAGGAGATCGTCGGGGTGCTCCGCCTTGATCTCGAGATATTGCGCCATCATCGGCGTGACGGTCGACTTAGCCATGTTCATGGTTTTCCACCCCAGATGTGGTGGTGCAGTGTAGGCAAAACACCCTATCTCGAAAACCCCAAAGAACCGCGTTGAAGGGACGAATGCGGGGGGCTAAGCGGGAAGTCCGACGGTTTCGGGGAGGGACCAATGGCCAACCGGAAATTCACCCGCGAGGACGCGCTCGCCTTTCACATGCATCCCATGCCGGGGAAGTTCGAGGTGAACGCCACGGTCCCGATGACCACCCAGCGCGACCTAAGTCTCGCCTATTCGCCGGGCGTCGCCGTGCCGTGCGAAGAGATCGCCGCGAACCCCGAGACCGCCTATGACTACACGAACAAGGGAAATCTCGTCGCCGTCGTCACCAACGGGTCTGCTGTGCTCGGCCTCGGCAACCTCGGCGCGCTCGCCTCGAAACCGGTGATGGAAGGCAAGGCGGTGCTCTTCAAGCGCTTCGCCGACATCAATTCCATCGACATCGAGCTCGACACGGAGGATGTCGACGCCTTCTGCCAGGCGGTGAGGGTCATGGGTCCGACCTTCGGGGGCATCAACCTCGAGGACATCAAGGCGCCCGAGTGCTTCATGATCGAGCAGCGCCTCAAGGAAGAAATGGACATTCCGGTCTTCCATGACGACCAGCACGGCACCGCGGTGATCTGCGCCGCCGGGCTCATCAACGCCCTCCACATTTCGAACAAGAAGATCGAGGACGTCCGTATCGTGCTGAACGGTGCGGGGGCGGCCGGCATCGCCTGCATCGAGCTTCTGAAGGCGATGGGGGCGAAACCCCAGAACTGCATCGTCTGCGACACCAAGGGAGTGATCTGGCAGGGCCGGACCGACGGCATGAACCAGTGGAAATCCGCCCACGCCGTGGCCACGGATCTTCGCAGTCTCGAGGGTGCGATGAAGGGGGCGGACGTATTCCTCGGAGTTTCCGTGAAGGGCGCGGTGACACCGGAGATGGTCGCGACGATGGCCCCTGACCCGGTGATTTTCGCCATGGCGAACCCCGACCCCGAGATTACCCCGGAAGAAGCTCATGCGGTGCGCGAAGACGCCATCGTCGCCACCGGCCGGTCGGACTACCCCAACCAGGTGAACAACGTCCTGGGCTTCCCCTATCTTTTCCGGGGCGCACTCGACATACACGCCCGCGCCATCAACGACGAGATGAAGATCGCCTGCGCCCATGCACTCGCCCGTCTCGCCCGCGAGGACGTGCCCGACGAGGTCGCCATGGCCTATGGCCGCAAGCTGGCCTTCGGCCGCGATTACATCATCCCGACGCCCTTCGACCCGCGCCTCATCCACCGTATCCCCCCCGCCGTGGCCAAAGCCGGTATCGACACCGGTGCGGCTCGCAGGCCCATCGTCGATTTCGACGCCTACGAGCAATCGCTGAAAGCGCGTCTGGACCCGACCGCGAGCATCCTGCGGTCGATCAACATTCGCGCGAAGGCCAAGCAGGCGCGGATGATCTTCGCCGAGGGCGACGACAGCCGGGTGCTGCGCGCCGCGGTCGCCTATGTGCGCGCAGGCATGGGCGAGGCGGTGGTCGTCGGCCGCGAGGACGACGTGCGTGCGAAGCTCGCCGCTGACGGGATCGAGGATGCGCTCGGCGAGATCGAAATCGTCAACGCCGCGAACACGGAGCATTTCGAGGCCTACAAGGCGTTCCTCTACGAGCGGCTTCAGCGCGACGGGCACGATGCGCAGGATGTGCACCGCCTCGCCGCGCGCGACCGGCACGTCTTCTCCGCCCTGATGCTCGCCCACGGGCACGGCGACGCGCTGGTCACCGGCGCGACACGAAAGTCCGCCCATGTCCTTGGGCTTATCAATCACGTCTTCGATGCCCGCGCCGAAGACGGGGCGGTGGCGGTGACCGCAGTCCTGCTGAAAGGTCGGATCGTGCTCATCGCCGACACGCTCGTGCACGAATGGCCCGACGAGAAAGATCTCGCCCATATCGCCATGAAGGGCGCCGACGTGGCCCGCATGCTTGGCCTGGAGCCGCGCGTCGCCTTCGTGTCGTTCTCCACATTCGGCTACCCGCGCTCGGAGCGTGCAGAAAAGATGCACGCTGCCCCGCGGGTGCTCGACGAGATGGGGGTCGATTTTGAATACGAAGGCGACGTCACGGTGGATGTCGCCTTGAACATGAACGCGATGGCGGCCTATCCGTTCTCGCGGCTCACCGCCCCGGCGAATGTGCTGGTCGTGCCGGCGCGGCACTCAGCCTCGATCTCGGTGAAACTGTTGCAGGAAATGGCCGGGGCCACGGTCGTCGGGCCCATTCTTACCGGGGTCGACCGACCGATCCAGATCTGCTCGACCGGCTCGACGGTGAACGACATTCTGAACATGGCCGTCCTCGCGGCGAGTGCGCTGGACTGAGCCCGAATTGCATCCGGCGTGACACGGTGCCTCATACGGCGGGCATCGCGGCGAATGCAGAGCGTCGCGTGTCCGGCAGATCAGCGGGGGCGGTTCCGCGCAAGGCGCTCTAGTGCGTGGCGAAGGGTGCGGCGTCGCCCCAGATCTCCCGGACTCGCCGGTCGCGACCACACCGTTTCCGGTAGACTTTGTACGCTTCCCGCTTCGTGGGGTTGAGGCCCACGGTGTTGAGGCGGTTCAGTCGCTCGTCGGACTTGTAGTAGTCCTGATGATACTCTCCCACCGGGTAGAACTTTCCGGCGGAACGGATGGGGGTGACGATCTCCCGGCCCAGAGCGCGTTCGGCCTTCGCCTTCTCGGCTTCCGCGGCTCTCCGCTGTTTCTCGCTCAGAGCGAATATGGCGGAGGAATACTCCCGGCCCCGGTCGCAGAACTGACCGCCGGCGTCAAAAGGGTCGATAGACCGCAGAAAGAGATTCACGAGCTGTGCATAACTTACCCTGGAAGGGTCGAAGGGTATGCGGACGGCTTCGATATGATCGCCCGAGTCACCGTAGACCGGATTTGGCGTCGTGCCGCCGGTGAATCCTGAAACCGCATCGCCCACTCCCCGCACGCGCTCGAAGTCGGCCTCCACGCACCAGAAGCAGCCGCCCGCGAAGATCGCGACATCTCCCGTCTGCGCCTTCGCCTCGCTGAATTGCACGCCCAGACCGACGAGAATTGCCAATGCAAGCGCGAACGCCTTGATATTTCTCAACGCCCCGATCATCCCAAGCCTCCTTGATGACGCGGACCTTGCGGCGGAGCGCGCGGGACTTTCAATTCACGGTGGCTTGAGTTCACGAACTGGTGAAGTGTATGGCCGCGGTCGGCCAAGCCTTCGGGCGGAGGCGAAAGCCGTTACGGAAGGGACGAAGAGAATGTCAGTCCAGACACCCGGCCAGAGAGGCTTCCAATCGGATCCCGATGAGTTTGGCAGGCGATGAAAATCGCCTGCTGGTCCGGCCCGCGGAACCTCTCTACGGCCATGATGTACGCCTTCGCCGCCCGGGGCGATTGCGCGGTGTGGGACGAGCCTTTCTATGCAGCCTACCTTGCCGCCACGGGGCTCGATCACCCCCTCGCGGCGGAGACGATCGCCGCCGGACTGACCGACCCCGATGCCGTCGCTCGGGCCTGCTCAGAGACTGAACCGGCGGAAAAGCCGCACTTCTATCAAAAGCAGATGGCGCACCACATGCTTCCGGACTTCCCGCTCGGCTGGGCAGCGAAGCTGACCAACATCATCCTCATCCGCCACCCCGTCCGCGTTGTGGCGAGTTATGCCGTCAAGCGCGAGAGCCCCGAGGCGGAGGATCTTGGCGCTGCCCGTCTGCGCGAAATCCATGACTTCCTCCATAGCTCGGGCCAGACCCCCACGATCCTCGACAGCGCGGATATTCGCGCAGACCCCGGCGCGGTGCTGGAGGCGCTCTGCGACCGTGTCGGGCTGCCGTGGACGGCGAAGATGCTGACCTGGCAAGCGGGCGGGCGGTCAGAGGACGGACCCTGGGCGGCCCATTGGTATGGCGCGGTCCACGCCTCCACCGGGTTCGCTGGCCCGGAAGGCTCGCTGCCGGTGCTCGACGGAAGGCTTGCGGATGTCGCAGCGTCGATGATGGAGGACTATGAGGCGCTTGCCGACCTTCGGCTCAGACCGGGCGCGTGAGCCCGGGCCCATTCCGGGTCACTTCACCCGTCGGTCCCGTGCCGCAAGCAACTTCAGCCGCAGCGCATTGAGCTTGATGAAGCCCGCCGCGTCCTTCTGGTCGTAGGCGCCGGCATCGTCCTCGAACGTGACATGAGCCTCGGAATACAGAGAGTGTTCGGACCACCGCCCGATCGTCCGCACAGAGCCCTTGTAGAGTTTGAGACGCACCGTGCCGGTGACATGGCCCTGGCTCTTGTCGATCGCCGCTTGCAGCATCTCCCGTTCGGGGGAAAACCAGAAGCCGTTGTAGATGAGTTCGGCGTAGCGGGGCATCAGTTCGTCCTTCAGATGCGCCGCCCCCCGGTCGAGCGTGATCTGCTCGATTCCGCGATGGGCCTCGAGGAGAATGGTGCCCCCCGGCGTTTCGTAGATCCCGCGCGACTTCATGCCGACGAAGCGGCCCTCCACGAGATCGAGCCGGCCGATGCCATGTCTGCCGCCGATTTCGTTGAGATTCGTGAGAATTGCGGCGGGAGACATCTCATGGCCGTTTATCGCCACGGCGTCGCCCCGTTCGAAGCCGATTTCGAGGTACTCGGGCGTGTCCGGCGCCTCTTCCGGCGCAATCGTGCGCTGATAGACGTAATCGGGCGCCTCTGCGGCGGGATCCTCCAGCGCCTTGCCCTCGGAAGATGTGTGCAGAAGGTTTGCATCGACCGAGAAGGGCGCTTCGCCGCGCTTGTCCCTGGCGATGGGAATCTGGTGTTGTTCGGCAAACTCGATGAGCTTCGTCCGCGACGACAGGTTCCATTCCCGCCAGGGTGCGATGACCTTGATGTCGGGGTTGAGCGCGTAGGCCGAAAGCTCGAAGCGCACCTGGTCGTTTCCCTTGCCCGTGGCGCCGTGGGCCACGGCGTCGGCCCCGGTTTCGGCGGCGATTTCCACGAGACGCTTGGAGATGAGCGGTCGCGCGATCGAGGTGCCCAGAAGGTAGAGCCCCTCGTATACCGCGTTGGCGCGGAACATCGGAAAGACGAAGTCGCGCACGAATTCCTCGCGCAGATCCTCGACATAGATCTCCTTGACCCCGAGCAACTCGGCCTTCGCGCGCGCCGGCTCCAGCTCTTCGCCCTGGCCCAGATCGGCGGTGAAGGTGACGACCTCGCAGCCGTATTCCGTTTGCAGCCACTTGAGGATGATCGACGTGTCGAGACCGCCGGAATAGGCCAGGACAACTTTTTTTGGCGCCGACATGGGCCTTTTCTCCGCTGCTGTGCGGAGGGCGCTCTAGGCCGTTTTCACGAGCGGAGCAAGGGCGTCTCGGCCTGTCATTCGCCGGCGAGCCCGCTGGCAAAGGTTTCTTTCGACGCCGCGAAACTGGCCGCGACGGCACCAATGTCGACCGAAGCGAAGTCCTGCGCGGCCGCGCGGAGCTCGCCTTCCTTGCAAAGGGCCGCGAAATCGCGAAAGCCGAGGTTGAGCGCAGCACCTTTCAGAAAATGCATATCGTTTTCGAGAGAGTCGACATTGGCACCGCCCGCGAGGCGCGCGAGCACGCCCTCGACCTCGGACGTGAAGAGCTCGGCCACTTCGAGGAAGTCATCCCGGCCGACTTCATCACGCAACTCCGCAACACGTTCCCAGTCGATCATCCCGCCGCTCCCGATTTTCACGCGGCGCAAGAAGTGGCCAAGGACGCTTAAGAAGCTCTGAGCGAACGCCGGCCCGATACGCAAAATTCGCTCTTTCACATCGCCTTAATCTGATCGCTCCAGTTAGGGGCGGGAGTGCAATCGGGATATTTTGAGCGGGTGAAGGAAAATTCGTTTCCGGACCTTTCGGCCGAAACCGAAGACGAGGAGGCCGCAGGCGTCTCCCTCGTTCTCGTGGTGGACGACAGTGCGGCCCAGCGAGTGGCGCTTCGCCGGATGCTGGAGCGCATGGGACACGCAGTCGTCGAGGCCGCGTGCGGTGCCGAGGCGCTCGAAATCGCCGACAGTCAGCCCGTCGATCTCGTCCTGAGTGATTGGATGATGCCGGGGATGGACGGTATGGATCTGTGCCGCGCGTTCCGTGCGCTCGACCGCGATGACTATGGCTATTTCATCCTTCTGACCTCTAAGTCCGACCGCGCGGACGTACGCGAGGCGTTCGAGACCGGAGCGGATGATTTCCTGCCCAAACCGGTCAATTCCGGAGAGCTCCGCGCCCGCATAAATGCCGGTGACCGGATCGTCCGGATGCAGCGCGATCTTGCGCGCAAGAACCGGTTGCTGACCAGGGTGGTGGAGGAGTTGCAGACGCTCTACGCCGCGCTCGACCGCGATCTCGAAGAGGCGCGTGCGCTCCAGCAATCGCTGGTGCCGGAGCGTCGCTTTCCGTTTCCCGATGGCGAGATCACGTTGCTGTTCAGGCCCGCCGGGCAGGTCGGTGGAGACCTCGTCGGTGCGATCCCGCTTTCGGGCACGAGGGTGGGGCTCTTCGCGATCGACGTGTCGGGCCACGGCATCGCCTCGGCCCTGATGACAGCGCGGATCGCGGGGCTGCTGTCGGGCGCTTCGCCGGACCGCAACCTCGCCCTCGAGCGCCTGGCCGACGGGACGGTTGGCCTCAGGCGGCCCGATGCGGTCTGCCGGCAGCTCAACGACCATCTCATCGAGGAGATGCAAACCGAGCTCTACCTCACCGCGATGATGGCCGATTGCGACCTGGCGACCGGCCGGGTGACGATGACACAGGCCGGCCATCCCGCCGCTCTCGTCATGGGGGCGGATGGAAAGGTGCGGTTCGCAGGAGAGGGCGGCATGCCCCTCGGCCTTCTTCCGGGGCCCTCGTTCGACACTTTCGATTTCACCCTCGCGCCCGGCGAACGCCTGCTGATCTTCTCCGACGGACTCTCCGAATGCCCGGGTGCGGCCGGTGGGCTTCTCGAGCCCGAGGGGCTGGCTGACCTCGCCTCCCGCAGCCGCGACCTGAGGGGCAGCGAGTTCTTCGAGGCTCTTATGTGGGACGTTTACCGATTTGCCGGCGGCACCGTTCTGGACGATGACGTGTCCGGTGTGATGCTCGAATATCGGCCCGCTGGCTAGCCAAGAGTTGCGGCGAGCAGCCGGCGGTCACCCTCGGAGGCGAGACACGAGAGCGCCTCGTGGAAATTCATCCAGGTTTCGAGATGATCCGGTTCGGCCGGCGGGCCGAGGCGACGGACCGGGTGGGCGACATAGACATGACAGATCTTTTCGGCCCAAAGGTCGTATTCCGGCATGAACGTGAATCTCCGGTAGGTCCCCAGCCGGCGCGGCCGGGCGATCGTCCATCCGGTTTCCTCGAGCACTTCGCGGGCCAGTGCCGGCAGCGGCTGCTCGCCGGGGTCGATGCCGCCGCCGGGCAGCTGAAACTCGGGGACCGGGCCGTTCTGGAATGTGAGCAGAACGCGCCCGGCGCGGGGGAGAATGGCGTAGATGCCGGGGCGTCGCCGGTATGCGCGTCGGCCCGGAGGCCTGCCGTAGCGTGGGATCACGGGGGTTGGTCCTCGCCTTGTCGCACTTATATGGTCGCGGTATGCCCATGCCAGGCGCGCAAGGAAACCCCATGAGCCTCAGCTCCCGTATCGCGTGGGACGACACTGTCCTGCCATTCCAGCTCGACGCCGCCGACGTTCGCGGCCGGGTGGCACGTCTCGACGGTGTGCTGGACCGGGTGCTCGCTCAGCATGACTACCCGCTGGCGATCGAGGCGCTCGTTGCCGAGACGATGCTGATCACCGCGCTCATCGGGCAAACGGTGAAACTGCGCTGGAAGCTGTCGCTGCAGGTGCGCGGCGACGGCCCGGCCAGGCTCGTCGCGACCGACTACTTCGCACCGGCTCGGGCGGGCGAGCCGGGACGAATGCGCGCCTTCGCCAGCTTCGACGAGACCCGCCTCGATGAGGCCGCCCCGGGTTTTACCCAGGTGGGGCAGGGCTACTTCGCGATTCTCATCGATCAGGGCCGGGGGACGACACCCTACCAGGGCATCACGCCCATCGCGGGCGATTCGCTGGCGTCCTGCGCGGAAACCTATTTCGCCCAGTCCGAGCAACTGCCGACACGCTTCGCGCTGTCCTACGGGCGTTCGACGCTGCCGAACCAGACCGAAGGCTGGCGGGCGGGCGGTGTCATGCTGCAGCACATGCCCAAGGGCTCGCCATCGGTCTCAGGCGGAGGCACCGGCGAAGGCGGGCTTCTCACCGGCGACGACATCGTCTCCGGAGACGACGAGGAGAACTGGACCCGCGCCAACGTGCTTCTCGACACGGTGGACGACCTCGAACTCATCGGCCCCGGCATCCAGCCGACCGATCTTCTGGTGCGCCTCTTTCACGAGGAACAGCCGCGTGTCTTCGACCCCCAGCCGGTCGAATTCGGCTGCACCTGCTCGCCCGAGAAGGTGCGCCAGTCGCTGTCGATCTACTCGGCGAAGGATATCGGACACATGACGACTGATGACGGCAAGGTCACGGCTGACTGCCAGTTCTGCGGTGCGCATTACGAATTCGCGCCGGAGACGCTGGGGTTCGAGGCCAGTGACAAGGATTGATATCCGGCCTCGGCTTACGCGGGCGCTCGGCGTCTCCGCGGAAGTGTCTTCCGATTTCGACCTCAACCCGGGTCTTGGTCCCCCGGAAGGATCGGTGTTCCGCCCCGCGGCGGTGCTGGTAACCATCATGGCTGACGAGGCCACGGTGCTGCTGACGAAACGCTCGTCCGCGCTGAAGCACCACCCCGGGCAAGTCGCGTTCCCCGGTGGCAAGGTCGACCCGGGCGACCGGGGTGCGGTCGGGGCCGCGCTGCGGGAGGCCGAAGAGGAGGTAGGGCTGCGCCAGGACTCGGTGGAGGTGCTCGGCACCCTCTCTCCGCATCTGACGGTTACCGGTTTCGAGGTGACGCCTGTGATCGCATTCGCTCACGGCGCCTTCGCGCCTCGCCCGGAGGCAGGCGAGGTCGAGGAGGCGTTCTTCGTCCCGTTCGACCACGTCACCGATCCCGCTCACTTCCGGATCGAAGCCCGGCGATGGCGCGGTGTGATGCGGCGCTATTATGCCGTTCCCTGGGGGCCGTATTACACCTGGGGGGCCACCGCGCGGATGCTGCGGGGCCTCGCCGACAGGCTCGCGCGATGCGATTGAGGGGTGACTGGCTGACCGACCCGCGCACCATCCGGGTATTCGACGCGATCGAGGGCGCGGGGCATCGCCTTTACTACGTCGGCGGGGTTGTGCGGAACGCGGCACTTGGCCTGCCCGTCAGCGACATTGACCTTGCCACGGACGCCCGGCCCGAGGCGGTGACCGAAGCCGTGGAGGCTGAAGGTCTGAAGCCGGTGCCCACGGGCGTGGATCACGGCACAGTCACGGTGGTCTCGGACGGGCTCGCCCATGAAGTGACAACCTTCCGTCACGATATCGAGACCGACGGGCGGCGCGCCGTCGTGGCTTTCTCCGACCGGATCGAGGACGATGCCGCGCGGCGGGATTTCACGATCAACGCGCTCTATGCCGACCGGCAGGGCGAAGTGATCGACACCGTGGGAGGGCTTGCGGACCTGGCCGCGCGGCGGCTGCGCTTCGTGGGTGACGCCGAGGCACGGATCAGGGAAGATTACCTTCGCATTCTGCGCTACTTCCGGTTTCACGCCCATTACGCGGACACCGGAGCGGGCTTCGAACCGGAGACGCTTTCGGCGATTGCGGCAAATTCCGCTGGAATAGAGACACTTTCGGCCGAGCGGACGGGGCGCGAGATGCTGCGCCTTCTCGAGGCTGACGACCCTGCGCCGGAGCTTGCGACAATGGCCGCCGTGGGAGTTCTCGGCCGGGTTCTGCCAGGCAGCGACCCCGAAGCGGTCGCCCGGCTCGTTGCCCTCGAGAAAGGCAATGCGCCCGATGCCTTGCGCCGCCTTGCGGCCCTTGGGGGAGAAGACGTGGCCGAGCGTTTCCGCCTCTCCCGGGCGGAAGCCCGACGACTGGATGACATGTGCAGGGGCGTCGAAAGCAGCGCGGGACTTTCAGAAATCGCCTGGCGAAAGGGAGCGGACACCGCCCTCGACATTGCTCTGCTCCGGGCGGCGGCGACCGGCGCGCCGCTCGCGCCCGACACCAAGGAACGGATCGAACGCGGGGAGCAGGCGGAGTTTCCGTTGCGGCCGGCCGATCTCATGCCGGCCTACGACGGCGCGGCCCTCGGAGCACGCCTCTCAAAGCTGGAACGCTGCTGGATCGCGTCGGGCTTCACCCTGTCGCGAAATGAACTGCTCGCCCTGCCCGACAGTTGAGACGGATGGTTCCTTTCCAGGGCCGGCCGGTGTAGGCAGGCGTCGTTCAGGACAGCCCTCATGTTTCGATTCTTCGAAAAGCTGGTCGACCCTTACGTCGGCTACACCGAGACCGACCGTCCGCCCACGCGCCTCTGGCCCTTCCTCGCCGAATACGCCCGGCCCTTCCGGAAGGTGTTCGCGGCGACGGCGGCGATGTCGGTCGTGGTCGCGGCCGTCGAGGTATCGCTGATCGCCTACCTCGGTCGGGTCGTCGACCTGATGGGGCAGGCCGAGCCGGGAACCTTCTGGGCCGAGAACGGGTTCGAGCTCGTGGTTGTCGCCCTTCTCATCCTCATCTTCCGCCCGCTGCTGCAGATTTTCGATGTTGCGTTGCTGAACAACGCGATCCTGCCGAATTTCGGCACGCTGATCCGATGGCGGGCGCACCGGCACGTGCTGCGCCAGTCGGTCGGCTGGTTCGAGAACGACTTCGCCGGACGAATCGCCAACCGCATCATGCAGACGCCGCCGGCGGCCGGCGAGGCGGTGTTCCAGGTGTTCGACGCGATCACCTTCGCCATCGCCTACCTGATCGGAGCGGCAATACTCCTGATGGATGCAGACCCGCGGCTGCTTCTGCCGCTGCTGATCTGGACGGCGCTCTACGGCCTGCTCGTCCGCTGGACGATCCGTCGCGTGGGCCCGGCGAGCAAGGCGGCATCCGACGCGCGCAGCGAGGTGACCGGGCGGGTGGTCGACAGCTACACCAACATCCACTCGGTGAAGATGTTCGCCCATCACGACCGCGAGATCGATTATGCGCGGGAGGCGATCGAGAAGACCCGTCAGACCTTCCAGGTCGAGATGCGGATCTACACTGTCATGGACGTGGTGCTCACGCTGCTGAACGGCCTTCTCATCGTCGGTGTCGTGGGCTGGGCGCTGTGGCTCTGGATGGCGGGGTCGGCAACCGCCGGCGTGGTGGCGGCCGCCGCCGCGCTGGTCCTGCGGCTGAATGCGATGACCGGCTGGATCATGTGGGCGCTGTCGAATTTCTTTCAGAATCTCGGGATCGTCTCCGAGGGCATGGAGACCATCGCCCAGCCCATCGACCTCACCGACCGGGCGGATGCGAAACCGCTGGCGTTCACGGAGGGCCGGATCGAGTTCGAGGGTGTGTCGCACCATTATGGCCGGGGGTCCGGCGGGCTCCGAAATGTGTCGCTCTGCATCGAACCGGGCGAAAAGGTGGGGCTGGTCGGCCGTTCGGGGGCCGGGAAATCGACCCTCGTGAAGCTGCTCTTGCGGTTTTACGACACCGAAGGCGGGCGCATCCTGATCGACGGGCAGGACATCGCCCACGTCACGCAAGACAGCCTGAGGCAGCACATCGGCATGGTGCAGCAGGACAGCTCGCTTCTGCACCGCTCGGTGATGGACAACATTCTCTATGGCCGGCCGGATGCCACGGGGGTGGAGGTGATCGAGGCGGCGCGTCGGGCCGAGGCGCATGACTTCATCCTCGATCTGCGGGACCCCGGCGGGCGGAGCGGATACGAGGCGCAGGTCGGCGAGCGGGGTGTGAAGCTCTCGGGCGGCCAGCGCCAGCGCGTGACACTCGCCCGGGTGATCCTGAAGAACGCACCCATCCTCGTTCTCGACGAGGCGACGAGCGCGCTCGATTCGGAAGTCGAGGCGGAGATCCAGCGCACGCTCTACGGCATGATGGAGGGCAAGACGGTCATCGCCATCGCGCACCGCCTGTCGACCATCGCGGCAATGGACAAGATCGTGGTGCTCGAGGACGGGCGCATCGCCGAGATCGGGGACCACAATGCGCTTTTGGCGGCCGGCGGGCTATATGCGAGGTTCTGGGCCCGGCAGTCGGGCGGTTTCATCGGCACGAGCGAGGCAGCGGAGTGATACGGCGGTTCGGTAACCTGATCGACGCGTTCCGGGAAGCGGACGGTCCACCACCGCGGACGCTCGGAGCATTCTTTCGCTGGGCGCTGAAGGGTGCTTTTCCGATCCTCGCGCTGGCCGGGGCAGTCTCCGCGGCGGCCGGGACGCTGGAGGTTCTGAGCGCGATCCTTCTCGGCCGCGTCATCGACACAGCGCTCCAGAGCGGGACGGAGGATTTCTTCTCGACCAACGTTCTGCTGCTCACCACGGTGCTGCTGTTCTTTCTCGTTCTCCGGCCAATGCTTTTCGGCCTGTCCTCGATGGCCAACGCCGTCGTCGTCGCGCCGAACGTGAACCCGCTGGTGCTCTCGCGACTGCACCGCTGGACGCTCGGTCAATCCGTAACCTTCTTCGACGACGATTTCGCCGGCCGAATCGCCCAGAAGCAGATGCAGACCTCCCGGGCGCTGACCGATGTGGCGTCCGAGGTCATCAACGTCGTCTTCTTCGCGCTGGCATCGCTGGTCGGCTCGGCTCTGCTTCTCACCACCATAAACGGCTGGATGGCGCTGGGCCTCGGGGTGTGGCTCGTCGCCTATCTCGGGATGATCCGCTGGTTCATGCCGCGGATCCGCGCACGGTCGAAAGCACGGGCGGGTGCGCGGGCAATGGTGACGGGCCAGGTCGTCGACACGATCACCAACATCAAGACGGTGAAGCTCTTCGCCCATGCCGACCACGAGGAGGGCGCCGCGCTGGGCGCGATCCGGACCTTCCGCGAGCGGGTCCTCGACTACGGCGTCGTCGCCGCGTGGTTCCGGTTCGCCCTGATGACGCTCGCGGGCGTCCTGCCGGTGCTGCTGATCGGCTCGACGCTCTATCTCTGGTCGCTGGGACAGGCGAGCCCGGGTGACATCGCCGCCGCCGGCGCGATCTCGATCCGGATCGCACAGATGACGGGCTGGGTGAGCCATACGCTGATGGCGATCTATGCCAACGTCGGCGAGGTCGAGGACGGGATGCGCACGCTGACCCCGCCCCATACCCTGCCCGACGCACCCGACGCGAAGCCGATCGCGCCCGAGAAAGCCTCGATCGGGTTCGAAGACGTCAGTTTCGCTTACGGACGGCAGAAGGGTGGCGTCAAGGACATCGCGCTGTCCATCGCCGATGGCGAGCGGGTCGGAATCGTCGGCGCTTCCGGGGCGGGCAAGTCAACGCTCGTGTCGCTGCTGCTGCGACTTTACGACCCCGAGGCGGGCGTGGTGCGGCTCGGCGGCGCGGATGTATCCCGCGTTACCCAGGAGAGCCTGCGAAGAAACGTGGCGATGGTCACCCAGGAGACGGCGATGTTCAATCGTTCGGCGCGGGAGAACATCCTCTACGGCAAACCGGACGCCACCGAAGACGAGATGATCGCCGCCGCGCGCCGTGCGGAGGCGCATCATTTCATTCTGGAGCTCGAGGACCACAAGGGGCGCACGGGCTACGATGCCCATCTCGGCGAGCGGGGCGTCAAGCTCTCCGGCGGCCAGCGCCAGCGCATCGCGCTCGCCCGCGCGATTCTCAAGGACGCGCCGGTGCTTGTGCTCGACGAGGCGACGAGTGCCCTCGATTCGGAGGTCGAGGCCGAGATACAGGCCGCACTGGAGACGGTGATGGAAGGCAAGACGGTGCTCGCCATCGCCCACCGCCTCTCGACGCTGGCGCAGATGGACCGGATCGTCGTGCTCGACGACGGGCGCATCGTCGAGGAGGGCACCCACGGGGAGCTTCTGAAGTCCGGCGGCCTTTACGCGCGGTACTGGGAGCGTCAGTCCGGCGGCTTCCTGAATTACCGCGAAGCCGCGGAATAGGTGTTTCTTCGCGCCCCGGGACCGGCCAGATATTCCGTAACGGACCGGGAGGCGCAGGTGCACTACCAAACGATTTCCGCAGACGCCTGCGGCTGCAGCCCACGGGGTCCCTGTGCCAGCTTTCGCAGCGCCAGCGTTGCCCGACGTTTCGCGAAGGCTTGTCCGGGCTGGCCGCGCGCCGGTTCCCGGACGATTTCGCCACCGCTTTCTACGACGACGGCAGCGTCTTGCAGCGGGAAGGTTGCACGCCGACTCGCACCGTCGCCCGTGAGTGCTGGTCGTGACGAGGCTTGATATCACCCGTCTCGGCCGTCATGGCGAGGGGATCGGGGGTGACCCGGCCGTCTATGTGCGCCGCGCCCTTCCCGGCGAGGTGGTCGAGGGCGAGGTGAAGGCCGGTCGCATGACCGCCCCCAGGATTCTCACGCCTTCGCCGGAGCGGGTGCGGCCGACCTGCCGGCATTACAAGATGTGCGGTGGTTGCGATCTCATGCATGCTTCGGACGGTTTCGTCGCCGGCTGGAAGGCCGACGTGGTGCGCGCCGCCCTTGCTGCCCACGGGCTTTCCGTCCCGATCCGGAAGGTCGTGACCTCGCCGCCGCGGAGCCGGCGGCGTGCTGTGCTTTCGGGAACGCGGACCAGGTCCGGCGCGATCGTCGGCTTTCACGGCAGGGGAAGTGACCGGATCTCCGGAGTGCCGGGTTGCGAGGTGCTGGACCCGGCGATCACGGCGGCGTTGGAGCACCTCGAGGCGCTCGCAAGGGCAGGTGCGTCGCGCAAGAGTGAGATCCGTCTTGCGGTGACAGTGACCGGGGCGGGCCTCGACGTGAGCGTGAGCGATGCCAGGGCAGTCGAACCGCAACTTCTCGCGCGACTTGTCGAGATCGCCGGTCAGGCCGGGTTCGCGAGGCTCACCTGGAATGACGAGATCGTCATGCAGGTCAGCCCGCCCCGGGTGCCGATGGGGCGGGCGATGGTGTTGCCGCCGCCGGGCGCCTTCCTGCAGGCGACGCCGGCGGGCGAAAGAGCGCTCGTCGCCGGTGTGCGCGAAGCGCTCGCCGGGACCCGCCGGGTCGCGGACCTGTTTGCGGGCGCGGGCACGTTCACGCTGCCGCTGGCAGAAAATGCCGAGGTTCACGCGGTTGAAGGAGACGATGCGCTCCTTGCCGCTCTCGATTGCGGCTGGCGCAGCGCGGCGGGTCTGAAGCGGGTGACCGTCGAGGCGCGGGATCTCTTTCGCCGCCCGCTTCTGGCAGACGAGCTCGCCCGTTTCGACGGCGTCGTCATCGATCCGCCGAGAGCCGGGGCGGAGGCGCAAAGCGCGATGCTGGCCGAGGCCCGGTCCGGCCCGCAACGCATCGCTTCGGTCTCGTGCAACCCTGCGACATTCGCACGGGATGCCGCCGTCCTCGTCCGAGGCGGCTACAGCCTCGACTGGGTCGACGTCGTCGACCAGTTTCGCTGGTCGCCCCATGTCGAACTCGTCGCCTGCCTCGAACGCGGCAAAAAGTGATGCAAAATCAATCCGAATGCAGGTATAATCACGAAAATAAAGCCGTGAAGCGGTAATCGAGCAGGCAGATGACAACACTCAGACTAATCACCGCCCTTGCCGTGGTGCTCAGCCTTTCGGGCTGCGCCTCGAAGTTCCGTACCTACAATGGCCCGGAGGTGACCCGCGTCGTTATCCACAAGGAGGCGCGCAAGATGTACCTTCTTCACCATGACCGGGCGCTCGAAAGTTACGATATCGGCCTCGGCTTCGCGCCGGAGGGTCACAAGGGGAAGTCCGGTGACGGCAGGACACCGGAGGGCCATTATTACATCGACCGGCGCAATCCCGAGAGCAGCTTTCATCTTTCGATCGGAATCTCCTACCCCAATGCACGGGATATCGAGGTGGCCCGCCGTCTGGGGGTCGACCCGGGTGGCGACATTTTCATTCACGGGGAAAGCCCGCTCAGCCTTCTGCGGGGTCCCGACTGGACATGGGGATGCATCGCCGTGACGAACGACGAGATGGAAGAGATTTACGCAATGGTGCGCGACGGAACCCCGATCACGATCTACCCCTGAGCGGTCAGGCGCCGGTGATGAGAGTCCACCAGATCTTGCCGCTCGGCTCCTGGAACCAGGAAAAACCCAGATTCCGTGCAGCGGGGTCGAGGATGACGTCGCGCGTGGTCGGGTCGGCCATCCAGGCCGAGAGCGTCTCCAGCTCGGTTTCGTAGGACTCGGAGATATTTTCCCCGAGAAACTGGCCCTGGTAGCCCACGCGCTGGACGCGGTCGAGCGGTGAAGAACCGTCCGAGCCGAAGTGCCAGGGACGATTCTGCAGGCTCATGTCGCGCGAATGAGTCGCGGCCGCGGCGTTGAGTTCCGCATTGAGGTCGAGCGCCCCCGCACCGGAGGCCCGGCGCAGCGCATTGACCGAATCGAGCATCCGGAACTGGATTTCGCTCTCCATGCGGTCGGAGATGCGATAGACCTGTGGCAGCGGCTGTCCGTCGGGCCCGAGCCGTGGCGCAGGTGTCGCACACGCGGCGAGAAATGCGCAGACCGCAATGGCCGCAAACTTGAGTGTGGAACGCTTCATCCGCTCGTCTCGCTTGTTTTCAGCTGCTTACACCATGGGCGTCGAGGGTCAAACCCCGCCGGCGGCGTCCCGCCTGTCTGACGCTTGTGTGAGTTGCGAAAGTGCCCTTTCCACATTATCAGTATATCGCCTTAACACGCTGGAGATCGAGAATGTCGAGCAAGCCTTCCGACCTGACCCGCCGGAGCTTTGTCGCCGCTGCCGCCGCAGGCCTCGCTTCGCCCGCTTTCGCGCAGGCCACCGGCCCCGACACGGTCGAGTTCCGCGACGAATTGAGCGATAGCGTTCGCAGGAATGCATCGAGCTTCCGCGCCCGAGACTGGCGGCCGTATTTCGACGATCTTCAAGGTGGTGCGATCCTTGTCGATATATCGTCGCGGGCACTGCATTACTGGGGCCAGGACGGGAGCACCTACAAGCTCTACCCGACCAGCGTGCCGATGAGTGAAGAGCTCACACGCCGGGGCCGTACGCGGGTGACCTACAAGGACCCTGCGCCCGACTGGCGGCCGACCCCGTCGATGAAGCAGCGCAACCCCGAGTGGCCCGACTACGTGCCGCCGGGCCCGGACAACCCGCTCGGCGTGCGCGCCATGCATTTGAGCTGGACGTATTACCGCATCCACGGCACCCACGACACGCGGAAGATCGGGCGCAGGTCGTCGAACGGCTGCATCGGGCTCTACAACGAGCATATCCTCGAGCTTTACGAACTCGCCGACGTGGGCGCCCAGGTGCTCGTGATCTGACCGGCCTTGCAGAGCTGATCGACAGGAAGGCGCCCGACCGGGCCCCTTTCCGTCAGCCCACCCAGCCCGCGAGACTGTCCTCGAGGTGCTCGACGAGGGCATCTATGTGGGCGTCGTCATCGTTGAGACAGGGGATGTAGGTGAACCGCTCCCCGCCCGCTTCCTCGAAACTTTCGCGGATTTCCTCGTTGATCTCCTCGAGCGTCTCGATGCAATCCGCGGAGAATGCGGGCGCGATCACGGCGATGCGTTTCTTGCCGTTCTCGGCGAGCCGGGCGACCTCTTCCACAGTGTAGGGTTTCAGCCATTCCTCGGGGCCGAAGCGGGACTGGAAGGTGGTGACGATTTCGCTATCGTCCCAGCCGAGGCGCTCCTTGAGCAGCCGCGTCGTTTTCTGACACTGGCAGTGATAGGGATCGCCTTCCATCAGATAGCGCTTGGGTACACCGTGATAGGAACAGACGAGTATGTCCGGCTTCGTCTCCATCGCCCCGTATGAACGTTCCACCGACTTCGCCAGCGCGTCGATATAGGACGGCCGGTCGAAATATTCGGGTACCGTGCGCACCGAAGGCTGCCACTTCTCCTCCATCAGCGCGCGAAAGAACTGGTCGTTCGCCGTGGCCGTGGTGGCCCCCGCGGTCTGGGGATAAAGCGGAAAGAAGACGATGCGTCGGCAGCCGGCATCGACCATTTCCCGGACCTTCGATTTCGTCGAGGGGTTGCCGTAGCGCATGGCGAAATCGACCATCACACTGTCGCCATACCTGCCCTCGATCTCGGCCTTGATCTTGGCGGTCTGGGCCTTGGTGATGGTCATTAGCGGGCTCTCGCTCGCTTCCTCGTTCCAGATCGACTTGTAGGCCTCGCCTGAAGAGAATGGACGCTTGGTCAGAATGACGAGTTGGAGCAGCGGCTGCCAGATCCACGGACTGTAGTCGATCACGCGTCGGTCTGACAGAAACTCGTTGAGATACCGGCGCATCGACCAGTAGTCGTAATTGTCGGGCGTGCCCAGATTTGCCAGCAGAACGCCGACCTTCGCCTGCTTCACCCGGGGGTGGTCCGCGGGAAGATGCGGGTTCTCGGCCTCCGGTGCGTCTTTGGTCAACGGCGTTCCGCGCTCTGATCTTGCGTCGAGCATCATCGGCATCCGGGCCCTGCTTTGAAAGATTTCAAGCGACATAACCGCGAATCGCGCGGGGTCAATCCCGGCGAGGTGTCGCAATGTCACCCGCGGGCCGCTCCTTTGTGGCCAGCGCTTCGGCGAGACGGGCGTTGGCGGAGCCCGGGCGCAACGGTTTCGGCTGGCTCTCGTCGGGTGCCCAGCCAGTGAGGAAGACGAGTTCGAAGGTGGCCGCGACACGCCCGTTTTCTGCCGGAAAGGCAGTGGAATAGAGACGATTCGCCTCTTCGAAAAGATCCCTGCGGGTAGGCCGGCGGAGCCGTTCGGCGAGAGCGTTCGTCTCGCCAACGGCGCGCAGGTCGCGGGCGAGGGCGAAAAGATCAGGATAACTTGTCGTCAGGGTCAAGGTGTCGGCCACCGGCATTGCAAGGCCTGCGCGCTGGAGAAGCGCTCCGAGATCCCGGATATCGGCCATCGGCGCCACCCGGGGCGACAGGCCGCCGGTGAGGGACGCTTCGGCTTCTGCCAGAACGGCGCGGAGTTCGTGCAGAGTGCGCCCCCCGAAGGCGACGGCCAGAAACAGCCCGTCCGGCTTCAATGCCCGGCGGCACTGAATGATCTGGCCCAGTGGGTCGGATGCCCAGTGAAGCCCCATTGCGTGCACGACGAGGTCGTGCGCGCCGGGCTGGAGGTCAAGAACGTCCGCATCGGTGACGTGGCGCGAGGCACCCGGCAGGTTTGCGAAGGGTTCGTTAAATGCGGTGACGAGGGTCGGCGCCGTAAATGCCCTGTTAACCTCACCGAGCCTTTCTTCCAGTACCGCCGCAGCCTCGCGGTGCAGGAAGAAGTCGGTATCGTTCCGTCTGCCGGCGCGGAGACGGTGGCGCTCGAGGGCGGCGCGGTCTGTCAGATCTGAGACCATGCGCTCAAGGTAGGAAGATATGCCGGTTCTGCAATCGCTGTTGTCTGCGCTCTACCCCGACCAATGCGTCTCCTGCGATGCGCTGACGGACACGCCTTACGCTCTTTGCGGGGCCTGCTGGCGCGATACGCCGTTTCTCGAAGGGCTTGAATGCGCGCTCTGCGCCGTCCCGCTGCCCGGCTCGGGGGACGGAAACGAAGACCTTTGCGACGATTGTATCGCAATGCCGCGGCCGTGGGATCGGGCCCATGCCGTCCTCGCCTATGAACGCAAGGCCCGGGCGTTGGTGCAGAGGCTGAAATATTCCGACCGGACGGACCTCGCCTGCCCGGCGTCTGCCTGGATGGCCGCCCGGCTGCGCCACCGGATCGGTGCGGGCACACTGGTGGTGCCGGTGCCAGCACACCGGCTGCGGTTCCTCGCCCGCCGCTACAACCAGGCCGCCCTTCTTGCGCGCGGTATCGGCGCCGGACTGGGCGCGGAGGTGCTGGTCGACGGTCTTCTGCGGACCCGCGCCACGGGGCGGCTCGACGGATTGACCCCGGCGGAGCGTTTCGCGCAACTCGAAGGTGCGATCCGCCCCAACCCCCGGCGCGGCGCGATGATCGGCGGCCGGAAGGTGCTGATCGTCGATGACGTGATGACCTCGGGCGCGACCCTCGCGGCCTGCGCGACGGCGGTGCGCTCTGCCGGCGCGGTACGGGTCGAGGTCGCGGTTCTGGCGCGAACGCTCAAAGCATCCTAGATAAAGGGTCGAGCAACCGTGGGACGCGCCATGAAGACCGTTGAAATCTACACCTCGCCGCTCTGCGGCTTCTGCCATGCCGCAAAGCGCCTGCTTGTCGACAAGGGCGTGAGCTTTGCCGAGATCGACCTCTCCCGCGAACCCGCACGACGAAGCGAGATGGTTCAGCGGGCGAAGGGCGGCCGGACGGTACCGCAGATCTTCGTCGGCGGCACCCATGTCGGCGGATGCGACGAACTCTACGCGCTCGAGCGCGGGGGAAAGCTCGACACGTTGCTCGCGGCCTGACTGCGATGCGGGCGGCCCTTCTGCAAATCACCTCATCGGACGATCCCGCCCGAAATCTGGAGATGGTTCGCGGGATGGTGGCCGATGCGGTGGAGGCCGGGGCGAATTGGGTTCTGACGCCGGAGGTGACGAATTGCGTCTCGGCCAGCCGGTCGCACCAGAAGTCGGTCCTGACCGGCGAGACCGATGACCGGGTCCTCGCGGGTCTGCGCGAAGAGGCCGACCGCCACGGAATATTTTTGCTCGTCGGTTCGCTGGCGCTCCTGGCCGAGACCTCCGGCGAGGCGCCCTTCGTCAACCGGTCTTTTCTCATCGCGCCGGATGGTACGATCCGCGCGCGCTACGACAAGATCCACATGTTCGACGTGGATATCTCCGAGACCGAGACCTACCGGGAAAGCGCGGCCTTCCGGCCCGGCAGCCGGGCGGTCCTGGCCGATGCGGGCGATCTCGTTGTCGGCCTGACGATCTGTTACGATGTCCGCTTTCCAGCGCTCTACCGGAGACTGGCGGCGGCCGGAGCGACCGTTCTGACGGTGCCCGCCGCATTTTCGCGTGTTTCGGGAGAGGCTCATTGGGAGACGCTGCTGCGCGCGAGGGCGATCGAGACCGGGTGTTACGTACTCGCGCCCGCGCAAACCGGCGAGCACCCGGTCAGCGAGGGCAGGCCGCGGGCGAGCCACGGCCACAGCCTCGCGGTCGACCCCTGGGGCAGGGTTCTGCTCGACGGGGGCGAGGTGCCGGGGGTGCACCTCGTCGATCTCGATTGCGATCTGGTGACCGAATGCCGGCGCCGGATTCCCTCGCTCACCCATGGCCGCCCCTTCGAAGGGCCGTGATGACCGAACCGAGGGACCCTCTGGCCGTGGCCTTTCTCTCGGAGCTCTTCATGGCCGACCAGCTGGCGCGTTCGCGCCTCACCCGGGCTCTGCCCAAGGGTATGGAGATCAGCCATTTCTCGGTGCTGAACTACCTCGCGCGCTCGGGAACGGAGCGGAGCCCCGCGCAGTTGGCCCGGGCCTTCCATGTCACGAGGGGAGCGATGACCAATACCCTCGGCAAGCTCGAACGATCGGGCTACGTGCACATCTTTCAGGACTGGGACGATGCGCGACGCAAGCTCGTCTCGATAAGTCCCGCAGGCCGGCGGGCGCGGGATGTCGCGCTGGCCGCGATCGAGCCGATCGTCGCCGAGGTCGTCGAGGCGATCGGGCCGGAAAAGGTGCGCATCGCCCTTCCCGTCCTGCGCGAGTTGCGAGTGCGGTTCGACGAAGGGTGAGCCGCGGTTGCCGCTCTTCCGTCGCCGGGCGATTCGCCGGGATTTTTCCCGGCGGATCGGGTGACGGCGCGCGGGGGTTCAGTCCGCAGGCCGAAGGCTCGTGGTGACATAGTTCACCGAAAGATCGCGCGCCGAAAGGCTCCAGGACCAGGTGACGGGGTTGAAGACCATACCCTTGCGGTCGACCGGGTCGAGGCCGGCGCTCTCCAGCATCGAGACCAGCTCGTCGGGCGTGATGAATTTCGCCCAGTCGTGGGTGCCTTTCGGAAGCCAGCGCATGACATGCTCGGCGCCGACGATCGCGAAGACATAGCTCTTGGCGTTCCGGTTCAGGGTGGAGCAGACCATGAGGCCGCCCGGCTTCAGAAGGTCGTGGCAGGCCTGAAGATAGGCTTGCGGGTCGGAAACATGCTCGACCACTTCCATGTTGAGAACCACGTCGAAAACTTCGCCCGCGGCCACGAGCGCTTCGGCGGTGGTATGGCGGTAGTCGATGGCGAGGCCCTGGGATTCGGCATGCAGGCGTGCCACGGGAATGTTGCGCCCGGCTGCATCGGCGCCGACGACATCTGCGCCGAGCCGCGCCATGGGTTCGGAGAGAAGGCCCCCGCCGCAGCCGATGTCGAGCACGCGCAGCCCCTCGAACGGTCGCTCCATCGCCAGGTCCCGGCCGAACTCCGCGGCGATCTGGCTGGTTATGTAGTCGAGCCGGCAGGGGTTGAGCATGTGAAGCGGGCGGAACTTCCCGTTCGGGTCCCACCACTCCGCAGCCATTGCCTGGAACTTTTCGACCTCGGCGGGGTCGATGGTCGACTGGTCGGGCATTGCAGCTCCCTCGAATAATCTGTCCCTGCCCCCGTGGCGGGGGCCGTTCGGGGTGTATATAGATCGGGCATGGACAAGTCCCCGGGCAAAAGGGCCGCAAGCCAGTTCCTCTACCCGCTGATCGACCCGTACGATCAGCGGATGCTCGACGTGGGCGACGGCCACAGGATCTATGTCGAACAATGCGGCAACCCGGACGGCGTTCCGGTCGTGGTGCTGCACGGCGGCCCCGGCGGCGGCTGCAGCCCTGCGATGCGGCGGTATTTCGACCCGGCGCACTACCGGATCGTGCTGTTCGATCAACGCGGTTGCGGGCGTTCGAGGCCTCACGCGAGCGTCGAGGCCAACACGACCTGGCACCTCGTGCGCGACATCGAGCACATTCGCGAGACCTTCGGAATCGACCGCTGGATGGTTTTCGGCGGAAGCTGGGGCGCGACGCTGGGGCTGATCTATGCAGAGACCCATCCCGAGCGGGTCCTGCATCTGATGCTGCGTGGCATCTTCCTGATGACGCGGTCGGAGCTCGACTGGTTCTACGGCGGCGGTGCCGGGCAGTTCTGGCCCGATGTCTGGGCGCGGTTCCAGAGCCTCGTGCCCGTGGACGAGCGGAACGACCTCATCGCCGCCTACGGTCGACGGCTCTTTTCGGGCGATCACGCGATGGAAACCCGTTTCGCGCGGGCCTGGACGAGCTGGGAAAACACGCTCGCCTCGATCGAGAACGACGGGCCGGGTGGCGACAGTCCCTCGGAATATGCCCGTGCCTTCGCCCGGCTGGAGAACCATTATTTCGCCAACGCCGGCTTCCTCGAGAATGACGGCTTCGTGCTTTCCAACGTCGGGCGGATCGCGACGGTGCCGGGCACCATCGTGCAGGGCCGCTACGACATGATTTGCCCGCCGGCATCGGCGATGCGGCTTCATGAAGCCTGGCCCGCCTCGCGGCTCGCGATGATTCCCCGCGCCGGGCACGCGCTCTCCGAACCCGGGATCACAGCGGAACTGGTGCGCAGTTGCGATGCACTTCGTCGCTCGTTCGAGGACAATTAGGGCAGGTTTGGCGGATTGTCGCCGTCCGTGTCGAAATGACTTAACCTTGTCAGCCACATGCCTAGGTTTGAACATGAACACGCGCATGCTGTCCTGAGGGGGAAGCGTGTTTGGGGACCTGGGGATGAAAATCAAGCTGATTGCCATTGCTTGCGGCGCTGCTGCGCTGCTCACTGCCACCGCTGCGGAAGCGTGCACGAGGGACGTTCCGGCGCGGGCGGCTCAGATCGTCGTGCCGACTCAAAGGATCAACCAGAACCTTTTCGACGACGCCGTGCGCGCCGAGGTGAACTACCACCGCTGCCGCGCGGGGCTTCGTGGTGTAGGTGAAGCGGGCAGCGGAGTGGTTAAGGTCGCCCGCGGGCATTCACGCTGGATGGCGTCGCGCCAGGTGCTCAGCCACCGCAGCACCGTGCCCGGCAAGGCCTCGCTGAGCCAGCGGATCAAGTCGTCCGGCGTGTCGTTCAAGACCGGGTCGGAGAATATCGGCATGGTTCACCGCTACCGGATCGACAACCGCAGGTTCCGCATCCTGGACAGCGCGTCCTGCCGTTTCTCGACCTACGATGGCCAGCCGCTCCCGGCGCATTCCTACGCCTCGCTGGCGCGCCATGTCGTTCAACTCTGGATGGACAGCCCCGGGCACCGCAAGAACATCCTTGACCGAAAGGCGAATCGGACTGCTGTCGCGGTCGCCTTCGACCCCAAGGCGAAATATTGCGGGCGCTACTGGGTGACGCAGAACTTTATCGGTTGAGCGCCCGGCAGGTCATCGCGCCGGTCCCACGCTCGAACGAAAAAAGGCCGATCGTCTATTGAACGGCCTTTCTCGCTTTCTGGCACCGCATTCGGGATCAGTTTCTGATCGCCGCGAGCCGTTCCTCGATCCCGTCCCGGGACAGTGACGATTTGGGCCCGTCCTGTTCACGGAGCTTCTGGGTCGCCCGCATGTTGACGTAAGCAAAGACGAGAACGGCACCCAGCGTGCCGAAGGTGAGAACTCCAAGTCCGATATCCATTGGTATCTCCTTTCGCTACTGCAGAAAGATACGGGGGACCGTCGGATGCGGATCATTCGGGGAGAAGAATTTTCTTGTAATTTCATATGCATACACAAGTATACTGTATGCCGGCGTCAGTTGACGATGACGATTACCGTAAGCCAGAGGGCGAGCATCGCGATCCAGCCGAACTGGGCGGCGAGGAGGCTGAGCAGGAATATCGTCGCAAGCACGCCACCTACCAGCAGAAATTGCTCCACGGGCCGCAAGGCGGCGACACGCTCCTCGACCTCTGCAAGCGTCTTGCGGCGCCAGATGCCGGCAACGAGTGCGGCGGCGACACGCCGTGCAGACGTTCCGAGGTGCTCTATCGCGGTCTTGAATGTCGTGGCCATGGCAGAGCTCGAACGGGTGCGTATGCGGTCGCACACTAATAATCCGGGCTCTTCCGGACAAGCCCCGGCTTCGCTGTCCGCGCGAAGCCGACGTGTTTCAAGCGGCAGGGGCCGTACAGTGTCAGCCGGGGGGGCTTTCCGGGCGAAGGGACAACGGCGGCGCTCCCTCTTGCGCAGGAACGGCGCGGCACGTATATGCGCTTTCGACAGCGGCGCTTCGGCTTCCACCCCCGAGGCTCCACCGGGAAGACGCACGGGCCGCTGGCCCGTTTTTTTGTTTTGGACCGGCATGAACGAGCTAATCGCCAAAGCCAGTATCGACCGGCGCATCGCCGAAATCATAACGCCCGTGGTCGAAGACCTCGGGTTCGAACTGGTGCGCGTCCGGATGATGGGCGGCAAGTCGAAGACGCTTCAGATCATGGCGGAGCGGCCCGAGGGCGGTATCGAGGTGGACGATTGCGCCGCGATCTCGACGGCCGTGTCGGCGACGCTGGATGTCGAGGACCCGATCGAGGATCAGTATACCCTCGAGGTGTCTTCCCCCGGCATCGACCGCCCACTCACGCGCCTGAAGGATTTCGATGCCTGGCAAGGCTACGAGGCCAAGCTCGAGACCGACGAGCTTATCGAAGGGCGGCGGCGCTTCAAGGGCGTGCTGGAAGGCACCGAGGGCGACGAGGTTCTGATCGCCATTTCCGAAGGTACGATCGGCCTGAGGTTCGAATGGCTGACCGATGCAAAGCTGGTGCTGACCGATGGCCTCATTCGGGACGTGCTCAAGGCGCGCAAGGATGCGGGGGCCGTCGACGAGGCCCAGTTCGACGAAATTCAGACCCTGATGGACGGGGACGAGGAGACCTGAAGATGGCGATTACCTCAGCGAACCAGCTCGAGTTGTTGCAGACCGCCGAGGCGGTGGCGCGGGAGAAGATGATCGACCCCGCGCTGGTGATCGAGGCGATGGAAGAGAGCCTCGCCCGGGCCGCGAAGTCGCGCTACGGGGCGGAGATGGATATTCGCGTTTCCATCGACCGGAAGACCGGCAAGGCGACCTTCACCCGGGTCCGGACCGTGATCGACCCCGAGGAGGAGGAGCTCGAGAACTATCAGGCGCAGCTCACGCCCGAGCAGGCGAAACAATATCTCGATGAGCCAAAGCCCGGCGACACGATCGTCGACGAGGTTCCGCCGGTGGACATGGGGCGGATCGCGGCGCAATCGGCCAAGCAGGTCATCCTCCAGAAAGTGCGTGAAGCGGAGCGTGATCGCCAGTTCGAGGAGTTCAAGGACCGCGCGGGCACGATCATCAACGGTCAGGTCAAGCGCGAGGAATACGGCAACGTCATCGTCGATGTGGGCACCGGCGAGGGCGTGTTGCGCCGCAACGAGAAGATCGGTCGCGAGAGCTACCGGCCGAACGACCGCATCCGCTGCTACATCAAGGACGTGCGCCGCGAGCCGAGGGGGCCGCAGATTTTCCTGTCGCGCACCGCGCCGGAGTTCATGGCCGAGCTGTTCAAGATGGAGGTGCCGGAGATCTACGATGGCATCATCGAGATCAAGGCGGTGGCGCGCGACCCGGGCAGCCGGGCGAAGATCGCGGTTATCAGCCACGATTCCTCGATCGATCCCGTTGGCGCCTGCGTCGGGATGCGGGGCAGCCGCGTGCAGGCGGTGGTCAACGAGCTGCAGGGCGAGAAAATCGACATCATTCCATGGAACGAGGACCAGGCAACGTTTCTCGTGAACGCGCTGCAACCCGCCGAAGTCTCAAAGGTGGTCATCGACGAGGATGCCCAGCGAATCGAGGTCGTCGTGCCGGACGAACAGCTTTCCCTCGCGATCGGACGGCGCGGCCAGAACGTGCGGCTGGCCAGCCAGCTCACCGG
>CAZPPH010000001.1:60350-74653 GCA_964588375.1 uncultured Rhodobacterales bacterium | reverse complement strand
GTGCGCCGGTCCCGGCCAGTCTGCGCGGAGCCGCCCGCGCTGTCGCCCTCGACGAGGAAGATCTCACGCTTCAGCGGGTCCTTCTCGGAGCATTCCTTGAGCTTGCCGGCCAGAAAGTTGATGTCGTTCGAAACCTTCTTGCGCGTCATCTCGCGGGCCCTGCGCGCGGCTTCGCGCGCAAGTGCGGCCTCGACGATCTTCGAGACGATCATGCGCGCGGGCTGGGGGTTCTCCTCGAACCACTCGGCGAGTTTTTCGTTCATCAGCCCCTCGACGGCGGGGCGCACCTCCGACGAGACAAGCTTGTCCTTCGTCTGCGAAGAGAACTTCGGGTCGGGCACCTTCACCGACAGCACGCAGGAAAGGCCCTCGCGCGCGTCGTCGCCGGTGAAGTTGATTTTCTCCTTCTTCGCGATGCCCGACTGGCCGGCATAGATGTTGAGCGTGCGCGTGAGCGCGCCGCGGAAGCCGGCGAGGTGGGTGCCGCCGTCGCGCTGGGGGATGTTGTTGGTGAAGGGCAGCACCATCTCGTTGTAGCTGTCGTTCCACCACATCGCGACATCGACGGTGACGCCGTCGCGCTCGCCGGTGATGTGGATCGGCTGCTCGATCAGGGGCGTCTTGTGCCGGTCGATGTAGCGGACGAACTCGCGTACGCCGCCATCGTAATGCATCTCCGACACGAGCGGTTCGGCCGGCCGCTCGTCGGTCAGCCGGATGGTGACGCCGGAGTTGAGGAAGGCGAGCTCGCGAAGCCGGTTCTCGAGCGTCTTGAAGGAATACTCGAGGTTCGAGAAGGTGCTGGTGGAGGCGAGAAACCGCACTTGCGTTCCGGTACGGTCGCCCGCGTCGCCCACGACTTTCAGATGCTCGACGGTAAATCCGCCCTCGAACCGGGCGACATGCTCCTTGCCGTCCCGCCAGATGCGCAGTTCCAGCCAGTCCGAAAGCGCGTTGACGACCGAGACGCCCACGCCGTGAAGTCCGCCGGAGACCTTGTAGGAATTCTGGTCGAACTTCCCGCCCGCGTGAAGCTGGGTCATGATGACCTCGGCGGCTGAAACGCCCTCTTCTTCGTGTATGCCAACGGGAATGCCACGTCCGTCGTCGGTCACCGAGACCGAGCTGTCGGCATGGATCGTGACGGTGACCTCGGTCGCATGGCCGGCCAGCGCCTCGTCGATGCCGTTGTCGACGACCTCGTAGACCATGTGATGCAGGCCCGAGCCGTCATCGGTGTCACCGATGTACATGCCCGGACGTTTTCGAACCGCCTCCAGGCCTTTGAGAACTTTGATGGAATCGGCGCCGTAGTCGTTGGGCGCGGACTGGGGTTCCGCCATTCAGCGTGTCCTTGGTCTTGTTGCGCATTTTATAGGGGTTTCGGGCGGGTTTGTCACGCGCCAGACACAATATTTGGTGGTGCCGAGGCTCTGTCGCAAGATGTCACGTGAATGGGATGACGAGACCCACGAGAAGCAGCAGCACCCCCGAGGTCAAATTCGTCCTGCGCAGGGCTTTCGGCGAGGTCAGCAGCCCCCGGACACGGCCGACGAGCAGCGCGAGGGCAAGGTTGCCGAGAAGGGGCACGGCCATCGAGACCGCCATGATCGCGGCGACGTCGAGAGGGGTGACGCTGGCGAGATCGAAGAAGCCCGGCAAGACACCCATGTAGAACAGGATCGCCTTGGGATTGCCGAGGATCACGGCGACGCCGGCGACGAACCCCGCCCATTGCCCCGGCCGCGTGAGCCGGCTGTCGGATGCGATGGTCTTGTCGGCATGGCGGATGACGAGGGCGCCCATGACGAGAAACACCCCGGCCGCCACCCATTTCAGCGCGACGAGAAACCCGCCCCAGACCGAGAGAATCCAGCTCACGCCGAGAACGGCGAGAAGCGGCCACAGCGCATCGCCGACGACGACACCGAAGGCCAGCGGCCATGCGGCGGCATAACCTCCCGAGAGTGCCCGCGCCGTCAGCGCCACCCACACCGGCCCCGGGGTGAGGAACAGAACGAAGATGGCGAGCGTGTAAAGCGCGAGGTCGGTGGCGGAGGCGGTCATGACGCCTCCCTTATCCTGCGCTGGCGCGCCCGCAAGGCCCCTGGCCGCACCATTCCTGCGCTTGCGCGGCCCTCGCCTTCAGCCAGAGAAGATCGAACCCGGCGATGACCCGGTAGCCCCGCCCGAAAGCCGCCTGGGCCTGTCCGGCGTCGAGCGCGACGCCCCCGAGAGGAATGCCCGCCGCCCGCACCGCGTCCTCGATCCGTGTCAGTGCGGCAACGTAGTCGGGGTGATCGAACTGGCCGGGAATACCCATCGAGGTCGTGAGGTCGAACTGGGCGGGGATGATGAGATCGATACCCGGAACCTTCACGATCTTCTCGATGTTCTCCACCGCCTCGACGGTCTCGGCGAGGATGATCGTCAGCGCGCGGTCGGCGAAGGTCCGGGCATAGCTCATCATGTCCTGTCCGTAGCGGGAATGGGCGACGAAGGGGCCGAAGCTGCGCGTACCCTCCGGCGGATAGCGCAGCGACCGGACCGCCCATTCAGCCTGCTCCGCGGTGCCCACGAGCGGAAAGACGATACCCTCGGCGCCGATGTCGAGCGCGCGCTTGACGTCGGCATCCTCGAGCCGGGCCACCCGAACGGTGGGCGCGCACCGCGTCCCGGCGGTCGCGGCGATCATCGCCTGCGCCTCGGCATATCCTGTCGCGCCATGCTCGAGATCGACGATCACCGCGTCCGCGCCGGCAGCGGCCAGCGCCTGGGTGACGGTGGCGGACGGGATCGTGCAGACATGCATCGTCATCCGGTCGCCGGTCTGTCTCAGCCGGTCCTTGAAGGTCATGGTCATCCCGGGTCCCTCCTCACTGTGGCCTCCGAGAGACCATCCGTCTCGGTGACTTCGACGTAAACCGCCCGCTGCCCGAGCTCTGCAAAGAGCTCTGCGCCCGTTCCGGTCATCCATGCCTGGGCTCCGAGCGCGATGACTTCGTCATAGAGCGCTGCCCGGCGATCCGCGTCGAGATGGGCGGCCACCTCGTCGAGCAGCATTACCGGCGGCGCCCCGGTGTCCTCGGCGAGGGCGCGGGCGTTGGCGAGAACGAGTGAGATGAGAAGCGCCTTCTGCTCCCCCGTGGAGCAATCCCGCGCCGGCGCGCCCTTCGCCGTGTAGACGGCCCCGAGGTCCGCCCGATGCGGGCCGACGAGTGTTCGCCCCGCGGCCATATCGCGCCGGCGGGACTCGCGCAGCGCCGCGGCGAGATCGGGCTCTTCCACCACCGGCGGCATCTCGTCTGGCCCTTCGAGCGACAGGGTCGCGGCCGGAAACCTTGAACCGCCGCCTGCCTCCGCCGCCGTGACCCGCTCGACCGCGCGGGCGCGCGCGGCGTGAAGAACCGCCCCGGTCGCGGCCATCTGCGCCTCGAGAGCCTCGTACCATCGGGGGTCGGTGATTTCGTCCTTCAAGAGACGGTTGCGCTCGCGCATCGCCTTTTCGTAGGCGAGCACCGTCTCCCCGTGGCCGGGCTCGAGGCTCATCGTCATGCGGTCGAGAAACCGCCGCCGCCCGTCGGCGCCTTCGGTCCAGAGCCGGTCCATCGCCGGCACCAGCCAGAGCACCTTCAGAAGCCGTGCGAGTGCGGTCTGCGGCGCGGCCTTGCCGTCGATCCGCACCTGCCTCACGCCGCCCGGTTCGGCCCATGTCTCGATTTCGACGGGCGGGTTGCCCGAGACACCCGCCACGACCTTCCAGCCGGTTTCGCCCGGCCGGCGCGCGATCTCGCCGGCGGCGGCGCGCCTCAGACCCCGCCCCGGCGACAGCATGGAGACCGCCTCGAGGATGTTCGTCTTGCCGGCCCCGTTTGGCCCGTAGATCGCCACGGGACGGTGGTCCGTCTCGAGAACCGTACGCAGATGCGAGCGCACGTGGCTCAATCCGAGCCGGGTGACGACCCGCGCCGTCACGGGGTCTTCTTCGTTCTTAAAATACTCAAACTGCCCTGCATGCGTGCCCGCGCCGCCGCCGGCGGTGTCAGACCCGCATCGGCATCACGACATAGACCGCCGAGGTGTCGCTGCCCTCCCGCATCAGCGTCGGGTCACCCGAGGAGTTGAAGAGGAACACCGCGTTTTCCCTGTCGACCTGGCTCGCGATCTCGAGGAGATATTTGGCGTTGAAGCCGATATCGAGGTGCTCGTCGGAATAGGCGACCGCAAGCTCTTCCTCGGCCGCACCGCTGTCGGGCGCATTGACCGACAAGACGAGCCGGTCCTCGTCAAGGGTCAGCTTCACCGCGCGCGAGCGCTCCGAGGACACCGTTGCCACCCGGTCGACGGCACGGGCGAATTCCGAGGCGTCGACCTCGAGCTTGCGGGTATTCCCGCCGGGTATGACCCGGGTATAGTCCGGGAAAGTCCCGTCGATGACCTTGGACGTCAGCGTGATGCCGGGTGCGGCAAAGCGCACCTTGGTTTCCGAAACGCTGACGGCGATCTCGGTCTCGTCGTCGTCGAGAAGCTTGCGGAGCTCGCCGACGGTCTTTCGCGGCACGATCACGCCTGGCATGTTCGCCGCACCCTCGGGCAGCTCAGCATCGATCCGTGCGAGGCGGTGCCCGTCGGTCGCCACGCAGCGCAACACCTGCCGGCCCTCGGCGTCGGAGACATGCATGTAGACGCCATTGAGATAGTAACGCGTCTCCTCCGTGGAGATCGCGAATTTCGACTTGTCGAACAGACGTCTCAGTACCGGGGCGGGGCAGGCGAAATTCGCCTCGTATTCCGAGGACGCCATGATCGGAAAGTCCGCCTTGGGCAGGGTCGCCAGAGTGAAGTTCGATCGGCCGGCCTCCACCGTCAACCGCCCCGAGGCGCCATCGTCGGTCAGGGTGACGAGCGCACCATCGGGAAGTTTCCGGACGATCTCGTGAAGCGTCACCGCGCTGACCGTCGTCGCACCGGCGCGCTCGACCTTGGCGGGGGCTACGTCGACCACCTCGATATCGAGATCGGTGGCGCGCAGGCTCACCTGGTCACCTTCCGCCTCGATCAGGACGTTGGCGAGGATCGGGATGGTGTTGCGCCGTTCGACCACCGATTGCGCCTGGGCCACTGCCTTCAAGAGGGCCGCGCGTTCGATCGAGAATTTCATCGCCTCGCTCCGTACGTGTCCGGGAGCGCGAGACTACCCGCAAAGGCACCGAGCGCAATGGTTTTCGCCTCGGAAAGGAATACCGGAATGCGAAGGGGCGGCACCGCTGGGCCGCCGCCGGCTCTCAGGCTTCCAGCAGGCGCCGCAGGAGTTCGAGGTCGTCGGCGATCTGGCTGTCCTTCTGGCGCAGTTCCTCGATTCGCCGCACCCCGTGCATCACCGTCGTATGGTCCCGCCCCCCGAACCGCCGGCCGATTTCCGGCAGACTCCGCGAGGTGAGCTTCTTGGCGAGATACATGGCGACCTGCCTGGGACGCGCGAAGGTACGCACCCGCTTCGGTCCGATCAGGTCCGACAGCCGGATGCTGTAGTGGTCGGCCACCTTTCGCTGGATCTCTTCCACGGTGATCTTGCGATCCGAGGCCCGCAGGATGTCCGACAGGCAATCCTGGGCGAGTTCCAGCGTGATCTCGTGGCCGACGAGTGCACCGAATGCGAAAAGCCGCATCAGCGCACCCTCCAGCACCCGGACGTTGGTCGAGATCCTGTGTGCGAGAAATTCGAGCACGCCGTCGGAGATCTCGAGATCCTTGAACTGGCCCGAATACTGTTCGACCTTCTGCTGGAGAATGCCGAGCCGCAGCTCGTAGTTCGTCGGGTGAAGATCGGCGATCAGCCCTGATTGCAACCGGCTCACGATCCGGTCCTCGATGCCGGTGATCTCGGTGGGCGCGCGGTCCGACGAGATCACCACCTGCTTGCCGGAATCTACGAGTGCGTTGAACGTGTGGAAGAACTCCTCCTGCGTGGCGTCCTTGCCGGCGATGAACTGGACGTCGTCGACCATCAGGACATCGACCGACCGGAAGAGTTGCTTGAAAGCCATCATGTCCTTGTCGCGCAGCGCCTGCACGAAGCGGTACATGAACTGCTCGGCCGAGAGGTAGACGATCTTCGTCTGCGGCGACTTCTCCTTCAGCTCCCAGGCGATGGCGTGCATGAGATGCGTCTTGCCGAGGCCCACACCGCCATAAAGAAACAGCGGGTTGAAGGTGACCGGGCCACCTTCCGCCACGCGCTTGGCAGCGGCATGGGCAAGCTCGTTGGGCTTGCCGACGACGAAGCTATCGAAGCGGAATCGGGCATCGAGAGGCGCGCCGGGCGTGTCGTCGACATCGGGTTGCGGAACGAGTTTCGCGACGGAAGGCGCCGAGGGCTGCCTTGGCCCGCCGTTGGGAACCGCAAACTCCAGCCGCGTTACCGCCGTGCCGTTCTTCACGAGTTCGGCGAGTATCTTGTCGCCGAAGTTGCGTGACACCCAGTCTCCCATGAAATTCGTCGGAACGTAAAACGTCGCCACACCCTCGCTGCATTTGGATAGTTCGAGTGGCTCGATCCAGTTGACGAAATTGTTCTTGCCGACCGACTGCAAAAGATTCTGCTGAATCTGCCCCCAGGTGTCTTCTGTCATTTCTTACGATCCGTCCTTGCTCGCCCAATAGAAGACCGGTGTTCTGCCGGCCCCGGGAGCTTCGCGCCAAAGGCGCCGTCCCCGGTGGTTCTGTGAATCCATATCTCTCGGGAGACCCCGGTTACGTCAGGCGAAGGATGATACGCCGGCTACCCGCGAAAGGGATCCGGCACATGCCCCGCGACGTGACCTTGCGCAGGACGACCGAACAAGACGGGCGACGAGACAAGGCTCGCAGCGCATATCTTGCGGTCGCGTCCTGACGCGGGTGTGTTGACATGCCCTCGATGGCTGTTCGCGGGACTCACCCGCCGAAAACTCATCCAGAGATGGCCGGATACATGCCCGAAGCCCCACTTCGAACACCTATCGACCCCGGCAAGCGGGGATATTCGAACGATCAACTCGGGTGGCAACTATGATCCCGACAGCCCGTCCGGCCCCCAACTCACCTCATGTCCCCCCAAGACAACGTGAATCGCTAGGGTAGGTAGCCATGCGGGCACCGACCGCGCAACATCTCTTAGCGCTTGACTCAGAGCTTTTGCCGACGAATCTACACGGGCCTGCCCAAGCCCGGCAATCAGCCTCAAATTATTGATTTGCATAAATAAAAAAGGCGCCTCCCATGAGGCGCCCCGCAAAAAAATTCCTTTGCTAACGAAGCGTTAGCCGATCGCTTTGACCCGAGCGGAAAGCCGCGAAATTTTCCGCGCAGCAGTGTTCTTGTGCAACACGCCCTTCGTTACGCCGCGCATCAGTTCCGGCTGTGCCGTCCTCAGAGCCTTGGAAGCCACCTCGCCGTCGCCGGAGGCGATCGCTTCCTCGACCTTGCGAAGGTAAGTTCTGATCCGCGACCTGCGGGCCTTGTTCACTTCGTAACGGCGTTCGTTCTGCCGCGCGCGCTTCTTGGACTGGGGCGTATTTGCCATTTGTCGAATCCGTTCAGGTCAATCAGGACTGAGGGCGCGGTCTTAGGGGCGGTGTGCGACCGTGTCAACGCCAATGGCGTGTGAAATTCGGTGTTCACTACTTGTCGCGGAACTGGGGCTCGCGCTTGTCCATGAACGCCGCCATCCCCTCGGTCTGGTCCTCTGTCGCGAAGAGTGCGTTGAAGAGCCGTCTTTCGTGCAGGATCCCTTCGCGCAGACTGGTCTCCTGGCTGCGGTTCACGGCCTCCTTCACGGCGAGCACGGTGAGAAGGGATTTCTCGGCGATCCGTTGCGCCGCCGTCTTCGCTTCTTCCATGAGCTTCTTGGCCGGCACCACGCGGCTGACCAGCCCCGCACGTTCGGCCTCGTCGGCTTCCATGAAACGGCCCGTCAGATGCATTTCCATCGATTTCGACTTGCCCACGGCGCGGGTCAGCCTCTGGGTGCCGCCGAGGCCCGCGACGATGCCGAGGTTCACCTCGGGTTGGCCGAACTTCGCATTGTCCGCGGCGATGATGAAGTCGCAGATCATCGCCAGCTCGCACCCCCCGCCCAGCGCGTAGCCCTGCACGGCAGCGATTACCGGCTTGCGGCAACGCGAGATTCGCTCGGCGTCCGCCGCAAGATAGTCGCCCCCGAACATCTCTGCGAAGGACCGGCCCGCCATCTCCGTCACATCGGCGCCGGCAGCGAAGGCCTTCTCGTTGCCGGTAACGACGATGCAGCGCACCTTTTCGTTCGCTTCAGCCTCCGCGAAGGCCGTGGCGAGTTCCGACAGCATCTCGGCGTTGATAGCGTTCATCGCTTCGGGCCGGTTCAGCTGGATCGTCGCGATATGATCGTCGACATCGACATTGATGGTCTTGAAAGCCATGAAGCGTTCCGGGTCCCCGACTCTTCAGGGCGGAAGCCTTACCAGCCATGACCGTCGGATCAAGCTATCTTTGGCAGGCCGGGCAGTAGAAGGACGACCGTCCCGACTGCACGATCCGGCGCACGGTGCCGGTGCAGTCCGGCGTCCGGCAGGCCGTCCCCTCGCGGTCGTACACCCGGAACGTGTGCTGAAAGTAGCCAAGCTCGCCGTCCGCCTGGCGGTAGTCGCGCAACGACGAGCCACCGGCGTCGATTGCTTCGGTCAGCACGGCGCGTATCACCGAGGCGAGGGCGCCGACCCGGTGCGTGCCGATACGCCCGGCCTGGCGCTTGGGGTTGATGCCCGCCCGGTGAAGCGCCTCGCAGACATAAATGTTACCCAGGCCCGCGACGACCCGCTGATCGAGAAGCGCGGCCTTGATGGGCGTGCGCCGTCCACGCAGCCTGCCTGCAAGGTAGACCTCGTCGAAGCCGTTGCCCAAGGGCTCGGGTCCGAGCGCCCTCAGCAGCCAGTGGCTCTCGACCTCCGCCGTCGGCACGAGGTCCATCGCGCCGAAACGGCGTGCATCGTTGAAGGTCACGCGCGCACCGTTGCCCATGTTGAAGACCACGTGATCATGGCTGGAGTGCGGCGCATGGGCCCGAGCGAAACGGCCCTGCAGCGCGCCCGATACGAGAATGCGGCCCGACATGCCGAGGTGGACGATCAGCGTCTCGCCCGACGAGAGATCGGCGAGGATGTATTTCGATCTGCGCCTCAGTCGCAGAACCGTCCGACCCGCGAGCCGGTCGGCCATCCGCTCGGGCAGGGGCCAGCGCAGGTCGGGCCTGCGCACCTCGGCACCGGCGATCACCGCCCCTTCCATGACGGGAACAAGCCCGCGGCGTACGGTTTCGACCTCCGGCAATTCCGGCATGCGCGTCCCCAGACCGCACCCGGCGGTCCATTGTTCTCATCCCAAGGCGGCCTATAAGGAGGGGCAGTTCAGGACGGACACAAGCCCCATGGCCGGAAATTCCACCAAAACAACGCACTTTGGCGACCGCGAGGTGCCCGAGGACGAAAAGGCCGGGCTCGTCCACGGCGTCTTCACCTCGGTCGCCTCGCGCTACGACGTGATGAACGACCTCATGTCCGCCGGCGTGCACCGGATCTGGAAGGACGCGATGATGGACTGGCTGGCGCCGCGGCCGGGCCAGCATCTGCTCGATGTCGCCGGTGGCACAGGTGACATCGCCTTCCGGTTCCTCCGCCGCGCGCCCGGGGCAAGAGCGGTGGTCTGCGACCTTACCGAGAGCATGCTCGCCGAAGGGGCGGCGCGGGCCGAGGCCCAAAGCCTCGCCGGAGCGATCGACTGGGTGGTCGGCGACGCAATGGCGCTTCCCTTCGAAGACGCGAGCTTCGATGTCTACACCATCTCGTTCGGTATCAGGAACGTCACGCGTCCCGAGGATGCGCTCGCCGAAGCCTACCGCGTTCTTCGTCCCGGCGGCCGGCTCATGGTGCTCGAGTTCAGCCAGCTCCCGAACCCGGCACTGCAGCGCGCCTATGACCTCTACTCCTACAACGTCATTCCGCGCATCGGCAAACTCGTGACCGGCGATCGGGACAGCTACCAGTATCTCGTCGAATCGATCCGGAAATTTCCCGACCAGGCCGGCTTTGCGGCGATGATCGAAGCCGCCGGGTTCGATCTCGTGAAATACCGCAACCTTTCCCAGGGCATCGCCTGTCTGCATTCGGGCTGGAAGCTCTGAGTGCGGGGCCCCCATAATATCCTGCGACTGATCCGGACCGGCGCCACGCTGGTCCGCACCGGGGCGATGGCGGTGGTTCTCGACGCGTTCGACGCCCCCCGCGGCCTGCGCGTCGCGGCGTGGCTCATGGGCGCGCCCTTCGCCTGGCTCGGAATCAAGGGGGATCCGTCCCTGCCTCCGGCGACCCGGGCGATCACCGCACTGGGTCCGGCCTACATCAAATTCGGACAGGTGCTCTCCACCCGGCCCGACGTCGTCGGCGATGATCTCGCCCGCCAGCTGCGCGTCCTGCAGGACAAGCTGCCGCCGTTCCCCACCGATGTCGCGAAACGGATGGTCGCTTCCGAACTCGAAGCGCCCGTCGACGAACTCTTCATCGAGTTCGGACCTCCCATCGCCGCGGCATCCATCGCCCAGGTCCATCCCGCGCGCCTCGCGGCAACGGGCGAGAAAGTGGCGGTGAAGGTGCTGCGCCCAAGGATCGAGCGTGCCTTCCGCAAGGACATCGATGCATTCTATTTCGCGGCCCGTGTGATCGAGCTGTTTTCTCCCGCGACACGCCGCCTGAGACCAATGGATGTCATCGCCCATTTCGAGGGCGTGGTTCTGGGAGAGCTCGACCTGAGGATGGAGACGTCCTCGGCCGCCGAGTTCAAGGCCAACACGGAAAAGGACGAGGGCTTTCGCGTCCCCTCGGTCCACTGGTTCCTGTCGTCCCGCCGGGTGATGACCCTGCAATGGGTCGAGGGCATCCCCATGGGCGAGGTCGCCGAGATCGCCGCGGCGGGGCATGACTGCGCGGAACTCGGCGAACGGGTGCTGCAGCTCTTTCTCTCCCACGCCCTGCGTGACGGCTACTTTCACGCCGACATGCACCAGGGCAATCTCAAGGTGGGCCCGTCGGGCGACATCCTGGCGATGGATTTCGGGATCATGGGGCGGATCGACGAATACACCCGCCGGGTTTACGCCGAAATCCTCTTCGGGTTCATCCGCAAGGATTATCGCCGGGTGGCCGAGGTCCATTTCGAGGCGGGCTATGTGCCGCCGGACCGCGACGTCGACGAATTCGCCCGGGCGCTGCGGTCCGTCGGCGAGCCGATCTTCGGCATGGACGCTTCGCGCATCTCGATGGGCCGCCTTCTGAGCTACCTTTTCGAGGTGACCCAACGCTTCGGCATGGAAACACGGACCGAACTCATTCTTCTCCAGCGCACCATGGTCGTCGTCGAGGGTGTGGCGCGCACGCTCAACCCGTCCATAAACATCTGGCAGGTCTCGAGGCCGATCGTCGAAGATTACATCAAGGAGAATGTCGGGCCGAAAGCGCTGTTGCGCGACCTCGCAAAGACCGCCCGGGTGCTCGGCCGGTTCGGGCCGAAGCTGCCGCAGGTCGCCGAGGAGGCGCTCATTCGCAGCGAGAACAATGGCGGGCCGCCTCCTCGCAAGCGCGCGCATCCGGTCATCTGGATGCTGGCCGGAGGCGGAATCACGGCGGTGGGCTTTGTCCTGGGAAGCCTTCTCTGACGGGCTTCGCCGCGAGGCCCTCGCACGCCAGGATGGTACCAGGCGTCCGGTAATCGGATTGCTTGCCTTGCCGGTCCGGCAAACGGCTTTCCGGCGTCGAGAAACGGCCGGATCTGGAACTTACCGCATGCTCCGCGGGCGCAGCGCGGGTTCCGTCAGATGCCCGCCCCCGTTCCGGATGCGCGCAATGCGGAGACATCGCCCAGCCCCGCCGTGGAGCCTCCGTCGAACACGAGGCGCACTTCGCCGTCGACCAATTGCGCCTCCCGGACAACGGCATAGGCCGCCACCTCTTCAACGGAGACAATCTCGCCCGCTGCGCGACTCTCGAGCGCAAAGCTGTAGAGCCCCGATGGCAGGGGCCCGCCATCGGTGGCGACCCCGGCCCAGGCCACGGGGTCGGAAGAGACCGGAAGCGCGATGCTCTGAACGACGCTTCCCGAACCGTCGCGCACGAGGAGCGTCATCTCTTCGGCGCCGGTCGCCGGCTCCGGCGCCAGCGTGATCGGCGCACCGTCGAAAAGGACCGGCATGACCGCGCGCGCCTCTCGCCCGACCCATTCGGCGAGCTGGCCGATGCCCGTTGCGCCGAGCCCATCGGAGAGACCCCTGAGAAGGTCGTTGGTCTGCACCTGCTGTTCGACGCCCGAGAATGTCGCGAGCTGCGTCGCGAAGTCGGTCGATTCGATCGGGTTCAGCGGATCCTGATTCTCCAGTTGAGCGGTCAGAAGAGTGAGAAACGTGTCGAAATCCGACGTGATGACCGAGGGATCGCCAGTCTCCGAGCGGTCTCTCGGCGAACCCGGCGCCGGGTTTTGTGCCGTCACATTCGCTACGTCCATGCCGTCATTCTCCTTTCTACAATCTGAGGTCCAGACCGCCTCGGGAGGCAGCCGCGTGCTCCTCCGCAGCATCGGCCTCGCCACGCGCTTCGCCGACAACCGCAAGATCTCCCGGGCTCTCTTCGCCGCCGAACCATCGCCCGGCCTCCCTGCCACCCTGCCCGAAGTCGAAGCTGAGCGACGCGAAGCCCTCGTCGGCCAATTCGCGCACCAGAACGTCGATATGCCGGCGCATGAGCTCGAGCGTCTCCGGGCGTTCGGCCTGGATCGCTATTGCGAGGCCCGCGTCATGGGGCGTGATGGTCAGCTTCACCCGGCCCAGTTCTTCCGGCGAAAGCGAGACCTCCAGCTGTCCGTTGGGAGCCAGGCCTGTCGCCTCGGCGAGCTGGCGCGCGACCGCGACCGCCCGCGCCTGTTCCGGCCCCGCGACGGCGGGCCCCTGGGCCGGCGCAGCACTTCGCGCCGGTGGCTCGCCTGAAAGCGGCAGCGGCTCGCCCTCACCGCCGGGACTTCGGGCGTCGGCGAGTCCACCCTCGCCGCGCTGCACGACCACCTGAGGTTTGTCGGCAAGGTCAGTGAGCCCGGGTGTGCGGTGCGGGCCGGGGAGTGCGCTTTGAACCTCCGGGCTGCCGGCTGGCTGGCGTTGGCCGGTTTCGCCCGTTCCGGGGCGCAAACGACCATGATCGGGATCGGGGGCGGAGGAGGCACGTCGCTCCGGCTTGGTTTGAGCCAGGGGGGACGCGGACCCCGGCGCCGGGGTGCCGCCTGCGGCAGGTGGAGCCCCGCCACCATCCAGACGCGGTCTCGGCAGGTCGCGCGCCGTTTCCGCGAGACCGCGACCGTCGGGCGAACTGGCCGATGCAGTCATGCCCGACAGCGTTTCGCGCGTCGCCACGATACCGACCCGGGCGTCGCCGACGGGCGCGGCCGCCTCGTTCGCAGCTTGACCGGTGGCAGAGGAATGCCCTGTGTTTGGCGCTGGAGGCGGAGGCGGCTCCGTCCCCGCGCGGCTGGAAGGATACCTTGCCTCGACGGGCCCGACGCCAACGCCGCCCCCGGCAGGGGAGGGCGGACCGCTCGCTTTGACTGCGTCGGGAAGGGATTTCTCCAACGGGACGTCCGGCGCGCCGCCGCCGGACCTACTCTCGATGAGCTGCCCATGTTTCTGCACGGGAGGCGGTGACACTGCGGCGCCAATGTCAACGGGTGCAGGTCCGATGCCGGAACGGCCGGGAGCGGGACTCGTCGCGACGCCCTGGCGCGGTGTGCCCGCGAGGTCCGGAGGCAGAACGGCAGGCGTTTTCTCCGGAGCCCTGGCGGTGACCGGAAAGGTGTGTGGCGGCGTGGTGCCCTGCGACGCGGGCGGTGCAGCATTTTGCGGCCCCGACGCCGGGATGCGCTCCGCAACACTGCCAGCGGTCTTGACGGACAGGCCCGCCCCGCTCTCCATCGCGGTAGCGATGCCGACAGGCGGTGTATCGCCGGCCGGGCGGCCAGCATCTCCCGACCGACTCTGTGGAGCCGCCAATGTTGAAGAGTTCGGGGCGAAGCCCCCCGCCTCTGGCCGTATCGCGGAAGAATATCCGCCACTCGCGCCGGTGTCGGGAGAGCCGGCGCGCAAGGGGCCGGCGTCCACGGCTTCACCCGTCCCCATTCTCCGGCCAAGATCGATGCCGTCCGGCGTCTGAATCTTCTGCAACATCGGCAGGCCCGTGGCTGACGTGCGCGGCGCACCATCC
>CAZPPH010000001.1:0-60250 GCA_964588375.1 uncultured Rhodobacterales bacterium | reverse complement strand
CCAATCCGACATCGGCCTCAGCCTCGCCACCGGTCGCCGATTGCGCCGTGGTCTGTTTCGCGTCGACCGCTCTCGCGGCCGGCCCGAACGGCAACTCCTGTTCTTCGACCGGCGGAAAGAGGGAGGTCGCGACACCATCGTGATCGCTTCTGGCAGTCGGGCCCTCTGCTTGACCTGCCGCAGCGACCATGCGGCCAAACAGCCCTTCGGGCGATTCCTCCCGGCCGGAAACGGGGATCGCCACGGGCAGCGGGCCGTCGGCTTTCGGACCCGCCGAAGCGCCACCCGGCGACACCGCACTGGGAATAGTGAGCATGGGTCCCCCAACATTCTGTCGGCAAACCGGACATACCGGGTGGAGGTTACCGCTCCTTTACCGCTTCAGGTGCAAAAGGGCCCGCAAATGCAGTCAATTGAAAGGATCGCGCATGTCTTTGATCGACGGCGGGCTGGCCCCGGCACCTGCATCCTCGGCCGGCAACGGCAAGCCGGCGCTCCGTGCCGCCGCCGACAGGCTCGAGGCGACATTTCTGTCCGAGATGCTCAAGGCGGCGAGGTTCGGGGAACCGCCTTCGGAATTCGGCGGCGGCATCGGCGAGGACCAGTTCACGTCGTTCCTGCGGAACGCGCAGGCCGATGCCATGGTCGCTGCTGGCGGGATCGGGCTTGCCGAGCAGCTTTTCCGAAGCCTTGCGGAAGAGGCCGGCGATGGGCGCTGAAGAGAAGCGGCTGATCGATGCATTCGAGGACCTGCTCGACCATGAGCGGGCGCTGCTGTTGTCGGGTTCGCTCGACGGTCTCGCCCGCATCGTCGAGGAAAAGGCGCAGCTCGCCGCGAAGCTCGGCCAGGTGAAAGGCGCGAAAAGCCTCGAGACAATCAAGCGGAAGGCCGAGCACAACGCGCGGCTCCTCGAGGCGGCGAGCGCCGGAATCCGCAGCGTGACCCGGTGGATCGCGGCGGTGCGCGACGGGCCCGAGCCCCTGTCGACGTATTCGGCCAGCGGCCGGCGGACGACCCTCGGAGGCCCCGGTGCATCTGTCGAGAAGCGGGCGTGAAGGGCGCGCTCGATGCGGTCTCGAAAATTTCGCGGCGCGATGACGGTCTTCCTTCGGGTCTTGTTAAGACCTTGCGCGGATTGTGCGCCGTGCATCCCTCCCGGGGTGGCGTGGCCTCGGTACACCGAATGCCGCTGACGTCAGAACGACGCGCTCCCGCCGCCGAAGCGGCGGTTCCCCCTGAAACCCGGCGCAAAGTCGCCGCTCGGAAAAGGACCCGGAAATGGCCAGTATTCTGACGAACACCAGCGCGATGGTCGCGCTGCAAAACCTCCGGACGATCAATTCAGATCTCGTCGATACCCAGAATCAGATCGCGACGGGCAAGAAAATCTCCACCGCAAAGGACAACTCGGCGATCTGGGCCGTGTCGAAAGTCATCGAGTCGGATGTCAATTCCTTTCAGGCGATCTCGGGCAGTCTCAACCTCGGCGACTCGACCGTCGCCGTGGCCCGCGAAGCCGCCGAAACGGTGACCGACCTGCTGACGCAGCTCAAGGGCAACATCGTCACGGCGCAGGAAGAGAACGTCGACCGCTCGAAGATCCAGGCGGATATCGATACCTCGGTCGAACAGATTCAGTCGATCGTGAGCGCGGCCTCCTTCAACGGCCTCAGTCTCGTCGAGGGCACCGATGAGGTTTCGATCCTCGGCTCGCTTCAGCGCGACAGCACCGGTGTTGTCACCTCCTCCGAAATCGGCATCAGCCGCAATGACCTGACGACGAACGCGGGCACCTACAATTCCGCCGGAACCCAGCTGGCCGACAGCTCGACGGGCACGGCCGCGCTCAACACGCTGCTTTCGGGGACCTCGATCGCCGATACCGGCAATACCGCGACGATAACCTTCGAAGCGGGTACGGGCGGCACCGGGTCCGACGAATACGCCGCGAGCGACACCGTCTCGCTGACCGTCGGCGGCGTGGAAGCCGAGTTCACGGCGGCGGGTGGCGAGACAATCGCCGATGTCGCGGCCTATTTCGAAGGGCAGATCAACGCGCTCGGCATCGAGGGCGTAACGGCAGCGGTCGGCGCCGGCGATGTTCTCGAGATCACCTCGGCCAACGCGTTCTCCGGCGTCGACGTGGCGATCTCCGGCTCGAACGCCGCATTCGACGCGACCCAGATTACGGCGCTCAACGGCGACACGGGCCTGACCGAGACATCCGGCACCATCGCCCAGAGAGCCGAATCGATCACTTTTTCCGACACCGCGGCGGTGTCGGACGGCGACGGGTACCAGGCGAGCTTCGGCGGCAACACTTTCCGTTACGTCGCCGGCCCGAACGAGAACTTCGAGGATGTCGCACGCGGCCTGAAGGCGGCGATCGACTCCGGCAACGTTGCGGGGATCACCACCTCGGTTTCCCAGGACGCGACGACCGGCGCGTGGGTCTTGTCGATCGACAACTCGGGCACCACGCCGGCGACCCTCGCGGTCGACGGCCGTGCAGGCGGTGTCGCATCGGGAGGTCTCTTCGGTCTCGAGGGGATCGACGTCACCACCAACGATGGTGCCACTGCCGCGCTCGCAAATGTCGACACCTTCATCAACACCGCCATCGACGCCGCGGCGTCCTTCGGTTCGGACCAGTCCCGGATCGACCTTCAATCCGGCTTCATCACGAAGCTCACCGACTCGCTCAAGGCGGGAATCGGCTCGCTGGTCGATGCCGATCTCGAAGCGGCCTCGGCGCGGTTGCAGGCGCTGCAGGTTCAGCAGCAGCTCGGCACCCAGTCGCTCTCGATCGCGAACCAGGCGCCACAGTCGATCCTGGCGCTCTTCCGATAAGCGGCAGCTCCCGGGGCGCCTGAATGGTGCCCCGGGTTCCCCGGGCAACGCGCCCGGGTTTCCCTGGCTCCATCCTGGAAGGATCAGTCGTGAACGCTCTCGACATGGCCCGAACGGCCTACGGCTCCGCCGCCGCCGCGCCCGTCCGCACTCCGCGTAGCACCGAGTTCGATGCGCTGGCGCGCATTTCCCACCGCCTGAGACGCGCTTTGAAGGCGGGCAAGTCGGACTATCCCGCGCTCGTCTCCGCTCTCCACGAAAACCGCCGCATATGGTCGTTGTTTGCATCCTCCGTCGCGCAGGACGCGAATGATCTTCCGCAAGACCTCCGCGCGCGCATTTTCTACCTCGCCGAGTTCACGGACCTGATGACGAAGAAAGTCATGCGCGGAGAAGATGACGGGGCGGTGCTCATCGAAATCAACGCCGCCGTTCTGCGCGGTCTCGGCCATGGAGAGACGTCATGAGCGGTCTCGTTCTGAAGCTCGCCCCGAAGGAACGCATTCTTATCAATGGCGCCGTGATCGAGAATGGTGACCGGCGCTCGCGGCTCTCGATCATGACGCCGAATGCCAACATCCTGAGGCTGCGCGATGCGATCCACCCCGACGAGGTTACGACGCCCGTCCGCCGGGTCTGCTACATCGCCCAACTCGTTCTGTCCGGCGATGCCGACCCCGACGACGGGCGGCACCAACTCCTGCGTGGCATCGAACAGCTGTCCCAGGCGCTGACCGACGGCGACAGCCGCGCTCATCTCGGCCAGGCGACCGAATCGGTGAATGACGGTCAGTACTATCAGGCGCTGAAGGCGCTCCGAGCGCTCCTGCCGCGCGAGGAGCGGCTCTTCGCAGCTGCCGGACCTCGATGAGCTTTCAGCCCGTCGTTCCATTCTCGGGCAACCAGGGCTGGGCCTTTCTGCAGCGTACCCGCGAGGCGCAGGAAGCGGCGTTCCTGAAAAGCCCGGTCATCGAGCGCGACGTTGCCTATTTTCGCGAGGGAATCGGTGACATCGCCTCGGCTGAAGAGCTCGTTGCCGACCGTCGTCTCCTTACCGTTGCGCTCGGGGCCTTCGGTCTCGACGACGACCTTCCAAACAGGTTCTTCATCCGAAAAGTGCTCGAAGAGGGCACCATCGCGCCAGACGCCTTCGCCAACAAGCTGACCGACAAGCGCTACTTCGAAATGTCGAAGGCGTTCGGTTTCGATCTCCAGCCCTCCAATATCGCGCTGTCGGACTTCGACGACCGCATCGTCGCCGCTTTCGAGACGCGCCGGTTCGAGGCGGCCATCGGCCGGCAGAACGAGCCGATGCGTCTTGCCATGAGCCTCGAACGCGAACTCGACGTCGTTTCAGCACGAAACATCAGCGAAGACGGGCTGTGGTTCACCGTAATGGGAACTCCTCCCCTTCGCGCGGTGTTCGAGACCGCGCTCAACCTGCCCGCCTCCCTTGGCTCGCTCGACATCGACCGGCAACTCGAGGTCTTCAAATCCGCTGCCGCCCGTGTTTTCGGCGACAGCAATCTGCGACAGTTCACCGATCCCGAACGTCGCGAGGAGTTGACGCGAAAGTTCTTCGTGGGAAACGAGCTCTCCGGCCCTGCAACGGCGACGGTGCGTGGCTCGGTCGCCCTGTCGCTTCTGCAGTCGGCGCCCCGGTACTACTAGAGTATGTCACCAAAGGGCGGAAACCGGCTTGAGCTTCCCGGGCCCTGTGAAATCAAGAGATCGGAGCGGGTCGCGTGATTGCGAACAAGCGCGACCCGCTCTGGTCGCGGCGCCGACCGCCGACGAAATGCGCGGCCGTTTGCGGCTTGATGCCCGCGGGTCCCGGCCTTGCTTCCGTGCGCAGAGGCTTAGCCGCTGTCTCGCTCCGGTGCCCCGGAGCGGCCCGCGAGACACTCGGCGAGAGCCTCGAAACTCGCTGCGACGCCACGGTCCTCACTTCGGCCAACGAACCCGTCGAGCGCCGGCCAGACCTCGACCGCCGCGTCGAGTTCAGGGTCCGCCCCAGGCTCATAGAGCCCGGCGCGGATCATGACCTCGCTCTTCGCATAGGCCCCGAGCCGGCGGCGCGCGAGAGAGATCATCGCGTTTTCCTGCGCGGTGGCGGCATCTGGCAGCGACCGGCTGACCGACCGCAGCACGTCCACGGCCGGAAACCGGCCGCGTTCGGCGATCTCGCGTTCCAGAACGACGTGCCCGTCGAGCACCCCGCGCATCATGTCGGCCACCGGCTCTTCCATGTCGGATCCCGCGACGAGAACGCTGAAGACCGCGGTGATATCCCCCTGTCCGTCGACCCCCGGCCCGGCGCGCTCGGCGAGCCCGGCGATGAGATGCGGCGTCGATGGCGGGTGGCCGCGCAGGCTTGCCACCTCGCCCGAAGCGAGGGCAGCTTCGCGGTGCGCCTCGGCAAATCTGGTGACGCTGTCGGCCAGCAGAAGAACATGGCGGCCCGCATCGCGAAAATGCTCCGCGACGGTCATCGCCGTCAGCATCGCACGCCGCCTCTCCAGCGCTGATTTGTCGGATGTGCCCGCGACCACCACCGCCCGGCGCATGCCTCTCGGGCCCAGAACCCGGTCGATGAAATGGCGCACCTCGCGGCCGCGTTCACCCACCAGCGCGATGACGATCACGTCCGCCTCGACACCTTGGGCGAGCTGGGCCAGAAGGGTCGACTTTCCGACGCCGGAGCCCGCGAAAAGCCCGATGCGCTGGCCACGTACCAGAGGCAGAATAGTGTCGAATACCGCAAGACCCGTAGCGATGCGCGCGCCAAGAGCGCGCCGTTTCGCCGGCGGTGGCGCGGTGCCGATGACCTGACGCGGCGCAAGGCCCCGCAACAGCGGGCCTTCGTCGAGCGGCCGCCCCTCGGGGTCGATCACCCTGCCGACCCAGCTGTCATCGGGTGCGATGAGATCGGGCCCGAGGAGAACGACACGGCCCTTCGTTCCCAGCCCTCGCAGGTCGCCATCGCCGAGCACCGTCACATGCCCGCTATCGATCGAGACGACTTCGCCTGTGGATGGTTCCGCGCCCGCGACGCAGAGGCGGACCCTGTCGCCGATCGTGGCATGCGGGCCGAGCCCTGCAACCTCGACGCGCCCGGCTTCGACGCCGACGACCCGTCCGACAGGCCGGACCCGGGCGCAGACTTTCAGTTCCGCGGCTACCTGATCGAGGTTCGGCTGACCCATCGCACGCTCCGTTCTCCTTTGGACAACGGTTTCTAAACGAATCGAAGTTAAGCATCCGTCTATAGGTCGAGGGAGAAGCCCCGATGTTCGACGGAATAGAAGTTCTCGCGCTCGCGCGCACCCTGTCGGTCCATTCCGGTGCCCGTCAGGCGGTCGTTGCCGAGAACGTGGCGAATGCCGACACACCGGGTTACCGGGCGCGCGATCTGCCCGATTTCGCGGAAGCATGGCGCACCGCTGGTGCCGGTGCTGATCTGCACCGGACCCGTCCGGGTCATCTCGAACCCGATCATACGGCCCGGTCCGGGATGGAGCCCGTCATTCAGCCCGGGCAGGCCTCGCCCAATGGCAATACCGTCTCGCTCGAGACCGAGCTCGTCCGCGCGGCCGACATCCGCAGCAGGCACAACCTCGCTCTCACAGTCTACAGCTCCTCGCTCGACATCATCCGCGCCTCGATCGGTCGCGGACGGTGAGGGGGGCGGGCCGATGACCGATCTCTCCGACGCGCGCTCGATCGCGGCGAGCGGTATGGCCGCCCAGGGCGACCGACTGCGCCACGTCGCCGAGAACATCTCGAACGCGGACACACCCGGATACCGCCGCAAGCTCGCTTCCTTCGAGGCGGTGCTGGAGGCGGGGCAACGCACCGGAAAGGTGCAGACCGGTCCTGTTGAACTGGACCGGACGGCGCTCGAGCGGGTCTACGACCCCTCCCATCCCCTCGCGGGCGCCGACGGCTATTACGATGGATCGAATGTCGATCTGGTAGTCGAGATCGCTGACGCGCGCGAAGCGCAGCGCAGCTACGAGGCGAACCTCAGGGTCTTCGACCAGGCGCGGCAGATGAGCCGAAGCCTGTTCGACCTGATCCGCCGCTAGAGGAGACCAGAATGGAGCTCAAGAGCACTCTCGCGGCCCAGCAGTATGCGGCGACCCGTCCGGCAACGGCCCCGAAGCCGGGGCCGGACGGGGGAGCCGGCCTGCTCGGCGGTTTCGAGCAGACCCTCCGCCAGACCGAGGAGGCGGCGAAGACCGCGATGACTTCCGGCGCCGACCCGCATGCCCTCGTTCAGGCGCTGGCCGAAACCCAGCTCGCCGTCGAAACGGCGGCGACGGTGCGCGACCGCGTCGTCGAGGCCTACCAGGAAATCCTGAGGATGCCGGTCTGATGGACGAGATCGTCTTCTACGACACGCTCCGCCAGGGGCTCTGGGTTTCGGTCCTGATGTCCACACCCATTCTTGCCTCCGCTCTCATCGCGGGTCTCGTCGTGGGGCTTTTCCAGGCGCTCACGTCCATTCAGGAGATGACGCTCACCTTCGTGCCGAAGCTCGGTGTCATGGTGGCGGTCTTCTGGGCGTCGATGGCCTTCATGACCGAAACGCTGACCAGCTATTTCATCCAGGTCGTCGTGCCGCTCATCGAGGGAGGCTAGAAGATGGACAACGCGGGCTATGCCACGCTCACGCGCATGTCCGGCCTCCTGCGGGAGATGGATACAGTCGCCAACAACATCGCCAACATGTCGACAACCGGGTTCCGGCGCGAAAGCGTGATCTTCGCGGAGTTCATCCGCGATACAGGGCCCGCGGAGCCATCGCTGTCGATGGGCCTTGCCAATGCGCGGGCGAGCGACCTCACACAGGGCGCGCTGACCCGCACGAACGGCACCTTCGATCTCGCCATCGAGGGCCCGGGCTTCTTTCTCGTCGAGACCCCCGGGGGCGAGCGCCTCACCCGCGCCGGTGCCTTCACGCCGAACGAGGTGGGAGACATCGTCACGCCGGACGGCCACCGGCTGCTCGACGAGGGCGGGGCACCCGTCTTCGTCCCGCCGGACGCCGCGTCCGTTTCCATCGCCGCGGACGGCACGCTCAGCGCCGACGGCCAGCCGCTCGGGCGGATCGGGCTTTTCATGCCCGCGGACCCCCTCGACCTCGCCCGTGTCGAAGGGGTGGCCTTCGCGGCACCTGCCGGCGCCGAGCCCATCGAGGGCCGGATGCTCCAGGGCTTCATCGAGGAATCGAACGTCAACGCGGTGACCGAGATCGCACGGATGATCGAGGTCCAGCGGGCCTACGAACTCGGCCAGGGCTTTCTCGACAAGGAAGACGAGCGCATCCGCTCGGCCCTCCGCACCCTGACCAGCAGCTAGGGAGACAGACATGCGAGCCCTCTCCATCGCCGCCACCGGCATGAACGCCCAGCAGACCAAGGTCGAGGTCGTCTCGAACAACCTCGCGAACATGTCGACGACGGGTTACAACGCCCGCCGCGCCGAATTCGCCGACCTGCATTACCAGCAGATGGTCCGCGCGGGCACCATCAACGCCGCCGACGGCACCGTGCTGCCCACCGGCGTCCAGCTCGGGCTCGGAGTCCGGCCCTCCGCTGTCACGATGGAGCTCGCCCAGGGCGCTCTCGCGGCCACCGGCGGCGACCTCGACATCGCGATAGAGGGCGGCGGATACTTCGAGGTGACCCTGCCCGCGGGCATCTCCGCCTACACCCGCGACGGCGGACTGAAACGGTCCGCCGACGGTCAGGTCGTCACCTCCGACGGATATCCGCTCGCACCCGACATCACCGTCCCCGACGACGCCCGCTCTATCTCCATCAGCGCGGATGGCGAGGTCTTCGCCTATTTCCAGGACGAGGTGCAGCCCCAGCTTCTCGGCCAGATCACTCTGGTCGCATTCTCGAATCCCAAGGGGCTAGAGGCGATCGGCTCGAACCTCTTCGTCGAGACCGCGGCATCCGGCGCCCCGGTGGCGGAGCTTCCGGGCACCAACGGGCTCGGCACGCTCCGGCAGGGCTACCTCGAGGAGAGTTCGGTCGACCCGGTGCGCGAGATCGCCGAGCTCATCAAGGCCCAGCGCGGTTACGAACTCAATTCGAAAGTCATCACCGCCGCGGACCAGATGCTCGGCGCGACGACACAGATCCGCTGATGCTCCGCTTCGTTCTCACGTGCCTTTTCGTGGCCGCCCCGGTCGCCGCGCTTGCCGAAACGGTGATCGCGGCCCGGACCATCCGCGCTCACACGCTCGTCACGGCGCGTGACCTCGCCCTCGCCGAAGGGTCGGTGCCCGGTGCGCTTTCGGAGATGACTGCGGCACTCGGGCAGGAGGCGCGGGTGATGATCTACGCCGGCCGACCGCTTCGCTCGGCCGATCTCGGTCCGCCAGCGCTCATCGAGCGCAACCAGATCGTGACGCTGCGGTTCCGGCGCGGCGGTCTCGCCATTTCCGCCGAGGGCCGGGCGATGGGCCGGGCGGCCGCGGGCGAAACCGTGCGCGCGGTGAACCTCGCCTCCCGGCTGACCGTCAGCGGTACCGTCTCGGCCGACGGCAGCGTTCACGTCACCGGGTCCCAGCCCCACCAGCCATAGGTCCAGCCCATGCGTTTCCTGATCCCCGCCCTTGTCGTTCTCGCCGGCTGCGGCCGTCTGGAGGATGTCGGCAAGACGCCTGACTTCACGCCTATCGACAACGGAAGCGAACACCGCGCCATGGCCATGCCGGACTACGCCGCAGAGATCGACCGGCGGGCCGGGCCCGACCGGGCTTCGCTCTGGACGTCCCGGCGCGGCTCTCTTCTGGGCGACCGGCGCGCGGAGCGGTCGGGCGACATACTGACCGTCGTCATCGAGATCGACGAGAGCGCGGAAATCCAGAATTCCACGAACCGGTCCCGCGGCGGGTCGGAAAGCGCCCAGATTCCCTCGCTCTTCGGCATGGAGCGGATCGCCAATGGCATCCTGCCCGGCGACACGCCGCTCGCCGCAGGCATCTCGGCGAACTCCTCCTCGAGTTCGAACGGCACGGGCTCGGTGCGGCGCAACGAGCGGCTGGAGCTGAAGGTCGCGGCGACGGTGACCGAGACGCTTCCCAACGGCATCCTGCGCATCCAGGGCAGCCAGGAGGTGCGGGTCAACTTCGAGATCCGCGAACTGCTCGTGACCGGCTATGTCCGTCCCGAAGATATCTCGCGGCGAAACGAGATCACTTACGACAAGATCGCCTCCGCGCGAATCTCCTACGGCGGACGCGGGCAGATCACCGACGTGCAGCAGCCACGCTACGGCCAGCAGGTCGCCGACATCATCCTTCCGTTCTGACCGGTCGGGATGAGCAAGCTCATTCCCGTTCTGCTGCTTCTCGTCGGCATCGCCGGGGGCGTGGGCGCGGGACTTGTTCTGGCGCCCGAGCCGTTGGCCTGCCCCGAAGCCGGAGACGGCGAAGCCGCGCCGCCGCCGGAAGGCTGCCCCCCACCGCCCGACCCGGTCGTGGCGGACGAGTCGGGCGGGGAGGGCGGCGAAGCGCCCGCGGAATTTGTCCGGATGAACGATCAGTTCGTGATCCCCGTGCTCAGGGATGGCGAGGCGCGCGCGCTCGTGGTGCTTTCTATCACGCTCGAGGTCGAACCCGGCCGCACGGGAGCCATCTTCGAGATCGAGCCCAGACTCCGCGATGCGCTCTTGCGGGTGCTCTTCGACCACGCCAATGCCGGGGGGTTCGACGGCGCCTATACGGCGGCGGGGCCAATGGTCCGGCTGCGCCGCGCGCTCCTTGAAGCCGCCGTCAAGATCGGCGGAGACGACATTCGCGACATTCTTGTCCTCGACCTTCTCCGCCAGGACACCTGAACCCGCGCACCCCGGGCCCTGCCGGCGCCGGGTATCGAGCCGTCATGCAGCGGCGCCGGGCGGGCCTTGGCTCAGGTCCGTTTTCCGCGCCCTGGCGCGCCGGCGCCAAGCGTCCCGACGGCGACCGCGCGACCGAAGGACCGTCTTGCCCGGGCGCGAGATGCCGCCTCTTCGCGTGCCGCGGCTTCCCGCACCGCGGCCAGCCGCGCCTCTACGCGGCGAACATGGCGCAACCATGCCTCGAAAGCGCCCGGTCTTGCGGCCTCGAGGCCCGGCTCTTCGCGCAGTGCCGCGCGGCGGGCAGCAACGTCCGCGGCCAAGCCGGCTTCCACCCGCCGCGCCGCCGTCGCCGCCCGAGCGGCCCCGGCGAGGATGCCAAGGTCCCGGTCGCGCAAAAGCCCCGCGACGACGATCAGGGCATCCAGATCGCGCCTCATCGCGGCTCCCGCCCGTTCTGGCGCTTGCGCAGCGCATCGGCGAAGCGGATCGCGGCGGCAACCGGGCGGTAATGCTCGGGCCGCACCTCGTCGCCGAGCGCAAGCGTTCCGTGAAGCGCCCGCGCTGTCGGCGGGTCGCGGTGAAGCGGCACGCCGGCCTCCGCCGCGACCTCGCGGATGCGCAGAGCGATCTCGTCGACCCCCTTGGCCACGCAGACCGGCGCCCCGCCCCGGCCACGATCCCATTTCAATGCCACCGCGAAATGGGTCGGATTCACGATTACCACGTCGGCGCCGGGCACCTCCGCGACCATCCGGTTCGTGGCGATGTCGTATCCCTTCTGGCGCCGACGCTGCTTGAGGTGGGGGTCGCCTTCGGTGTCTTTCGTTTCGTCCTGAAGTTCCTTGTGGCTCATCCGGTTCTTGCGCAGATGCTCGGCGCGTTGCCACAGGAAGTCGAGCGTGCCGAGCAGGAAGGAAATGATCAGCGCGACGACGAGGAACTCGAGCCCGAGGCGAAGCATCAGCGCCGTCACCCCGGCCGCGGAGATGTTTATCGCGCCGAGGATCGCGTTGAAGTCGCCCATCACCGTAAGCGCCAGAAGCCCGCTGAAGACCAGGAGTTTCACGAAGCTCTTGGCAAAATTGAACAGGCCGTCGCGACCGAATTTCTGTTTCGCGTTCGACAGGGGCGAGATGCGCGAAAGCTTCGGAACCGCCTTCTTGCCCGAAACGGTGAACCCCTGCTGGGCAATGACCGCAACGATCACGGTTGCGAGCGGCAGGAGAATCCATGGCAAGGCGGGCAGGATCGCTGCCTGCAGAAGCCCGCCGACCGGTCGGGTGGCGGGCCCGTCGAAGATCGCCTCGGAAAGCGGCCCCGACCTTTCGAGCATGGCCGCGAGCGCGCCGGCGCCATTGACAAGCGTCGCCGCCCCGAAGGCGCCCGCGGCGAGAACCAGGCCGGCATAGGCACCGGTCGTCGCGAGGTCTTGCGAGAGCGGGACTTCGCCTCGCTTTCTGGCATCGTCGAGCTTCTTCTGGGTGGCGTCGTACTGTTTGTCCTGCTCTTCCTCGTCGGGACCGGCCATCAGAAGCCTCCGAAGGGGTCGGCAAAGAACCCGTCCATCGCCGCGATCCAGGCCGTGAGCAGGAACGGCAGCGCGATCGCGAGTAGCGCCAGCGCCCCGAGCGTGATCGCCGGCGCGCCGACGAAGGCCACCATGAGCTGCGGCATCGCCCTGTTGATGACGCCGAGGGCGAGGTTGTAAAGCAGTGAGACGATGACGAAGGGCGAAGCGAGGGTGAAGGCGAGGGCGAACATCCGGCCGGTCTGGCCCACGCCCCAGCCCATGACATCCGGAGCGCCCGGCAGGCGGCCGACCGGAAACATCGCGTAGGACAGCACGACGAATTCCGCGACTTTCACGTGCAGCCCGAGAATGACCGCGATGGCGAGGCCGGCCAGGATCATCACATGCGCCATCGCGGGCTGGGGGTCGACGATGATGTTGCCGAAGATCTGCGCGAGCGACGTGGCCTGGGCCGCGATCGCGCCCGCCGTCTGAAGGGCAAGGACGAAAAGGCGGATCGCGAGGCCGAGCAGGAGGCCGACGAGAATTTCGCTCCCCAGGATCGCGAGAGGCGGTATCTCCTCGGCGAGGGCCCTCGTCACCTCTGGTGACACCGCCGGCGCGACAATGGCGGTGAAGGCGAGAGCGAGGGCCAGTCGCACCCGCTCGGGGACACTGCGTTCTCCAAAGGCCGGCAGGATGGCCATCATCGCCCCCACCCTGAGAAACACGATCGCCCCTAGCAGTATCGCCTCCTCCGCGAGCCCCAGGATCTCGGCGAGCATCTCTGTCATGTGGGCACGAGCCCGAGGAGTGAGGGCCGCGCGTCGGTGCCGAGCTCTTCGTAGGACAGCACCGGGTTCAGGATACCCTTGGCCGCGAGGATCGTGCGCAGGAACCGGCGCCGCTTCACCGAAGTCACGATGCCGGGGTAGGCGCCCTGCTCGGCGCTGCGCCCGATTTTCTCACTGACCATCTGCACCAGCCGGTTGAAGGCGTCCGGCGGCAGGGCGACATCGGCCGGCCCTCGCTCTGTCTCGATCTCATGGGCGGCGAACGCCTCTTCCCAGGCCGGGTCGAGCTGCAGGAGCGGCACGGTTCCGTCCGGTCGCCGGAGGTCTGCGAAGATCTGGAAGCCAAGCCGCTGGCGCACGTGTTCGCAGACCGCTTCGGGGCTCATGTGGCCCGGCCGCGCCTCGGCGATCGCCTCGAGAATGAGAGGGAGGTTCCGGATCGAGACCCGTTCCTCGAGCAGGAGTCGCAGCACCGAGACCAGCAGGTCGACCGGCACCTTGTCGGGCACGAGTTCGTCCACGAGTTGTCGGTTGGCCTCGGCCCTGGCGGGATTTGTGAGGTTGGTGATTTCGTCGAGGAGCCTGCGCAGGGTTTTCAGCCCGAAGAGCCTGCCGAAATTCCGTTTCAGAACTTCGAGCAGGTGGGTCGCGAGCACCTCCACCGGCGTCACGATGGTTGCCCCGTCCAGAGCCAGCGTATCCTCCGCGCTTCTGGCCACCCAGCGCGCCGGCGCACCGTAGACCGGCTCCTTGACGATGTCGGCGGTCGCATGAGCGGTCTCCTCGGGCCCGATGAGCGCAAGAAGCCGGTCGGGCTCGAGCCGGTCGCGTGCTTGTTCGACACCCTGGATTCGAACGACGTAGGTGCCGGCTGGCAGGCCCTCATCGTCGGTCAGGCGGATCTCCGGCAGGATCAGCCCGTATTCCGTCGCGATGTGCCGCCTCATGTTCTCGATGCGTGCGTCGAGCCCGGTCGCGGGGTCCAGCACCATCTGGACGAGGTCCGGCGCGAATTCCACGTGAATATCGTCGAGGTCGAGAAGGTCGCCGATCGGCGTGACCGGCGTCGGGGCCTCTGCGCCGTCGCTTTCGCCGGCCTTGTCCCCGCTCTCGTCCGGCCGCTGCCGGCCCACATACCAGGCGGCAGCGCCGAGGGCCGTGGCCCCCGCGATGAAGGGCAGAAACGGCATCCCCGGCACGAGCGCGAACAACGCCATGAGCAGCGCGACCGTGCCGAGAGCCGCGGGAAACCGGCCGAGCTGCGAGAACACCGCGAAATCGGTCGGTCCGGTGGCGCCTCCGCGGGCCAGCAGAAGCGCCGAGGCGATGGAGATGATCACCGCGGGGATCTGGCTGACCAGCCCGTCTCCGACGGTCAGGATCGCGTAGGTCTCGAAAGCCCGTCCGAGCGGCATGCCATGAATCACGGTGCCGATGACAAGGCCCATGACGAGGTTGAGAAGGGTGATCAGCAGGCCCGCGATCGCATCGCCCTTGACGAACTTCGACGCGCCGTCGAGCGAGCCGAAAAAGGTTGTCTCGGCCTGGTCCCGCTCCCGCCGTGCCTTCGCCTCCTCATGGCCGATGGCGCCTGCGGCCATGTCGCTGTCGATCGCGAGTTGCTTGCCGGGCATGCCGTCGAGGGCGAAGCGGGCGCCGACCTCGGCCATCCGCGCCGCTCCCTTGGTAATGACGACGAAATTGACGATGAGCAGCACGCAGAACACCACGAGCCCGAGAAACACCGAGCCCGACATCACGAACATCGCGAATCCCTCGATCACGTCGCCGGCCGCGCCGGTGCCGGTATGACCCTGCCCGATGATGAGTTTCGTCGACGAGATGTTGAGGCTGAGCCTCAGCATCAGCGACGCCAGGAGGATGGTCGGAAAGGCCGAGAAGTCGAGCGGGCGCTCGATGAAGAGCGTGATCGTGAAAATCAGGATCGCCAGCGCGAAAGAGGCGGCAAGACCGACGTCGAGCACCCACGCAGGAACCGGCAGGATCATCATGACGATGATGGCCATCAGCGCCAGCGCGAGAAGGATCGTGGGACGGAAGATCGGCTTCACGGGGTTCATCGCGCCATGTCCGGCCCGCCGATGAGCCGCAGGCCGGCGGCCGGTTCGGTGCCGAGCGGCACCAGCGAGCCGATGCTGCGCGGCCCGGAACGGGCCCGCAGGAGCGGGAAGCGGTTGGGTGCCGGGCCGGCCGGACCGGGAATGCCCGCCGGTTCGGCCCGGTCGCTGCCCGTGCTTCGCGCCGCTCCCCCCGCCCCGGCCAGCAGGGTCTTCGATGCGGTTTCGCTGCCGCCGAGGCGGGCGCGAATTCTGTCGAATCGGGCGCGGTACCGATCGGCATGGAGCGGGGTGCGCGAGTGATACGCACCCGCTGCCTTGCTCCAGTCACCGAATTCGACAAAGAGCTCGCCGAGAAAGCGCGCCGCGTAGCGGGCATTCGCCAGCGGGTCGAACATCTCGTCGATCGATGCGAACGCGTCACCGTGCCAACGATAGTTGATCTGAAAACAACCGACGTCGAAGCTCCGCGCGCCTCTCTCGAAGTGGCGGTCGACATGTGCGCGGGCTTCCCGCCGCGTCGCAAACCAGGCGCCCTTGCCTTCCATGTTCACCGTCCAGGGCCAGGGACTGAAGGCGCCGTCCCGGCTGCGGCCCGTTTCCGTGAGCGTGATCGCCCTCAACACCGATAGCGGAACCCCGCTTTCCTGCGAAACCCGCTGCGCGGCAGCTTCGCAAATCGAGGCGGTCGCCGGGTCATGGTTGATGGCCATCCCGGTCTGCGCGAAGGCAAGAACCAAGATTGCCGCCGCCGCCAACCGCCTTTGCAGATGGCGCGCTGCGCGCATCGACCGCCACGCGCCCGGCATGGCCCGGTTCTCATTGCCATGCTTGCCCACCGTCCCGCAGCGGCGAAGCCCGGGTCCACGGCCGATTTTGGGCATCATCAGCCGGGCCGAAGGCCCGATGCGTTCTTTCATTTCAAGCCGCAGTTCTTGCAATCTTGTGTCGGCAGGTTCCTATCGGGCAGGTGTTGAGAAACCCTTTCGGAGACAGGGTCAGTCGGTCTCGGGGTTGCTGGCGACAGCGAGAAAGGCTGATATGCTTTCCCGAAGCGCGCCGGCATTCTCGACGAGCGCGCGATTGCGCGCCAGCGGCGTCTCGGGAAGAGGAGCGGTGTCCTCTCCGGAAAGCTCGGTCGCGGCCGTGCGTATGGCCTCTGGCCCCTTGTCCCAGGCTCCGCCTCTGGCCGCCGAGCGCGCTGCAGTGACCGTCTCCCCGGCAGCCTCGAAAATCGCCGCTGCCTCGCGGTACCGACCGAGGCCGAGAAACGCCTCTGCGCGCAGCCGGTCCGCCGCCAGTCCGGTGCGCCCGGCAAGTGCGGCCTCCGCTGCGCCGAAACGCCCGGCCACAATGTGAGACCGGGCTTTCAGGAGACCGTCTGCCGGACCGGGCTCGGCGAGCCCCGCAATCAGTCCCTCTGCCTGGTCCGCAAGCCCCAGGTCGAGAAATCTTTCGGCGAGCGCCCGCCGCGCCCCGTCGGACGCCACCGACACGGGCAGGCGTTCATCGGCCTCCACACCGCGCCTGAGAAAGTCGCCGACACCCGCGTGGTCAGCCATGGCGGTGTAGAGTTCAGCGAGGACCGCCGTCGCATCGTCGGCCCCGAGCGCTCCGGAAAATCGTGCGCGCGGCAGTTCGGCGAAGACCTCGTCCCAGGCGTCGATCGCAATTCGCCCACTCAACTCGGCGAGCTTCAGCTCCCTTGAAACCGGTGTCCCCCGGTTCTCGAAGGCGAGCGCGGCCGCGGAGTCGACGAGGTTGCGGTCTACATGGCCATCGCGCGCGAGCCTTGATCGAAGCAGTCGAAGCACAGCAAGGGCTGCGTTTGCGGGGCTTGCGCCCTCGAGGGCAGCGTAGTCCCGTTCGGCTCGAGTCGCATCGCCCTCTGCATTGGCGAGATCGGCCGTTGCGAGGACGAACCTTTCGCCATGGTCACCTCCTGCGCGGTCCACGGCGGTCCAGATGATCCTGGCGGCATCAGTTTGGCCCAGAAAGAGAAAGCGGTCGACAAGCGCGGGACCGTAGTGGCGACGGAGATGGAGCGGGAGATCCGAGAAGGCGCCCGCGATTTCCCCGGTCGCGAGCTTGACGTCCGAGGATGGCTTGGCAATCGCGATCAGTCCCCACATCGCCGCAAACCCCGGGCATGTGAGAAGCGAGGTCGCGGTGTCGTCCGGACGGCGTGTCCGGCCATCGGCGATCTCCGCGAGAAAGCGCAGGACCGCCGCCTCGTCCTCGGGCAGGGCAACCGCGTCGAGCACCGCCAGCGCCTCCGCCCCGAAGGAGAGGTAGATGTAGCGCCGCGCGAGAACTCTCGCCGCATCCGGGTCGGGGGTGTCGAACTCTCCGAAAAGCTGCGCCCGAAGATCCGAGAGCCCGGCGACACTGCCGTCGGGCGGCCCCCACGACCCCACGTTCAGATCGAAGTTTGCGAGACAACTCGATCCGGCATCGTCTTCGAGCCTTCGTACGATCATGGAAAGCTCGCGGTCGAGGCTGGTTGTGACCCGTAGGTTCGGCTCCTGTCCTATCGGCAGCGGCAGTGTCCCTGCAGAGGTCTCGGGCAGTTGCCGATGCGAGGAAGCCCCGGGACTCGTGAGCGCCTCCCCGGGTGCAAGATCGATCAGGCCCTGTGCCGCAGCGCGCTCGAGTGCGTCCGCCAAGGCTTCCGTCGCCGTGTCCAGACGGTCGCGCGCGTCGGTCGGTTGCAGAGGCCAGGGTGTGACCACGGCATCGGCGAGGCCGGATTCGGGTCTGCGGCCGGACCCGGCGACCGAACCGTCGCGGGTCTGCGCGAGGCTGTTCGCGATTGCGATGCCCGGACGCTCCAGCCTTCGGGCGACAGGGTCCGCCACCGGTGCTGTCATCAAGCCGGGTGTCTTTCGCGATAGAATAGCCCGGGTCTCCGAATTCGCGGAAGGAGGTTGTGCGAGGTCGGAGGACAGGGAAGCGGGCGGTTGGGGCTCGTAGCCCGCATCGAGCGGCCCGCCCGGCGGCGCCCGTCCCGCCGGCGGGTCTTCGCGGATGTCGTCGCTCAGAACCCTCGGCCGGGCGAGAGCGACGTCGGCCTCCGCCAGGCGCGTTTCCAATTCCCCGCCAACGTCGATAACCAGGCGGCCGCCTGCGAGGGTATAGGCCATGACACGACAGTCGCAGCCAAGCTCGAGGTCGAGCCGGTTCACGCCGGCCCGGATGCCGCGGATGCGATTGCGCCCGATCCGCTCGTAGACCTCGTCGATTTGGAGCTGGACGGGGGGTCCTGCGAAGGTCACGGACCGCCGAGTGCCATCCGCCGAAAGCGACCATCGTGGAACCCGATCGAAATCGAGCACGAGACGGCTGAAGCCCGGGTGCTCTCCGCTACGGACCCTGACCGGTTCGGCCGCGGTCCCCGCAAGCGGCGCTGCAAGCATGATCATGAGAACCGCAATTCGGCGACTCGCGGATTGCCACGCCCGCCCGGATTGGCGAAGTCCGCACGCTCTCCACGTCATGCGGCGTCCGTCTTTGTGTTCTTCATCGCCTCCTCGAGGTCGGAGAAGCTGGGGCGGATGTGGCTCGGGGTGTTCTGTCGGCCCACCTCAATGCAGATCGAGGTTGCGTGATTGTGCAGGTTCGCCACCAGAACTTCACGGATGAGCTTGTAGAAATGCGCGTCCTCCTCCACCGCCGCCGCGACCTTCGAGGCAAAAGGGCCGACGAAGCCGTAGGCGAGAAACACGCCGAGAAAGGTCCCGACAAGCGCTCCGCCGATCAGCTTGCCGAGCACTTCCGGGGGCTGGTCGATCGACGACATCGTCTTGATGACGCCGAGCACCGCCGCGACGATGCCGAGGGCCGGCAGTCCGTCGGCCACCGTCTGCAACGCGTGACTGGAATGCATCGAATGGTGATGGTTCGCCTCGAGACGCTTTTCGAGAACTTCCTCCACCTGATGGGGATCGTTGTAGTTCATCGACGCCGACCGCAACGTGTCGCAAATGAGACCGACCGCTTCCGCGTCGGAGAGAATCTTCGGGTAGCGCGAGAAGATCGTCGAGTTCATCGGCGCTTCGATATGCTCCTCCAGTGCCACGGGGTTCTGGCGTGCGAGCCGGACGAGTTCGTAGAGCAGCACGAGGAGATCGCCGTAGTCGGCCGGCTTCCACTTCGGACCCTTGAACACCTTCCCGATGTCCTTGAGCGTGTGTTTCACCGCGCCGCCATCGTTCGAGATGAGAAACGCGCCCGCCGCCGCGCCGCCGATCATCATCAACTCGAATGGCAGCGCCTTCAGGATGATCGTGAACTTGCCGCCCGCGAGCAGGTAGCCCCCGAAGACCATTCCAAGGACAAGGACGATCCCGACAATCCCAAGCATCTATGCAGTCGCCTCTCGCGGCTGTTGGGCCCGGCCCAGGATGTGACGGCAAAGCGTTAAGATATCTTCTCGCCCGGCTTCATTCCTGCGGCGCAAGCGCGTTCCGGCCAGCAAGGATCACGCTGATTTCATAAGCGCTCGTCGGGTCGAGCCCGGCGAGAATCGCCGCCGCTATGTCCGGTCGCATCCGGCCCAGAAAACCCGCGGCGAAGTCCGGTGTCATTTGGCCGAAGAGGGCCGCGGCTTCCTCCGCGCCCATGTTCTCGTAAACCGACGTCAACTGTGTCAGATCGTTTTCCGAGGCGTTCTCGGACAGTGCGATCGTCGCTCGCAGATCCTTCTCGGCCGCCACGAGGTCCTGCAGCTTCGCGTCGATGCGCCGCTCGGCGAGCGTCAGCGCCTCGGACCGTGTGTCGAGTCGCGCCTCCCGTTCGGCGACCCGGGCTTCTCGCGCGGCGATGGAGGCGAGGATTCCCTCGAAGTCCGGAGCCGGGTCGGTATCCTCTGAAGTCCCCGGCTCCGGCGCCTCCGTCCCTCCCGCCTCGAACGCCGTCGCCGCGCCCCAGGTCTCGGTCATCCGCAGTCCCGCGGAGGCGAGAAGCATGAATGCCACGATCAGAAGGGTCCCGCGCCCGTGTCTCGGCTGGCGCCCCGCCGTGTGTCTTCCGGTACGCGAACCCGGCGCTCTCGGCGGCTCTCCGCGTCGCCCGATCATGCTGCGTCTTCCCTCGCGCGGCGGGTCCGGAACGGCGGCCTTTCGACGCCATCGTCACCGTCGTTCTGACCGCTGTCGTCGGGCAGGTCATGCATGGAGGCCACCAGAATTTCCAGCCGCTTGGCCACAAGCTCCGCACGCCCCGTCAGCTCGTCGAGCGAACCGGTCGACTCACCCGCGGTTCTCCGCGCCGCCTCGAGGGTTTTCGTCATGTCGTCGACCTGGGCGGAGAGCACCGCGATCGCCCCGCCCATACCCTTCTCGAGGTCGTTGAACCGGTTCAGGCGGCGCGCGAGCACCACGCAGTAGGTTGCCGCCCCCAGCGCACCGGCGATCAGCAGGATGTCGGCTATCAGCTCCATCGCTCAGTTCACCACGAATTCCTGTATCAGAAGGTCCTTCACCGCATCGGTCCCGGTCACGATCTGCACTCGCCGCAGCATCTGCGCCCGGAGGCGTACGAGCGTCGCGGCATCCCCGATATCGATGGTTTCGAGTGCGCGGAGATAGCTGTTCAACACATCGAGAATACGCGGCATGATCTCTGTCACGTCGCCGGCGCGGCCGGCGGCGACCTCAAGGGCAAGCTTCAGGCGCAGCTGGGAGACGCCGCCCTGTCGGGCGATCGACACGATCATCGGGTCAATGGCGACAAAGGAGGTCTTCGGCCGGCTGTCCTTCGTCTCCACCGAATGAGTGCCGAGGAGGCCCGATGCGGCCGCGAAATAACCGCCCGCCGCGCCGGCGGCGGCCAGCACGAGCCCCAATAGCAGCGCCCTCAGCTTGCCGCCCTTCCCCGAGCGGTCCTGCGTTTCTGCCGCGTCGCTCATCCTTGCTCCAATGTTCTTCTCGCCGGCCGATATAGACCGGTCGTGACTAACCGACTGTTAAGCGCACCGCGCCTACAAGGGTCTGGCCGGACAGAATGCCGGCGCACATCGGAGGGCCTCGTGGAGCAAACTCTTTCGGTCTGGAACGCGCTGAGTGTCGGCCGCCGCGTGGTCGTGGGGGTGGCCACGGTGGCGGTCTTCGCCGCCGTCCTCACTCTCGCCCGCATGGCCAGCCAGCCGTCCATGGCCCTGCTCTATGCGGGACTGGAGCCGCAGGCGGCCGCCGACGTCGTCTCGGCCCTCGAAGGCCAGGGCGCGACTTACGAGGTTCGCGGCAACGCGGTTTACGTCGACGCCTCGCAACGCGATGCGCTTCGCATGGCGCTTGCCGGCGACGGGCTGCCGGCAACCGGGCCGCGCGGCTACGAGATTCTCGACGCGCTTACCGGTTTCGGCACGACAGCGCAGATGTTCGATGCCGCCTACTGGCGGGCCAAGGAAGGTGAGCTGGCCCGCACGATCACCGCCAGCCCGCACGTGCGGACGGCCCGCGTCCACATAGCGAACCCCGCTTCCCGCCCCTTCCAGCGCGACCAGGCCGCGACCGCCTCCGTCACCGTGACCGCGGCGAGCGGGTCGCTGACGGCCGGGCACGCCAAGGCGCTGAAATTCATGGTCGCCTCCGCGGTCTCCGGTCTCGGTCCGGACAACGTGACGGTGATCGATTCCAACGGCGGCATCCTCGCCGCCGACAAGCCGGGCGAGTCGGCGGGCCTGGATGCGGTCGGCCGGGCGGACGCGCTGAAGCGGCGGGTAGAGCGGCTTCTCGAGGCGCGGGTGGGTTACGGCAACGCTGTCGTCGAGGTCAGCCTGGAAACCGAGACGGAGACCGAGCAGATCGTCGAGCGGCGGATCGACCCTGACAGCAGGGTCGCGATCTCCACCGAGAAGACCGAGACGAGCAGACGCTCCAACGATACCCGTGGCGGTGAGGTGACCGTGGCCTCGAACCTCCCGGACGGAGATGGCGAAGGGGCGCCGGGCACCGCGTCGAGCAGCAATTCCGAGACGAGTGAGCGGACGAATTTCGAGATTTCCGAGACCCAGCGGGAGGTTGTTCGTGCGCCCGGTTCGATCAAGAGGATGACCGTGGCCGTGTTGATCGACGGTGTGCAAACCACCGCGGAAGATGGCTCGAGCATCTGGACGCCGCGTGAAGAGGCCGAACTCGGAGCACTTCGTGCCCTGGTTGCGTCGGCCGTGGGGTTCGACGCGGAGCGGGGCGACGAGATCACCATCCGGTCGCTCGAGTTCGAGCCGATCTCGCCCCAGGGCTCGACGCCGCCTGTCGGTCTTCTCGACCAGCTCGCCCTGGACGTGATGTCGCTCATCCAATTGGGAGTCCTGGCGCTCGTTACCCTCGTTCTCGGGCTCTTCGTGATCCGTCCGATTCTCGCCTCGGGTGCGGCCCGGGCGGCCTCGCGACCAATCGCCGAACTCGCGCCACCACCCGTGGCTGCGACGGGCGGTCCTGCTCCGCTGTCCGCCCTGACGGGCGAGATCCAGACCGACGGCGCTTTCCCGGACCTGCCGGCCCTCACGGACCTCCCCGAGGTGGAGGGACCGGATTCGGGCGTTGTCGACAGACTGAAGCAGATGATTTCGGATCGTGAGGAGCAATCCGCCGAGATCCTGCGCAACTGGGTCGAGAACCCGCGGGAAACGGCCCGGTGACACGCCGTGTCACCCTCGAAACGTTCGACCTTGAAGCATCGGGTCCCGGCGCGCTGCCCATGGTGCCGCCCGAGGAGGTCGATGCGGCGCGGCTGCAGGGCTATGACGAGGGGTACAAGACGGGATGGGACGACGCCATTCGCAAGACGCAGGATGACGGGGAGCGGATCGGGGCCGAGTTCGCTCGAAATCTCCGCGATCTCGGCTTCACCTATGAAGAAGCGAGGGCGCATGTGATGACGTCCTTCGAGGGTCTGCTTCAGGAACTCGCCAACACCTTCCTGCCGGGGCTCATGGCCGAGGCCATCGGCCCGGTTCTTCTTGATGCGCTGGGCGACCTCGCCGGCGAGGCCGCGGGCGCTCCGGTGCTGATCCGGGTCGCGCCGGGAGAGGGGGAGAAGCTGCGGAGTCTTCTCACCTCCGAGACGGCGCTGCCCGTTCAGGTCGTCGACGAACCATCCCTCGCCGAAGGGCAGGCATATCTAAGGCTCGGTGCCGAGGAGCGCCAGGTCGATCTCGCGGAACCCCTCGCCCGTGTGCGCGAAGCGATCCGCGCACTCGGCGACGCCACCGAAAGGACGCTCGATGACCGAAGAACCGCCTGACCGGGCCGCAAGCAACCCCTTCACCGACGTCCCGATCGAGATCACCGTTTCGGTCGGTCATGCGCGGCCCACGGTTCGCGAACTTCTCGAACTCGCAAGTGATGCTGTGCTGCCGCTTGACAGGGGCGTCGACGACCCGGTCGAACTCTATGTGGGCGACAGGCTGATCGCACGGGGCGAACTGCAGGAGGCCGAGGAAGACGGGGAGGGGCTCGTCGTGCGCATCACCGAGGTCGTCGCGGCCGAGAGGCCCGGCTGACCCATGGCACGGCGCCTCCATGCAATGCGCGTCGCCGTCCTCTTCTTGCCGCTGCTGGTCTTCTCCGCGGGCCCGCTCGGAGCGCAGGAGATCACCATCTCGCTGGGAGAAGACGGCTCCCTCGGCACCCGCGCCATCCAGCTCTTCCTTCTCGTGACCGTCCTGAGCCTCGTGCCCGGGCTGGCGGTCATGATCACCTGCTTTCCGTTCATCGTGACGGTGTTGTCGATCCTTCGGCAGGGGCTCGGACTGCAGCAATCCCCGCCCAACATGTTGATTGTCAGCCTTGCGCTGTTTCTGACCTATTTCGTGATGGAGCCGGTGTTCACCGAAGCCTGGACCCAGGGCCTCGCGCCGCTCGCTGCCGGCGAGATCGGGGTCGAGGAGGCCTTCATGCGCGCGATGGAGCCTTTTCGCGGCTTCATGGCAAACCGGATCGACCCCGATACCTTCACGACCCTGGCGGAGCTCCGGCCCGAGCCGGCCGCGTTCGCCTCCGACGCCCCGTTGTCGGTTCTCGTCCCGTCGTTCCTTCTGAGCGAAATCGAGCGGGCCTTCCAGATCGGTTTCCTGATCTTCATGCCGTTCCTGATCATCGACCTCGTCGTCGCCGCGGTGCTCATGTCGATGGGCATGATGATGGTGCCGCCGGCGATTGTCGCGCTTCCGTTCAAGCTCGCCTTCTTCGTCGTCGCCGATGGCTGGAGCCTTGTCTCCGGCGCACTCGTGCGCAGCTATTTCTGAGGTTTCCTGACCATGCCGATCCATCCATCCGGCGCAGTCATCGCGCGGACCGGGGTTGGGCCGCACGCTTCGGTGTCAATTGCGGCGGGCCGCCCGGCCGGTGCGCGTGGCCAAGGAAAAGCCCGGGCCAGGTCGCGCCAAGCCTCTCTCCCGCGGCTCTCGAAGCAGCCGGTGGCACCTGCCCGGGGCGATCCGCCCCTTTGGGTGCCCGTTTCGCGGAAACTCCAGGGCGCGACGTCTCCGGATGCCTTGCGTGCGGGCTGGCCTCGCCCGCCTGCGGGGAGAGTTGCCCGTCCGGCGCCTTTCCGTCGCCTGCCTCCGCCGTTGCACGGGGCGACGAGAGGCCAGCGATCTCGCCGATCGCTCCCGACCTCGCAGTGCCGGCTACCGCAGGACGAACTCCGCGTGCAGGGCCCCGGCCGCCTTGATCGCCGTGAGTATGTCGATCATGTCTCGTGGAGCGACGCCGAGGGCGTTCAGCCCGGCGATAACCTCCGAAAGACTCGTGCCGCCGGGGACCTCGGCCAGTCCGAGGCCTTCGCCCTCCTCGATCGCCGCCCGGGTTCGCGGCACGACGATCGTCTCGCCTTCCGCGAACGGGTTGGGCTGTACGACCACCGGCTCCTCTTCGACGCGAAGCGTAAGGTTGCCCTGCGCAACAGCGACCCGGGAGATCTTCACGTCCCGACCCATCACGATCGTCCCCGAACTCTGGTCAACGACCACCCGGGCGCGGATTTCCGGCTGTACGGAAATGTTCTCGACGAAACCGATCGCATGCGCGGGCGAGAGTGCGCCGGTGGCGCGCACGTCGAGCGCGACGGTGCCCGCATCGAGCATCAGGGCCACTGGCCGGCCAACGGCCTCGTTTATCGCGGCCTCGATCCGGCCCGCAGTGGTGAAGTCGGGCGATCGGAGCGCGAGCCGGATCGTCGTGAGATCGGCGAACGCGAAATCCAGCTCCCTCTCGATCCGCGCCCCTCCCGGGATGCTTCCCGCGGTCGGAACACCTTCGACCACGCGGGCGCCGTCACCCTCAGCCGCGACCCCTCCTGCCACGATTGGCCCCTGGGCGACGGCATAGATCAGCCCGTCGGCGGCGTTGAGCGGCGTCATGACAAGCGTCCCGCCCAGAAGGCTCGAGGCATCGCCGATGGCCGATACCGTGACGTCGATCCGGCTTCCCGCCCGGGCGAACGGTGGCAGCGTCGCGGTTGCGAAGACCGCCGCCACGTTGCGCGGCCGGAATTGCTCGCCGGTTACGTTCACCCCCAGGCGTTCGAGGATGTTCGACATGATCTCCTCCGTGAACGGCGCGTTGCGCAGCCCGTCCCCGGTCCCGTTGAGTCCGACCACGAGACCGTAGCCGACAAGGTCGTTGCCCCGGACACCATCGAACTCGACAAGATCCTTGATCCGGACCTCGGCGGCGGAGGATCCGGCCAGCAGAAGGTTCAGGATCACCAATCTCGCGAACGCCCGCATCAGAGAAACGCGGTCAGGTTCAGTCGCGACATTCTGGCGGTCACGGCATAGAGTGTTTCGAGTTGCACCTCGACCTCGCGCATGCGGGAGGCGGTCTCGAACGGATCGGTCTCGAGAATGGACGCCCGGGCCAGTTCCAGCGACTGCGCCTCTGCGGCATTGCGCGATTTCGCCGTTTCGATGCGTTCCTCTGCCATTCCAACCCGGGCGCGCGTCCCCGTGATTGCGTAATCCGCAGACAATAATCGGTCTCCCGAGGCGCGCGCCACGCCGGCGCGTTCCTCGAGGATGCCGGCGAACAGCCCACGGTCGAGCAGCGCGCCGAGTGCGAGGCCGGCGAGAACATCCCGCACCCCGGGGTCGGCAGCCGTGACATCGAGGGCGACGCGCGCACCTTCCGAGACGGGAATGCCCGAGAGCGGGGCGGCCCCGCCGAGATAGCCGGTGGTCTCGAAGTCTCCGCCCGGTGCGAACCAGGCCCCGACAGCCGCTTCCACCCCGGCGGCCGTCGTTTCACCCGCGATCAGGGTTTCGAGCTCGATGAGCATCGTTTCGGGGTCCGCAAGCGCGGGGCTGTCGGTCGCTGTGCCCGCGAAGACCGAGCGGTCGCCGACGCGGGTATTGAGCGCGTTCACCGCGTCCTCGAAGCCGCGCGCGGCGGTCGCGCCCGCGGCGTCGACAATCGTCGGCTGATAGTCCTCTTCCGACAGAAGCAACGCCGGAGCGATCGTCCCGGCGCGATCGCGCACGAAGCCCAGCGCGGATTGTGCGGCATCGGCCATGAGCCCCGCCTCCGTCGCCGACGTCTCGTAGGCAGCTACCGCCTTAAGCCCCCGTTCGATCCCCGGAAGTGGGCCGAAATCTCCCGCGACAGTGCGCCCGAGATCGGATCGCCGGCCGCTCGAAAGCTCATCTGCGAGGGTTCGAAACGTCTCCTGCAGCCGCGCATTGTCCCGCCGCAACTGGAAGGATTGCGCGAGATCGCCGATACCCGTGGTGCTCATGCCGGTCCCTCCACTAGATGCTCAAAAGCGTGTCGATGAGTTCATTCACGGTCGTCACCACCCGGGCATTGGCTGCATAGGCCTGCTCCACGAGAAGAAGCTTCTGCATCTCCTGGTCGGTATCGACTCCGTCCTGGAGTTCGATCGATCGCAGGCCCTCCTGCCGGGCGGCCGAAAATCCGAGGCGCTGGTCGGCGGTCCGCCGATCGACCGAGGCCATCGAGAGAAGGTCGCCGGCGAGCGCCGGCGCGGACCGCGCTCCGGTCGAGAGACCGCCGGAGGCCGGTGTTCTGAGGGACGCAAGCGCATCGCCCATCCGGACCAGAAGCGCGTTCTCGCCCACCGGCCCCTCGGCGGCGGCCCCCAGCCCGTCGCGCAGGCGCCAGAGTCCGCCGCCCGAAGCCGGGTCGACGAGGGCGCTCACCTCCAGCCGTCCCGAAAGGCCCATTTCGCCGGCGGGGTCGAAGGCCGCGCCGGCATCCGTGAAAAGGCCGGCGTCTCCGGGGGCCAGGCTCGGATCGACCGCCGGGTCCTGGAACCGCTCGATGAAATCGCGCGCCACCGCGTCGACGCGGGCCTGTGCCTGCACCGCGAGCCCGTCGCGCACGTCGAAGGCAGCCGCCAGGGTGCCACCGGCGAGCGGCGCATTGCGACCGGAGGTCGATATCTCCGCGCCGTTCACCGAAAGTCCCGACAACGCGCCGGAGGCAAGCGACATATCCGGCGTGATCACGCCGCGCGGCTCGAAGCCGACCACTGCCGGGTTGATGTCGAGCAGGACCGCGCCGGTCGTGGTGATCAGCGAAATCGTTTCGTTCTCCCGCCCGAGCGCCCGGATGGGAACGATCTCGGAGATCGCGTCGACCGCCTGCTGCCGCCGATCGAGAAGAGCGGAGACGTCCCGACCTGCCGCGGTCGATCTAAGTATCTGTTCGTTTATGGAAGCGACGTTGGCCACGCCCTGGTTCAGCCGTTCTACTTCGGCAAGGATCCGGCTGTCGGCCTCCCGCCGCAGTTCCTGGATGCCGTCCGCGGCCATTTCGAAGCCGTCCGTTGCCGCCCGGGCCGCGTCAAGAAGCCCCGAGAGCCGCGCCTCGCTGTCAGGCCGGGCGGCTGCCGAAATGAGTGCAGCGTCGAAGTCCGCGATGCGTCCGGGCAGGGAGGCCGGGTCTCCCGGCGCTCCGAGGATGCGTGCGAGTTTCTCGTGGAACCCTGAAACGCCGTTATCGTAGCCCAAGGCCGCGTCGGCGAGCTGACGGTCCGCGATCACGGCCTCGTCGACCACCCGGAGGACCCCGTTGACCTCGACGCCCATCGCCTCGCGGGCCGAGAGCGACAGTTCGCGGCGACCGTAGCCTTCGGTCATCGCGTTGGAAACGTTGGACGACACCAGCGTTGCGGCCCGTGAGGCTGCGTTGAGCCCCGAAAGGGCATTGCTGAGAGAGGCCGAAATGCTCATGCTCTACGGTCCGATGCCATGGGTCAGCGCTTGATGTTCGTCGTCTCCTGCAGCATCTCGTCGACCGTCTGGATGACCTTTGCGTTCGACGAATAGGCTCGCTGGGTCTGGATGAGTTGCGTGAGCTCGCCGGCGACATCGGTGGCAGATTCCTCCAGCGCGAACCCGATGACGTCTCCGGTCGGTCCGTCCCCGGCATCCCAGAGAAAGAACGAGCCGGACTCGTTCGACAGGCCGTAGGTCTGGTTGTCGCGCGGGGTGAGTCCATTGGGGTTCGGAACGTCCACGAGCGGGACCTGATAGAGCACGCGCGTGATGCCGGTGTCGAAGTTCGCCGAGAGAAAGCCGTTTCCGTCGATCTCGACCGAGGTGAGATTTCCCACGGGAAACCCGTCCTTGGTGATCGAGGTCGGTGCGAAACTGTCCGAAAGCTGGGTGAAGATCGTGCCCTCGCCGGGTCGACCGATGTTGATGTCGATCGGGCCCCGAGCCCCGTCGACCGCGAAGGCACCCGTCGCCGCATCGTAGGCGCCGCCGGAGAAGGCGCCGGCCCCGGCATTTCCCGAGATCAGAATCGGCTCGCCACCCGCATCGAGTTCGGCGAGCGCGACATTCGAGATGGTGCCGCCCGAGCCGGTCGTATCGTCGAAGGTGATGTCGTACGCTCCGACCAGAGCGCCGCCCTGGGCGGAATCCGTAAGTGTCATCACCCAGCGGTTGGTGGCGCCGGGGGTCGTGGGAACGATCGGATAGTAGGTCACTCCAAGGCTCTGCGAGGTGCCGAGATTGTCGAAATACTCGACCGACAACGACAACGGATTGCCATCAGCGCCGAACTCGGTCTCCGTCGCGGGCAGGTTGACCCCCAGCGTGATCTCCGTGGTCGGCTCCGCGGCGAACTGGTTGGCCTGAATCTGCACTGGCGCCAGCCCGTCCGGTGTATCACGCGGAAAAGTCGGGATCGCGCCGTCGGGGTTGGCGGGCCAGCCGAGCAGGACGAGCCCCGCGGGGTTGACGAGGTAACCGTTTGCGTCCGTCCGGAACGAGCCGGTTGTCGCGAGGTTCATCGGGAAATCGTCTGTCTGCGAGATCAGCGCGGTCTCGGACGTGACCGGAATGAACCCGCGCCCGCGCACGGCGATGTCTGTGGGGTTGTTCGTCGCCGCCAGCGCGCCTGGCTGGTCGATGACCCGGCTCGTGCTTACCCGCACCCCACCCGCCGAATAGGTGCCCACGCCCGACTCGATTACCAGCGAGTTGAAATCCGCCTCGGCCCGCTTGTAGCCGTAGGTCGATGAGTTCGCGATGTTGTCGGAAATTGTGGCAAGGCGGCTTGCATTCGAGGCAAGCCCCGCGACACCGGCGTTGAGCGACGAAGAAATGGTCATGACCATGCGCCTTTCTGCTGCATGAGTTTTCGCCCTCTTCCTAGAGCGGCCGGCTTAACGCCCCCCTAAGACCCCCAGTTGCAGCGATCAGCGGTCAGGTTTTCGATCTCAGAAGGATGACCTCGATGCGGTTGTTCCGGCCCGAGAGGGGATTCGTGGTCACCGGTCGGCGGTCGGCGAAGCCGGTGACCCGCTGGAAGCGACGGGCAGCGACACCCTCCGCCTCCAGGGTGCCGCGAACGGCCTTGGCCCGTTCGGTTGAGGTTTCCCAGACGCGGTTCTCGCGCCGCACGACCGGCAGCGCGGCCACGTGGCCCTGAACGGCGATCTCGTTCCCGACCCGCAAGAAGACCTCCGAGATGGCGGCGAGAAGACGCGTGAGCGTTTCGGTCGGCGCTCCGGCGTCGTCGAAGAGCGGAGCCGCCTCGCGGTCGAATATCTCCACGATCAGGCCCTCGTCCGTGATCCGTGAGGTCACGTGGCGCAACAAGAGCTCCGTCACCATGCTTTCGCCGCCGATTCCCGCAAGCTCCTTCTCGAGGTCTGCGAGCATCTCGTCTTCGCCCTTCGCCGCCGAAGGTTCGCCCGGCTCGGCGCCGCCGGTCTCGCCGGGACCGAGCGCGCCCCGCGCCTCCTTCCGCTCCGAGGGCTGCCGCGAAGCCGCCCCCGTACCGTTCCGGGCCAGCGTCTGCTCGGAGAACACGCTGTCGCCTCCGAATGCGCCGTCGCCGCCGCCCGAGACCTTGTTCACCGGCACCGTCGGGTTGAAGAAATCCGCGATACCCTTGCGCTGCTTCTCGTTGGTTGCGCCAAGCAGCCACATCAACAGAAAGAAGGCCATCATCGCAGTGACAAAGTCGGCGTAGGCCACTTTCCAGGCTCCGCCATGGTGACCGCCCGCGACGATCACCTTCTTGCGCTTGATGATGACCGGAGCGTTTGACGGCCCGGACATGAAATACTCCTCTCACCCGTGAACAGGGCTAGCAGGAGAGTCTGAACGGCCCGCTAATGCGAAAAGGGCCGCGCTTGCGACGCGGCCCCCTCGTCTCACCTCAATACGCTGTTCAGTAGCCCGAGCAGGAAAGCACCGCGCCCACCGTCCGCTTCAGAATCGACATGTCGGTCGGGAAGGAGAGGGTCCGTTCGTATTCGTCGTCGAGCACCGCCCGGTAGGCGAAGGCGCTGTCGTTCCGGTCCGACACCTGCCACAGGCCGGTGATGCCCGGGCGCACGCGGTAGTAGCCGAGGCCCGGGTAGAGGCCTTTCTGGCTTTCCATGAACGGACGCGGACCCACGATCGACATGTCGCCCAGAAGGACGTTCAGCAGTTGCGGCAGCTCGTCCATGGACGTTATTCGGAGTATCCGGCCGATCGGCGTTATCCGTGGGTCATTCTTCAGCTTCTGGGTCGCGTCCCACTCGGCCCTGGCCTCGGCATTCTCCTCGAGATACCGCACCAGCGCCTGGTCAGCGTCGGCGACCATCGTGCGCAGCTTGATCATCCGGAAGATCCGGCCATCCCGGCCGACCCTGCGCTGGCTGTAGAATGGCTTGTGCCCGTCCAGCGCAACGAGAGCCGCCAGCACGGCGACAAGCGGCAACCAGATCATGGCGGTCAGAAGCGTCACGGACAGGTCGAACAGGCGCTTGCAGCCGTCGCGATAGAGCAAAGCCCGGCTGGGCGAATTCGTGTTGGCCGAGCCATGCGTGGAGCGCACGCTCTCGGCGATGTCAGTCAAATGCAGCGTCATGGTACTCACTAGGCGAAACCTCGCCCTGCCCCCTCACTAGAACAAGCAGCGCGCTTCAACGATCGAAGCCGCGCTCAGACTTTAGCCGGACGTGAACGCTTTGGGCAATGCCGGACATTGTGCTGCCACAAAGAAGTCACATTTCCTGCGCCCGCCGACGCGGGTCGCAAGCCTTCGAAATAGAGCGAGCAAGTTAATGAAAAAACGGGATAAAATATGAATATGCCGACTAGGGAGCATTGCGTCTCATGATCTCCGCCGTGGCCGGTCCGGTAAGCTCCGTTAACAAACCCCCGAACAGAATGTGGCATTTTCGCCTACTGATGCGGCAGTTGGGACAACCTCGTGGCAGTTCGGTCATCCCAAAGGGTCTCGCGGGCGATTCGGCTTTGCTCCGTGTGGCGACCTGCAGCGCCACGGTGGGAATCGGCAAGGGTTCGCGTTGAACGCCTCTCTGGGTGGGAACCGTCACCCGAAATAGCTGCCACTTTGCTCCGCGTTGCCGCGCTTTTCGCGGCCGTGCGGTGGTCGTCATGACCCGCCGGCCCGCGGCCATCGCCAAATGCGACCGGCCGACGATTTTCCAGGCGGGGCGTACCAGGGCGGTCGGGGCCGCGTGGCGACATCCTGTGTACGGAGATCCAAGACCGCGCGGTGATCACACGCCGCCGTCGGTCGCCCGTGCGCTGGCGCTCGTCGCGCCAGCAGCGCTTCTCAGTGGGCTCGGCGCATGGTGGGCGTTGACCTTGCCCGCCCGCGCCGGGACCGGCTCAGTCCTCGTCCGGCCCGATCTTGCCACGCCCGGCCTTCACCTCGCCGCGCACCTTCTTGGCCTCCAGCCGCCGGCGTTTCTGCGACCGGGGCACCCTCGTCGGCACCCGTCGCTTCGGCGTCTCCAGCGCCCGGGCGACGAGTTCCGCGAGTCGTTCTCTGGCGATTTCGCGATTGCGTGCCTGGCTCCGGGTTTCGCTGACCTGAATCAGCAGGGCCCCGTCCGAGGTCCAGCGACGTCCCGCGAGCCGCTTCAGCCGCCGCTTGACCGGCTCGGAAAGCGAAGGCGACCGCGCCGCCTCGAACCGCAGCTCCACCGCCGTCGAGACCTTGTTGACGTTCTGACCCCCGGGCCCCGAGGCGCGGACGAACTGCTCGGTGATTTCCCAGTCCTCGATGGCGAGGGTGTCGGTTATGCGGAGCGCCATTTCGGTATCTCGTAACGGTGTCTGTGCGGGCATCCGGCCTGGGAGGGCCCGCGCCCTGCCTTTGTAGCAGAATCGAACAGGGCCGCCCCGGATAAGGGGCGGCCCTGCGAGTTTCTCGGAGATGGGCCCAGTTAGGGGTCGGCACTTGGCCGACGGCCCAATCGGAAGGTTCTCACCCTCGGGGTTGCCGTCAGGCGGACGCCCCTCCGACTGTTCCGACACCTCTCTCCAATATCACTCTGGACACTGGACCACCTCCTTTCGTTTGTTGAACCGATAGGCAGAGGTTGGCACAGATATGGTGTTTGTCAAAACATTTTACGCCAGCTGTGCGCCCAACCGCCCAACAATGAGGCGGAAGGGAACGAGAGCGATGAGTGCGAGGGCAAGCTTCACGCACCAGTCGGCAACGGCGAGCGACACCCAGAGCGGCGCGACCGGTCCGGTGCCCAGAAGCGGGATCATCTCGCCGGCCCAGGACACGTCGTTGCCCGGTTCGAGAAATGCCAGCGCGCCGCTGAACGCGATGGTGAAGAAAAGGGCGGTGTCCACCGCCGAGCCGACGACGCTCGACACCAGCGGAGCCCGCCACCACGCCCCCTCGCGCAGCCGGTTGAACACCGCGATGTCGAGGCTCTGCGCCATGAGGAACGCGATGCCCGAGCCGAGCGCGATGCGCAGCGTGACGAGCGGGCCGAACTCGCCGCTGATCTGGGTTCCGATCAGCGAACAGACCACGCCGGTCACGAACCCTGCGATGACCACGCGCTGGGCCGCCTCGCGCCCGTAGACCCTGTTCATCACGTCGGTGACGAGAAACGCCAGCGGGTAGGTGAAGGCCCCCCAGGTCAGGAACCAGTCCTCGATGACGAACTGCACGAGGATATTCGAGGCGACGACGATAAGCGCCATCGCGGCGATGCCGGGAAGATATCGGGTCATTGAATTTGTTCCGTTTTTACAAGGTCGCGGAGACTTGGGCCCGTGCGGGACCGGGGCGGCATACGCGCGCCCGTCCTATTCGGTCAAGCGGATTTCCACGATCTCGGTCGGGATGCCCTCGCGCCCGTTGTTGTCGGAAACCATCACCGCCCGCCGCCCCTCCGGCGCCTCCCAGACCGAAACGCCTTCGAGGTTGCCGAAGGTGCCATGATCGCTTTCCCAGAGCGGGACAATGCTCCAGTCCGCCTCCACCCGTGACAGGCGCGAGCGAAACCACGTGGCCAGGACCAGCTTTCTCTCGAGCAGGTAGATAGTGCCGTCGCCGGCGGTCGCGGCTCCGACCACGCTGTAGCCGTCCGTCGGGACAAGCGTCGCCACGATCTCCCAGCCCCCGGGGTCCAGCCGATAAACCGGCACCACACCGTCGAGCGGCGCCTCCGGAATGGCGACCGGCCGGCCCTCGGCGTCGAGCGTGAGCGCTTCGAGTTGTCGGTTGTCGGGGTAGTCGCGAAAGGTTGGGTGGTCCCTGATGAATGTCGCCGGCGCAGCGACCCGGTCGTATCGCGCAACCCGCATCCAGCGCTCGAACGAGACCCAGATCGTGCCGTCGGGCTCTACCGCGAGACCTTCGGCATCCGACCAGTCGCCGACCCGCCGCGCCGCCACCGGCTGCCCGTCCATCCCGAGTATCGGGGCGATCGAAGTGACTTCGCCGCCCACCAGTACGCCGCCCTCCCGCTGGAGCGTTCCCTCGACGAACCAGCCCCGGTCGCTGATGGCGAGAAATCCGGTTCCGTCCGCAGAGACCTCGATGCCCGACAGCCCGATGACGGATTCGGTGGAAATGTCGATGCGTACCGGCTCCGCTGCCACCGGGGCAGCGAGCAGGACGATCAGCGCGACAGGATTTGCGCGCATTGCCGGGGCAGGTCTGCGAGCAAGAGTTCGCGGCGGGGTTTCGGGGGCGGTGCGTTCGGGTCGGGCGGCGGCGGGTTGAGAATGTTGGCAACCCATTCGGCGGCGTCCGCGCATCCGTCCCCCGCCGGCGGTGGCGCCTGGTCCTCGCAGGCCGCCGCACCCCGGGGGCAGTTGAGCCGCACGTGGAAATGGTAGTGGTGTCCCCACCAGGGCCTGATCTTTCGCAGCCAGGCCCGGTCTCCGGTCTCGTCCCGGCACATCTGCACCTTGGCGCCCGGAAAGACGAAGATCCGCGCCACCGCGGGGTCCGAGGCGGCGCGCTTGAGTATCTCGTGGTGCGCCCGGGTCCAGTTCTGGTTGACATAGGCGCCCTTCGCCCGGCGCATGGAGATCGACGAAAGAGTCTCCCGCGCCGTGCGGCCGAGGTCGAGCCGGTCCGCCGGGCGCATCCAGATATCGATGTCGAGGCCCGACTGGTGCGACCGGTGCCCGGTCAGCATCGGCCCGCCCCGGGGCTGGCTGATGTCGCCGATGTAGAGCCCGTTCCAGCCCGGCAGGGTCGCGGCATGGGCCGAAAGCCGCTCGATGAACGCGAGCGCCTCGGGGTGACCCCAGTTGCGGTTCCGGCTGAGCCGCATCGCCTGCCACGTCGGACCGGTCTCCGGCAGCCGGGCCGCGCCCGCGATGCAGCCCTTCGCATAGCTGCCGAAGGGGGCGGGTTTGTGCGGTGAATTGCGGGTTTCGGCGCCGAAAATCTCCTTGGCGAGTGGTTGGGCGGCAAGCGGTGCCGCCAACACCATGACAAGGGTCGCGATTGCTGCCGTCAGGCGGGCTCTGGTGCGTCGGACCATGGGACTGCTCGATCTCCATCCGCGTCGACCCACGCTAGCAAACCCAGCCCCAAAAGAAACAGCAAGATGAGCGGCGAGACGCCAAATCGCGCGCTTTCCAGGACATAAGTGAAGATCGCGATGAGACCCGGTGCGAGAAATGCCGTCGCCTTGCCCGAAAGGGCGTAGAGACCGAAGGCTTCGGTCGGCCGGTCGGGACGCGCGTGCCGCACCATCATCGTGCGCGAGGCAGACTGAAGAATGCCGCCCGTGGCACCGATCACCGCGCCGATGACATAGAAGATGATGTCGGGAAGGTTCGAACCTTCGGCGAGCGGCACGCCGAAGAGCGTTTCGCGCGACATCCCGACGATCACCGTCGTCATCGCGATCAGGATCCAGATGCACCCGACGATCACGGGCTTCGGTCCCAGCCGCCCGTCGAGACGCCCGCCGATGAACGTGAACACCGCCGCCATCAGGCCGCCCACGATTCCGAAAACCCCGATCGCCGTGATCGACCAGTCGAGCACCAGCGTCGCGTAGACCCCGCCGAATCCGTAGAGCGCCACCAGCGCGTCGCGATAGAACATCGACGAGGCGAGATAGGCCGCGAGGCTTCGCCGACGGGGGAGCGACCGTATCGTTGTCCAGAGATCGTTCATGGCCGAGGACACTCCGCCGGGCCGCCCCGGCAGGCGCGGCTCCTTCACCCAGAGAAAGAACGGGATCATGAAGACGAGATACCATAGCGCCACGAAGGGCCCCACGAACCGCGTCCCCTCGCGCGCGGCACCGTCGAGGCCGAGCGCGGGGGATTGGCCGAGAAGGGTCAGGCCCATTTCGTTCTCCGCGAAGAACAGAAGCATGATCACGAGGGCGACGAGGCCGCCGGTGTAGCCGATGGCAAAGCCCGTGCCCGACAGCGGCCCGATATCCTCGGTCTTGCCCAGTGACGGCAGGATCGCGTTGGTGAAGATCGTCGCGAACTCCGCCCCGATCATGCCGATCCCGAAGCACAACAGCGCCCCCCAGAGAAACGACCCATCGGGCACTGTCCACCAGAGACCCGTCGTGCCCGCGACGTAGAGCACCGAGAACACCACGATCCAGGGCATCCGCCGCCCCGTCGAATCCGCCACCGCCCCGAGGATCGGCGCGACGATCGCCATCGAAAGCCCGATCAGCGTCTGGCCCGCCGACCAGAGGCTCTGGGCCTGCGCATCCGCCACCGTCTCGACCAGGCCGTCGGCCAGAAAGGCCTCCGCAGCGACCGAGGTGAAGTAGGGTCCGAAGATGAAGGTCAGGAGAAGGGTGTAGAACGGCTGGCTTGCCCAGTCGAACGCATACCATCCCCAGATCCGCCGTTTCTCCGCGATCAATTGTTCATCCCGCTGCACCCACGGCAGCTAAGACAGGCCGGTGCCTCTCTGTCCACGCCTCAAGCGGGTTTTGGAGGCCATGGCCGGGTGTTTTCGGCTTCGATCCATGCGCTTGCCCAGTCGGGCAAGGGGGGTGACGCGGCCTCGACACCCAACGCGCTTGCAATTTCCCCCGGCGGGATCGTGCCGTCGGGCCCGACGATCGCGGCGCGCAGCAGCATCTGGTTCGCCGCCACATCGCCCATCCACATCGATTGGTCGATGTAGAGAAACCGCTCGTCCCAGCCGAGCGGGCGCGTCTCGACACGGTAGCGCGCGAACAGCGGGACCCGGCGGCGGTAGCGTACCGAAACCCCGGCCACGGCGAAGGCAGCCCGCCGGCGCCGCATCTCCTGCAAGAGCCCGCTCTCCACCGCGAGCTCCCAGCGGCCGAGTTCCAGAAGCGTGAGAATCCGCCCGTTGTTGAGCTCGCCGTACATGTCGGTGTCCCAGGGCCAGGCGCGGTGATGCGTGGTTCCCGTATCAAGCGGCGTCTTTCCGGGAATCCGGCGGGCGCGAAGAAGCGCGAGGCCCATGCGGAGGTACGGATACATGGGGCCACGTTGCCCCTGCGCCGCGCCGGGTCAACCCGGCGCGTGGAGGCAACTTGTCCTTCGCGGCGACCGGGCCTAGGTATCCCCGGTCAAGACCTCGGAAGGCGCCGCCATGATCCTCACGATTCTCCAGATCCTCCAGCTTCTGCTTGATGTCGCCTTCTTCGTCATGATCGTGCACATCATCCTGTCCTGGCTGATCAACTTCCAGGTCCTGAACCTGCGCCAGCCCCTCGTCGCCGGCATCTGGGACGGGCTGAACCGCCTGCTTGAACCCGTCTACGGCCCGGTGCGACGGATGCTGCCGAACACCGGCATGCTCGACCTCGCGCCGCTCGTCGTCTTCATCGGCATCATCATCGCCCGCGACATCCTCATCCCGAACCTCGCCCGCAGCCTCGTCTACTGACGCCTGGCGCCCGACGCTGGCCGGCAGACGGAGGTATTTCAACCAAGGTGAAGCTACAGCCGTTCGCCCCTTGTTCACCGGAGGGCAATCTGATTCTGTCAGACGAAAGAGCAGTTTTAGACAAATCAGAACGGGGCCGATGGCCGACCCACAGGCGCTATTGAAATCCGTCTTCGGCTTCGAGGGCTTTCGCCGGGGCCAGCAAGAGGTGGTCGACGCTGTCACGGCCGGGCGCGACACGCTCGCGATCATGCCCACTGGCGGCGGCAAGTCGCTTTGCTACCAACTGCCGGCGCTCTGCCGCGAGGGGGTGACGCTCGTCGTCTCGCCGCTGATCGCGCTCATGCGCGATCAGGTCCGCGCGCTCGAGGCCGCCGGGGTGGCCGCCGCCGCGCTCACCTCGGCGAACACGGCCGAAGAGAACGACGCTGTATGGGACGGGCTCGCCGAGGGTCGGCTGAAGCTGCTCTACCTCGCGCCCGAGCGGCTCGCTTCGGGCGGCATACTCCGCATTCTGCGGCAGGCCGGCGTCTCCCTCATCGCCGTCGACGAGGCCCATTGCGTGAGCCAGTGGGGCCACGATTTCCGCCCCGACTACCTGGCGATCGGCGAGTTGCGCCGCGCCCTCGGTGTCCCGCTCGCCGCCTTCACCGCGACGGCGGATGCCGAGACCCGCGCCGAGATCGTCCGGCGGCTCTTCGGTGACGTCCAGCCGATGCTGTTTCTCGGCGGGTTCGACCGGCCGAACATCCACCTCGCCTTCGCCGCGAAAGACCGGCCCCGGGCTCAGATCCTCGACTTCGCCGAAGCCCGGCGCGGCCAGTCCGGCATCGTCTACTGCGGCACCCGCGCGAAGACAGAGACGCTTGCCGCAGCGCTCGTCGAGGCCGGACATCCCGCGGTGGCGTACCACGGCGGCATGGACCCCGGGCCGCGGCGCGCCGTCGAGGAGCGGTTTCAGCGCGAGGACGGGCTGATCGTCGTCGCTACCGTCGCCTTCGGCATGGGTGTCGACAAGCCCGACATCCGGTGGGTCGCCCATGCCGACCTTCCGAAATCCGTGGAGGGCTACTACCAGGAGATCGGCCGGGCGGGTCGAGACGGTGCGCCGGCCGAGACCCTCACCCTCTTCGGGCCCGACGACATTCGCCTGCGCCGTGGCCAGGTCGACGAGAGCCCCGCCCCGCCCGAGCGCAAGGCCGAGGACCACGCCCGGCTCAACGCGCTTCTGGGTCTCGCCGAGACCATTGGCTGCCGGCGACAGGCCTTGCTGGGCTATTTCGGCGAAACCGCAGACCCTTGCGGGAATTGCGACACCTGCGCGGCGCCGCCGGAAACCCTCGATGCCACGGTGGCGGTGATGAAGGCGCTCTCGGCCGCCCTGCGCACCGGCGAGTGGTTCGGCGCGGGCCATCTCATCGACATTCTCACCGGGACGTTGACCGACAAGGTCCGCGATCGCGGTCACGACGCCCTGCCGACCTTCGGTGTCGGCCGGGACATCGACAGGCGGGCCTGGCAGGACCTCTTCCGGCAGATGATGGGCCGCGATCTTCTGCGCCCCGACGGCGAACGCCACGGCGCGTTGCGGGTGACCGAGGCCGCGCGGCCCATCCTGAGGGGCGAGGCCGACATCCACCTCCGCCGCGCCATCGCCTCAGCCGCCCCGCGCCGGGGCGAAGCGCGGGCGCTGGTCTCCGAAGAGGCGCAGCCGTTGCTTTCGGAACTGAAGGCTCGCCGCCGCGCCCTGGCCGAGGCCCAGCGGGTGCCGGCCTATGTCGTCTTCCCCGACCGAACGCTCATCGAAATCGCCGAGCGCCGGCCGCAGAATCTGGACGAGATGGCCGCGATCAACGGGGTCGGCGCGAAGAAGCTCGAACGCTACGGCGAGACGTTTCTGCAGGTGGTCAGGGGAGATGCGGCGCCCCCCGCGCCGACCCATCCCGCACGCGCGCGGCTCGCCGGCAATCCCGCGGCCCCGCTCTTCGACCGGCTGCAGGAGGCCGCAGGTCATCTCGCGCGTGGCGAGGACGGGGTGCAGAAGCCGCTCACCTGTCCGCCGCCGCTTCTCGCCCGCATCGCCGCGATGAGGCCGCGCGATGCGGGGAGTCTGCGCAATTTGCTGGGCGAGAAGCGGGCGGACCGTTTCGGCCCGGCGTTCCTCGAAATTCTTTCCGACGCCTGAACCGGCTCCCGCCGCGGCGGTCCCGCTCTGCGCATGTTTGCGGCTTATCCATTGCGACGCAGACACATGCACCCCGTTGCAACGGAATGCCGGGCGCGACAGCGTTCCGGCGACGGCCTGCCCGCGTTATTCAGCCGCCGTCCGCGACAGAGGCGATGCCAGCGGATCGTCGACAGGTCGCTCCGGCACTTCCATCGCCGGAGCATTGGCTTCGGCTGCTCCCGGGCCGGCAACGGGGGGGTCGCTGACCGGGTCCCGGACGCCCGGCGGCCTGGCACCCCGGATCGCCTCGACAAGGGCGCTGCGCTTCAAGGGTTTCGTGAGATAGGTATCGATGCCCGCCGCGAGGATCTCATCGGAATCCCCCGCCATGGCATGCGCGGTTATCGCCACGATCGGTGTGCGGGGAAGAGCCTGCGCCGCCTCGATCCGGCGAATGCGCCGGCTCGCCTCCTTTCCGTCCATCTCCGGCATCGAGATGTCGGTGAATATGAGGTCCGGGATCTCCGCCTCGAACGCCGCAACCGCCTCTCGGCCGTTTTCCGCGAAGACGAGGTCGATATCGAGGGACTGGACCATCTTGGAAAACACCAGCCGGTTGGTCTTGTTGTCCTCTGCGGCGAGCACCCGCATCCGGCGGGAGTCTGCATCGGGCGACCCGCAGGAAGCATCGGGTGTTTGCCGGGGCGCAGGGGGCACCGGCGCCTGGATCGAGTTCGCTTGCGGCGCCTGAGCCGGATCGGGGGCTGCTGCCGGTGGGACGGTGCGCGTGATTTCGGTCACGGCGAAAGGGTTTGCTGCCGGCTCTGGCGCTTGGAGGTGCGGGGCGGCGGACGTGCCCGCCGGTGCCGGGCCGCTGGCTGGCGGCATGCCCGCCGGCGTCCTGTCCGCGGCCGAAGTTCCCGAGCCCGGGGCGTGAACCGGCGGCCCCTGCGACTCCGGTTGCACCGCCCCGGCCCGCCTCGGGTGAGGCGGCAGTCCCGACGGCGGCGCCGGATCGGCCGCGCCGTCGGTCGCGGACGGGGAGGCGGGGAAGGCGCCACGATCCGGGCCCGGCGCTGTCATTCCGCCTGGGGTCCCTTCCCGGTGTTCCGCCGAAGGCGGCGACCCGCCCGCCGTGTCGATGATATCGGGCGGAAACTGCGGCTTGGCTTCTGGCAATGGCGGCGCACCCGGGCCGGTGGCAGGATCAACCCTTCCGGGCGCCGGCGCGACCTCGAAGGTCCCAAATTCGATTTCCGCGAACGGTGGAGCTTGCGAAGGTGCGTCCGAAGGACGTGTGTGCCGGAAAGCCGCGGCGGCGACATTACGGCTCTCGGCAGGGTTTGCGGCCTTTCCCGAAGGGTCCTGCGCGCCGGTGCCGGCATGAAACGGCGGTGAGGAGGGGAGGGGTTCATCCGCCATGCGCGCCTCCCCTTCGATGCTCGCCGGTCCGGCCGCCGCGAAACCCGCATCCTCGGCGTTCACCGTGTCACCGGGCCCCTCGACGTCGCCGCCATTCTTGGCCGACGGGCTTTCGGGGGCTGGCGCCGGCGAACGCCCGTGTCCGGGCTCCGCAGCGGCGTCCGCAGCTCTGTTGCCTCCAACGCGGTTCGCCGGGTCCCGCAAGTCGCTCGATGTGTCCACCTCGTGCGCGAGGGTCTCGGCGGCGGCGGGCGACGCCCGTGCGCAATACTCTTGGTCCGGGGGAGGAATTGTCTGTGAGGTCCCGGCATCAGCGGCCGGGTGAGGAGCGGCTTCCGAGCGTCCGACTTCCGGGGTCGGAGCCGTGGCGCCGTCCTGAAAGGAAAAGGCCGAAGGGCTGGCCAACCAACCGTCCGACGCGGCTGCGCCCATGCTCGCCTCGGGCGTTGCGGGTGTCGCGGCCGTGCCAGAGTCTTCCGGCCGAAGGGATGCCTGCGCATCGAAACCCGCGGGAACAGACTCTTTCGTCGCCGGACCGTCCCTGATGTGCGGCCCAGGCGCCTCGGCGGTCCGGGCGGGCGGTTCCGGCAGCGCACCGAGCACCCGCGCGATATCGCGGCGCTGGGCGGGCTTCTGAAGCGCGGCGGCGACGCCGGGCAGCGCGACGCCGGCAAGCGGCGCGCTCAGGAGGGCGACCGCCTGTGGCGCGCCGGCGGCCGAAAGCCGCGGTGCCAGCCTCTCGGCGATGCCGGCGTCGCCGAGAATGACCACGTCCCAGGCCGTCGGCGCCAGCGCGTCCAGGTCCGCCCCGGCACGCGCGCTGTGCGCCTGCAGCCCCATCGCCGCAAGCTGCTTGGTCAGGATCGCCCGGGTCATCTGCGGCTCGTCGACGACGATCGCCCGTTCGATCCAGTCTGGCGCGGAGATCGGAGGTGTCGCCGCCCCCTCGGCCACGGGCATGGTGATGTGAAAGCCGAAGCCCGAGCCCACGTTCACCTCCGAATCGACCCACACCTCGCCCTCCATCATCTCCACCAGCCGTTTGGTGATCGCGAGGCCGAGGCCGGTGCCGTCGTAGCGGCGGTTGCGTTCGTCCTCGACCTGGCTGAACTCGCCGAAGATCGATTTGAGCTTCTCGTCGGGAATGCCGATACCGGAATCTTCCACCGTGACATGCACCCGGTAGGAGGCGCCGTCGCGAACCGGCAGGCCCACCACCCTTATCGCCACATGCCCGGCCTCGGTGAACTTTACCGCGTTGCCGGCAAGGTTCGTCAGAATCTGGCGCACCCGGCCCGGGTCGCCCACGAACTCCGTGGGCATGAACATGTCGTAATCGACGGCAAGCTGCAGTCCCTTGTCGTGCGCCGAAGGCTGCAGGAGCATCAGCACTTCGTGTATACAGCGTTCGAGATCGAACCGCGCCGGGTGAAGCTCGAGCTTCTTGGCCTCGATCTTCGAATAGTCGAGCACGTCGTTGATGATCACGAGAAGCGCTTCGCCGGAATTCCGGATCGTCTCCACGAAAAGCCGCTGCTCATCGTCGAGCCCCGTTTCCGAGAGCATGTCCGCCATCCCGATCACCCCGTTCATCGGTGTGCGGATCTCGTGACTCATGTTGGCGAGGAAGGCTGATTTCGCCCGGTTTGCCGCCTCTGCCCTGGCACGGGCGCGCTCGAGTTCTGCCTCGCGCTGGATGGTCGAGGTGATGTTGAGACCCAGCGAGACCATGTCGCCGTCCCGCGTACGCCGGTCGATGACCTTGACGAAGGCGCCGTTCCAGAGCTTCACCGTCACCGGCTCGACACGCTCGGAATCCCAGCGCGCCGCCATCATCATTTGCCAGTCCTCCGGCCGGGTCTCCTCGAGGTCGACGATCCCCTCCTCGCACATGATCTTCAGCATCTCGTGGTAGTGAATACCCGGCCCGACCATCTCGAGCCCGTCGAACGCCGCGATATAGGCGCGGTTCGCGGCGACCATGACCCGCTCGGAGTCGAACACCGCGAAGCCGTCGTGAATGGTTTCGAGCGAATCCCACAGCCGCCGCTCGGCGATCATGATCGCGCTCTCGGCCTCTTCGAGGCTGGTCTTCACTTCCAGGTTCTCGTCACGCAGGGTCTCCGCCACGGTCCGGACCTGCTGCACCTCCTCGCGCTTGTCGACGATCTCGTCGGACAATTCCCGGTTGGTGGCGGCGATCTTCTGGTTCGCCGCCGAAAGCTCGGCCTGAACCTGTTCGAGCATCAGCTCCGCCGCGAGCCGCCCCCGCCGTTCCTGGGCCAGCCGATCGCCATGCTGCATGCCTGCCTCCGCAGTCGTCCCTCGGCGACGCTTATCCCGGCCCTTCGGTAAATTTGGTCTTAACGCGGGTGAATCGCGGGATAACGCCCGGGACTACCCCTGAACCGGTTCGAGCGCCCGCCGCTCGCCGTTCTCCAGCACGAAAGCGTCCCGGCCCTCGAACACCGCCGCCGTCACCGGGCCACCGAAGCCGGCGCCGGTGTCCAGCGCGACGCGGTTGCCGAAATGCGTGGCTTTCTCGACCGGGGTGTGGCCATGCACGACGAGGAATCCGTGGTCGGTCGTGTCATCGAGAAACGGGTCGCGGATCCAGACGAGATCGTCCTCGATCTGGTCGTCCAGAGCCACGCCGGGGCGAATGCCGGCATGGACGAACAGGAGCTCCCCGGCGCGGTAGAAAAGCGGCAGGTCGGCCAGGAAGGCGAGATGCGACGGGGGAACCGCCGCCGCCGCCCGTTCGGCAAGATCGCGCTCGCGTTTGAGAAAGCCACGGTGGACGCCGTAGGACGCCAGTGTCGCAAGCCCGCCGATGTTCGGGTGAAGGTAGGTCAGGCCCGCACGCAGCCGCGTATCCTGCTTCGCCGCCTCGACGAAGTCGGAAAACATCCTGTCGTGGTTGCCCTTCAGCACCCGCCAGGGTTCGCCCCTTGCGATGCCATCGGCGAGATAGTCGATCACCCCGCGGCTGTCGGGGCCCCGGTCCACGAGGTCGCCCAGATGGACGACGGGGGCGTCCCTGTCGCCCGTGCGCGCCCGGTCGGCCCGAATTGCCGCATGCGCGTCGTCGAGCTTGGCGAGCTGCCCGTGGATGTCGCCGATGGCGTAGATCCGCATCCCGTCCTATCCGACCTCGAAGCCGAGCGCGCGCACCTGCTGGAAGAGCCCGGTCGACTTCAGCGCATCCAGCGCGGACTGGGGCACCGCCTCGTCGACATAGAGAAGTGCTATCGCGTCACGGCCGCGTTCGTTGCGGCCGAGTGTGAAGTTCGCGATGTTCACGCCGTTCTCGCCCAAAGTGTGCCCCAGCGTGCCGATGATGCCCGGCACGTCCTCGTTCGTGGTATAGATCATATGCTCTCCGATCTCGGCATCAATATTGATACCCTTGATCTGGATGAACCTCGGCTTGCCGTCCGAGAAGACCGTGCCGGCGATCGACCGTTCGCGCCGGTCGGTCTTCACCGTGAGCTTCATGTAGGCGTCGAAGACCCCTGTCTTGCCCTGCGTCGTGGTGGTGATGTCCACCCCCCGGTCCTTCGCGATCACCGGGGCCGAGACCATGTTGACGTCCGGGTTCGCCGCCCGCATCACTCCGGCGATGGCGGCGGCGTTGAGTGCGTCGGTGTTCATCTCGCTCACCGCGCCGTTGTAGAGCACGTTCACCGCCCGGATCGGCTCGTCGGTCAGCTGTCCGACGAACGCGCCGAGGTGACCTGCGAGCTTCACCCACGGGCCCATGACCCTGGCCTCTTCCGCAGTGACGCTCGGCATGTTGAGCGCGTTCTGCACCGCGCCGGTGAGAAGGTAGTCCGACATCTGTTCGGCGACCTGGAGGGCCACGTTCTCCTGCGCCTCGGTGGTCGAGGCGCCGAGGTGCGGAGTGACGACGACATTGGGCAGGTTGAACAGCGGCGAGGCCGTCGCGGGTTCGTCGGCGAAGACGTCGAAGGCCGCGCCCGCGACCTTCCCGTCCTTCAGCGCCTCGGCGAGGGCGGCCTCGTCGACGAGCCCGCCGCGCGCGCAGTTGATGATCCGCACGCCGGGTTTCAGCTTCGCGATCGCCTCGGCCGACAGGATGTTCTTCGTCTTGTCGGTGAGCGGGACATGGAAGGTGATGAAGTCCGAATGCGCCCAGAGCTCGTCGAGTTCGACCTTCCTCACCCCGAGCTTGTCGGCGCGCTCTTCGGACAGAAACGGGTCGTAGGCGATGACCTTCATCCTGAGCCCGTGTGCCCGGTCGATGACGATCGAGCCGATATTGCCGGCCCCCACGACGCCAAGGGTCTTGGCGGACAGCTCGACCCCCATGAACCGCGACTTCTCCCATTTGCCCGCGTGGGTCGAGGCATTGGCCTCGGGCACCTGGCGGGCGACGGCGAACATCATGGCGATGGCGTGCTCGGCGGTGGTGATCGAATTTCCGAAGGGCGTGTTCATCACGATCACCCCCCTCTTCGAGGCGGCCGGAATGTCGACATTGTCGACCCCGATCCCGGCCCGGCCGATCACCTTGAGGCGGGGCGCGGCGCTCAGCAGCTTTTCGGTGACCTTCGTGGCCGACCGGATGGCGAGGCCGTCGTAGTCGCCGATCACCTCGAGGAGACGGTCCTTGTCCTTGCCGATGGCCGGGTCGAAGGTGACGTCGATCCCGCGGTCGCGGAAGATCTGAACGGCGGTCTCTGAGAGCTTGTCGCTCACAAGTACCTTGGGTGCCATGAGTCTCTGTTCCTTCATGCGCATGTACGAAGACGTACAAATTGGAAAAACGCCCCCCGGCGACCTGTACGCTTTGTACATTTCGGCGCGACGGGGGATATTGCCCGGGGTTCAGACCGCCGCGACTGCCGAAGCGATCTCCGCCTCGAAGGCCCACTCGATCCAGGGCATCAGGAGGGCGACATCGGAGGTCTCGACCGTCCCGCCGCACCAGATGCGCAGCCCGGGAGGCGCGTCGCGGTAGGCCCCGATGTCGTAGGCCACGCCCTCGGCGTCGAGCCGGTTGGCGACCGCCTTCGCGAAAGCCCCGCCGTCGGCGATGCGCGGGTCGGTGAACTTGAGACAAACGCTTGTGCACGATGCGGTCGCGGGGTCGTCCGCGAGGTTCGCGATCCAGTCGCGGGTGGCGCAGAAGTCATTGATAACCTTGGCATTCGCCTCGGCCCGGGCGATCAGACCCTTGAGCCCGCCGACGCTCTCGGCCCAGTCGAGCGCGAAGAGATAATCCTCCACCGCGAGCATCGACGGCGTGTTGATCGTGGCGCCTTCGAAAATGCCTTCGATGAGCTTTCCGCCCTTCGTCAGGCGGAAGATCTTCGGCAGCGGCCAGGGCGGGGTGTAGCTTTCCAGCCGTTCGACGGCGCGGGGAGAAAGCACGAGCATCCCGTGCGCCGCCTCGCCGCCGAGCACCTTCTGCCAGGAGAAGGTCACGACATCGAGCCGGTCCCACGGCAGCTCCATCGCGAAGGCCGCAGATGTCGCGTCGCAGATGGTCAAGCCCTTGCGATCCTTCGGGATTTCCACATCATCCGGCACCCGCACACCGGAGGTCGTGCCGTTCCACGTGAAGACGACGTCGGCATCGAAATCGACCTCTGCGAAATCGACGATCCGCCCGTAATCGGCAGTCCGGACCGTCGCGTCGAGCTTCAGTTGCTTGACCGCGTCGGTCACCCAGCCTGCGCCAAAGCTTTCCCAGGCGAGCATCTCGACGGGCCGCTGCCCGAGCAGCGACCACATCGCCATCTCGACGGCGCCGGTATCCGAGGCGGGCACGATCCCGACCCGGTAATCCTCTGGAATTCCGAGGATATTCTTCGTTTTCCCGATGGCGGATTTCAGCTTCGCCTTGCCCGGCGCCGCACGATGAGACCTGCCGAGCGGGGCGCCCGCGAGGGCGTCGAGCGTGAATGTGGGGGGTTTGGCGCAGGGGCCGGAGGAAAAGCGCGGGTTCGCCGGAACGGCCACGGGCTTGGTTGCCGGCCGCGCGGCCGGGGTCTTGGTATCCATCACTGAATATCCTTCCAGATATCTGCCCCTCGTTGGGGAGGGGTGTCCCACCGGCGGGGATACGGTCGGCCGGGGTCTTTCGCAAGCGCCAAAACGCCGGTATGGCGCGTTCCATGCATATCGTGACGCTCATCGGGTCGGAGACGAGCCCCCTCGACCCCGCCCTCGTATCGTCCCTCCAATCGGCATGGGGCGGCGGCGAGGCGGTCTGGCTCTCGCCGGACGAGGCGGCTGAGTTTGTCGTCGACACCGTGCCCGGCAATGCCGCGGACACGGGCGACGAGATCCGCGCGCTGGGCGTGGACCTTGCCGTCCAGCCGGCCGGTCGGCGCAGAAAGAAGCTTCTGCTGGCGGATATGGATTCGACGATCATCGGGCAGGAATGCATAGACGAACTGGCCGATGCCGCCGGTGTGGGCGAGCGGGTGGCCGCGATCACAGCGAAGGCGATGAACGGAGAACTCGGTTTCGAGGGCGCGTTGCTGGAGAGGGTCCTGCTGCTGGAGGGGCTCGACCAGGGGCTGATCGGGACCGTGCTCAACGAGAGGATCAGACTGGCCCGCGGCGCCAGGACGCTGGTTGCGACCATGAAGGCCAACGGCGCCTACACCGCCCTCGTCTCGGGCGGGTTCGTGCAGTTCACCGGCGCCATCGCCCACACCCTCGGTTTCGACGAACACCGGGCGAACCGGCTTCTCGAGAGCGCCGGCACCCTGACCGGCGATGTTGCCCGGCCCATTCTGGGGCAGGCCGCGAAGCTCGAGGCGCTCGTCGAACTCCGCGGCAAGCTCGACCTCGAGAGGGAAGACGTTCTCGCCGTCGGCGACGGAGCCAATGACCTCGCGATGATCGAGCGCGCGGGTCTCGGCGTGGCGCTGCACGCCAAGCCCGTGGTCGCCGCCGCGGCGCCCGTCCGGATCGACCATGGCGACCTCACGTCGCTTCTGTTCCTCCAGGGCTATTCCCGCGACGAGTTCGTCGGGCGTTGAGGACCGCGATGAGATCGTCGTGAACCGGCGGTTTTCCGTTCTCCGGGGCTTCATCCCCGCCACCTCATCCGCTAATGTCCCGCCATCAAGAAACGGCCTTCGCCGCGAAGACCCGGACAGCCGGGCGCAAGCGGGACGGCCCAGAGGCAAAGGCAGAGACGAGATGATCTTGAAGATCGCCCCCATCGCCGCGTCGCTCGCCGCCGTGGCGCTGCTCGCCGGTCCGGTATCGGCCCAGGAATCCACCAACCTTGTCGACACCGAGACCGACTGGTCGATCTTCGTCGAAGACGACCCGGCCTCCTGCTGGGGCGTTGCGCCTCCGAAGGAACAGGTGAACACCCGCGGCGGGGAGCGGGTGAGTGTGACCCGGGGCGAGACGCTCCTGATGGTCAGCTACATTCCCGGCCAGAACGTCAACGGGCAGGTCTCATGGACGGGTGGATACCCCCTCGATCCCGGCCGTTCGGTGACCGTCACGATCGGCGACATGACCGTCGAGATGACCACTGTCGAGGGCGAATGGGCGTGGGCTGATACGCCGGAGGACGATGGCCGGCTCGTCGCCGCAATGAAGCGGGGCGTGGACGCGGTGGTCACTGCACGGTCGACCCGCGGGACCGACACCCGCGACACCTTTTCGCTTCTCGGCTTCACCGCCGCCGTCGAGGAAGCCGCTCGACGCTGCAACGGCTGACCGCTCGGCGCCGACGGAGCTGGCGGGGGTTGGAAACGCAGCACCCATGCTATAGGTAAGCCTGTCTTATCTCGGAGGGATGCGCGATGGAGCCCTCGGCCCCGCTCACACAGGATGTCCTCACGATCCCCCGGAAACTGCCGGAGGGACGGGTTAACCTCGTCGGGCTCACCCGTGACGGCATGCGCGACGCGCTCGTGGAGGCGGGAACGCCCGAGCGGCAGGCGAAGATGCGCACCGGCCAGATATGGCAATGGATCTACCAGAAGGGCGTCCGGGAGTTCGAGGCGATGACGAATCTCGCCAGGACCTACCGCGCCGAGCTCGCCGAACGCTTCGTGATCGAGGTTCCGGAAGTGGTGAGCCGCCACGTCTCCGAGGACGGTACGCGGAAGTATCTCGTCCGCATCGCCGGGGGTCACGAGGTCGAGACGGTCTATATCCCCGAAGACACGCGCGGAACTCTCTGCATCTCCTCTCAGGTCGGCTGCACTCTCACCTGCTCGTTCTGCCATACCGGCACCCAGAAGCTCGTGCGAAATCTCACGGCCGGAGAGATCGTCGGTCAGGTCATGATTGCCCGCGACGATCTCGACGAATGGCCCGAACCGGGCCGCGCCCCGAAAGACGAGACCCGCCTCTTGTCGAACATCGTGCTCATGGGCATGGGTGAGCCGCTCTACAATTTCGAGGCGGTGCGCGATGCGATGAAGATCGCCATGGACGGCGAGGGCATCTCGCTCTCCCGACGGAGGATCACCCTTTCAACGAGTGGTGTCGTGCCCGAAATCGCGCGGACGGCGGAGGAAATCGGTTGCCTGCTCGCGGTTTCGTTTCACGCCACCACGGACGAGGTTCGCGACCGGCTGGTGCCGATCAACAAGAAGTGGAACATCTCGGCTCTTCTCGATGCGCTTCGGGAATATCCGAAACTCTCGAATTCCGAGCGGATCACCTTTGAATACGTGATGCTGAAGGGCGTGAACGACAGCGACGAGGATGCTCGGAGGCTGGTGAAGCTGATCAGGGGCATCCCCGCCAAGATCAACCTGATCCCGTTCAACGAGTGGCCCGGCGCGCCCTACGAGCGTTCCGACCGGGCGCGGATCAGGGCCTTCGCCGACATCATCTACAAGGCGGGCTATGCCTCGCCGATCCGCACGCCCCGGGGGGAAGACATCATGGCCGCCTGCGGACAGCTCAAGTCCGCAACCGAGCGGGGGCGCAAGAGCCGGGCCGAGATCGCGGAAGACACCGCGCGCGGCTGACCTGTCGCAGATCGTCCACACGATCCAGTTTCGCGAATCGGAACACTTGTCCTGCATGCGCTTGTGGATAAGTCTTGGTGCATGGGACCGAAGAAGAAGCGCCGCAAGGACGAGGATCGCATCCGCGAGGCAATGGCGTCCCTCGTCGCCGCTGCGCGGCGAAAGGGCCAGATCACCGAGGGTGAGAGCGCCGAAACCCTCGCAGCGACATCATCCTCGGACCGCCCGGTCCCCCTGCGACGGCGCGCCAGGGGACCACAGAAGGCGCCAACGAAGGAGCCTGTGAGCATTCGCCTCGACCGCGACATCGTCGAAGAGTTGCGAAGCGGCGGGCGCGGCTGGCAGACACGGCTCAACGCGTTGCTGCGCGACACTCTGGCGCTCGATCGCTAGAGGCCCGGGATCGCGGCGCGTTTCGTCCCCGCGCCTTGCCAGGAGTCGATGACCTCCAGCGCCTCGGCAGCGGAGTCGACGAAGCGGAAGAGTTCGAGGTCCTGTTCGGCGATCGTGCCGGCCTCGGCGAGTGCCTCGAAATCGACGATGCGGCGCCAGAACTCCTCTCCGAAGAGCACGATCGGGATCTGCTCCATCCGGCCGGTCTGGATGAGAGTCATCGCTTCGAAAAGCTCGTCGAAGGTGCCGAACCCGCCCGGAAAGACGGCGATGGCGTTGGCGCGCATCAAAAAGTGCATCTTCCGGATGCCGAAATAATGAAAATTGAAGCAAAGATCGGGGGTGATGTAGGTGTTGGGCCGCTGCTCGTGGGGAAGGACGATGTTGAGCCCGATCGATATTCCGCCGGCCTCCGCCGCGCCACGGTTGCCCGCCTCCATCACACCCGGCCCCCCGCCGGTGACGATGACGTTCTCGCGTCCGCCATTCGTCTGACTGCGTTCGGTGATCATCCGCGCGAAGACTCGCGCCTCTTCGTAGTAGCGCGAGAGGTTCGCGAGCGTCTCGGTCCGCGCCGTGTGTTTTTCCGACGGCTCGGGAATGCGGGCGCCTCCGAAGAGCACCACCGTCGAGTCGACGCCGAATTCGGTCAGCAGCAGTTCGGGCTTCAGGAGCTCGAGCTGAAGGCGCACGGGGCGCAATTCGTCGCGCAACAGGAAATCGGGGTCGTCGAAGGCGAGCCGGTATGCTGCGCTGCGCGCCTGCGGAGTATCCGGCGAGTGCGCTGCGGAATCTAGGTCCTGGTGAGCATCCCGGAACGGGCGGCGGCGATCGTCTCTCATCGGCACTCCTTTGCAGGCGTTGCGCCCGTAGGTTCCAGCATCTATAGCCCCCGACGACGGGGACCAAGTCGGGATTTGGAGGGAAACATGTCCAACGCAGCGCTCGAAGCCGCCATCGAGGCGGCCTGGGAGGCCCGGGCCGACATCACGCCCTCCACCGGCGGGGAGACCCGCGAAGCCATCGAAGACACCCTGGAGGCGCTCGACAGCGGCAGCTTGCGGGTGGCCGAGCCGCGAGCCGGAGAGTGGCACGTCAACCAGTGGGCCAAGAAGGCGGTTCTTCTGGGTTTTCGCATCAAGGACATGGAACAGCAGCCGGGCGGCCCCCAGGGCGGCGGCTGGTGGGACAAGGTCGATTCGAAGTTCAAGGGCTGGGGCGACGAGGAGTGGCGGGCCGCGGGCTTCCGCGCCGTGCCGAACTGCGTGGTCCGCAAGTCGGCCTATATCGCGCCGGGGGTGGTGCTGATGCCGTCTTTCGTGAACCTCGGCGCCCATGTCGACGAGGGCACCATGGTCGATACATGGGCCACGGTCGGCTCCTGCGCGCAGATCGGCAAGAATGTCCATCTGTCGGGAGGCGTCGGCATCGGCGGCGTGCTCGAACCGATGCAGGCCGGTCCGACGATCATCGAGGACAATTGCTTCATCGGCGCGCGTTCGGAAGTGGTCGAAGGCTGCATCGTCCGCGAGGGCTCGGTGCTCGGAATGGGGGTGTTTCTCGGTCAGTCGACGAAGATCGTCGATCGCGAGACCGGCAACGTGAGCTACGGCGAGGTCCCGCCCTATTCGGTGGTTGTCGCTGGCTCCATGCCGTCGAAAAACGGGGTGCACCTGAACTGCGCGGTGATCGTGAAGCGGGTGGACGAACGCACCCGCTCGAAAACCGGTATCAACGAACTCTTGCGGGACTGACGGAACCACTCCCTTCGATCGCCCCCGATGGTCGGCGCGACGAGAAGCGGTCGCCGCCTTCCGATTGCGATACCAGCAACACAGTGTTTCCCCGCAGATCGTACCAAGCCACCTTCAGGCCGGAAAATCCGCGCATTTCGCGGGCACCTCTCCCCCATGAGTATGAGTTTCGCGGACGGGTTCCGCACCCTGCAGGCGATCCGCGACCTGCGTGTTCTGGCAGCCCTCGCACCGGTCGAGGTGCGGGCGCGGATTGCCGCAGGGATCCCGGAGCAAAGGATGGCGCTTTCGAAAGCGCAGGCGGCGCTGGCGGCGGTGTCCGAAGGGCGCGAGGTCGATCCCACGCTTCGCGAGGAGGTCCTCTCCGCACTGCGGCTTGCAGCGGCTTTGCCGAAAGACGATTTTCCGACCTTCCTCACCGCGACGATGGTGCTCCTTGCCGATGCGCTGGAGCGCAGCGAGGGCTATGAGGACATCCACTGGTATTGGCAGACCTTCCGCGGCCACTACCGGGTGGCCGCGGCGGTCGAGCGGGCGGCGATCGTTCAGGCTATCCGCCGGATCGGATTGCTGCGCGCCGAATCCGACGCCCTTCCCGAAACCGTGCCGGACCTGGCCACCGCGCCCGCTGCCGCCCTGCGCCCGCTGATCGAGCGGTTCTGTCCGCGGGGCCTGGCTCCGCCGACGGCGACCGGGGTGCCGGGCATCGCCGTCCTGCTCTTCGACGCCCTGAGTTCACCTGCCGCGGCCAATGCGGCGGCGGAGTTCTGGGCCGAGCACGCCGGAAGGCTCGTCGAAAGGGCGCCTTCGGAACTTCTGGCAGGCTTCCGCCACCTTTACGAGACACGCGACGGTTGGGCGCCGGATTGCGATGTGCCCATCCCGCTCCTCGACCCGCCTCCGGGGGTCGACTGGCCGCGCTGAACCTTGCAGCGCACGTCGCCCCATGCCATCCGCAATGCCATGGCGAAGAAGCAGCGCAGCCAGCAGGTCTACACACTCGTCGTCGAGGTGGGCCGGGCTCCCGACGACGGTCTGCCCGACGGTGCGACCGGTGCGGGGCTTCTCTGTTTCGCGACCGGCGTCGACGAGGCCGAGGCTGTGCGCGAAACCGTGGCGCTTCTGAAGACGGCCGGCCTCGCCCCGCTGGATGTCTCGGGCTACGGCAACCTCGACGACCGGCTCGCCGACGGACAGGAGATCGGCCCCGAGGAGCGTGCCCTCATGGAGCGTGCGCTGGCGGACAACGCTGTCATCGTCGCCGAGATGACACCGGTTTACGGAGACGGATCAGGCGACGACTAGCCTTGCCTCTGCTCGACAACGGATAATGCGCGGTCTCCGTCTTCCGCCGCCTCGGGTTCTCGAGCCGCTGTACCCTCGGTGTCACGGATTGCGGGGAGCGGCGGGGCGCGGTATCGGGTTCGCATGAGCACCCTCGACCCCGTCGACCTGACCCAGAGACTGGTTCGCTGCCCCTCGGTCACGCCCGAGGAGGGCGGCGCGCTTCGGCTTCTCGAGGCCGAACTGGCCGGGGCCGGGTTCGAGACCGTCCGCGTCGACCGGGGCGGGGTGGCCAACCTGTTCGCGCGCTGGGGCGAGAAGGGTCACCCCAGGACCTTCGGATTCAACGGTCACACCGATGTCGTCCCCCCGGGTGACGAGGGCGACTGGGCGCGGCCGCCGTTTTCCGGCGATATCGCGGAGGGAAAGCTCTGGGGCCGCGGGGCCTGCGACATGAAGTCGGGCGTCGCCGCCTTCGTCGCGGCGGCGGCGGACTTCGTGCGCGAAACGCCGCCCGATGGCGCGGTGATCGTGACCGTCACCGGCGACGAGGAGGGCGACGCGACAGACGGCACCCGGGCGATCATCGACTGGATGGAAGAGGCGGGCGAGGCGATGAGCGCCTGTCTCGTCGGCGAGCCCACCTGCCCCGAACGGCTGGGCGACACAGTGAAGATCGGCCGGCGCGGATCGATGACGGCCTATCTTGCCGCCACCGGTGTGCAGGGCCACTCGGCCTACCCTCACCGTGCGAAGAACCCGGTGCCGGCGATGGCGATGCTCGCGGCGCGCCTTGCCGCCCACGAGCTCGACCGGGGCACGGAGCATTTCGATCCCTCGACGCTGGCGGTGACGACCATTGATACCGGCAACTCCGCCAACAACGTCATTCCGGCGACATGCCGGGCCACAGTCAATATCCGCTTCAACGATGCCCACGGCTCGGCCGACCTGACCGCATGGCTTCGAGACCAGGCCGACTGCGTGGCCGAAGAGACAGGGGTTGCGTTTTCGCTGCGCACCCAGGTGTCGGGCGAGAGTTTCCTCACCCCGCCGGGGGCTCTGTCGGACCTGGTCTCCGCCGCCGTCGAGGCCGAAACCGGCATCAGGCCGGAGTTGTCCACTTCCGGCGGCACGTCCGACGCGCGCTTCGTGAAGGACCATTGCCCGGTCGTCGAATTCGGCCTCGTCGGTCAGTCGATGCACAAGGTCGACGAACATGTGGAGGTGGACGATGTCACCCTCCTCAAAGCGGTCTACCGGCGTGTTCTCGAGGGCTACTTCGCATGATCGAGGTCGGCGTTACCGACGACATCGGCGCCTGCCTCGCAATACGGCGCGCGGTGTTCATCGATGAGCAGGGCGTGTCCGAAGAGATCGAGATGGATGGACTCGAGGAGGAGGCCATTCACGTGCTCTTGCTCGAGGACGGTCAGCCGGCGGCCTGTGCGCGTATCATGGTGAACGGACAGGCCGGCAAGATCGGTCGCGTCGCCGTTCTGAGGGAATACCGTCGGAAGGGGCTCGGCACCACGATCATGTCGGAATGCGCCCGGGTGCTGCGCGCGAGGCCCGGCATCACCGAGGCACGGCTCGGCGCACAGACATACGTCATCCCTTTCTACGAGGCGCTCGGTTATTCGGTAGACGGGCCGGAATACGTCGAGGCCGATATTCCCCACCGACCGATGGTGATGGCGCTGGGCTCGCCCGCAGGGTGATCGTCAGGATCAAGGCGCCGCGAGCCGGACGATCAGGCTTGGCGCGCCCTCTGTCGGGCGGCTGGTGCCGTCGCGGAACCTGGCGCCCCGCGACATCCGTGACGCCGCCTATCTCAGCCGGCGCAGGATCTCGTAGGACGCGTAGCCATCGGGCACCATGCCGACCGAGCGCTGGAATCCCCGGATCGCCTGGATCGTGTTCGGGCCGATGATGCCGTCGACACCTTGGGTGTCGTAGCCCCGGCGCGTGAGCAACTCCTGCATCTGCCGCCGCTCGGCGGCCCGGAGTCCCCGGTCGCCGCGCGGCCAGTTCGCTCGGATAGGCGGGCCGCCCGCAATCCGGTCGGACAGGTGGCCGACGCCGATCACGTAGGCATCGGCGGTGTTGTAGCGTTCGATGACGTGGAAATTGTCGAAGATCATGAAGGCCGCTCCGCGCGCGCCGGCTGGCAGAAGGATCGAGGCGCGCCCGTAGTTCGGCACGCGGCCGCCGGAGGTATCGCGCACGCCCATCGCCGCCCATTGCGAGGGCGATCTCTTCACTCTTTCGCCGGCAAGGGAGTAGTCGAAGCCCCGGGGCAGCGCCACTTCGACGCCCCAGGGCTGTCCTTTCGTCCAGCCGAAGCGCGCGAGATAGGCGGCTGTGGAGGCGAGCGCGTCGGTCGGGTCTTCGGACCAGATGTCGCGCCGGCCGTCGCCCCGGAAGTCCTGCGCATAGGCGAGATAGCTCGTGGGGATGAACTGGGTATGGCCCATCGCCCCGGCCCAGGACCCGGTCATCTGATCGGGCCGCACGTCGCCCGACTGGATGATCTTCAGGGCCGCGATGAGCTGTTCCTCGAAGAACCTCCCCCGGCGCCCGTCGAAGGCAAGCGTGGCGAGCGCTTCGATGATCGGCGTTTCGCCCCGGAACGATCCGTAGGCGCTTTCCAGCCCCCAGACTGCGGTGACCACTTCTGCCTCGACCCCGTAGCGGTCTTCGATCTCGGCCAGCACCCTCGCGTTGTCGCGCAGTGCCGCCCGGCCGTTGCGGACCCTTGTGTCTGAAACGGCGCTGTCGAGATACTCCCAGATCTGCTTGGTGAACTCCGACTGGTTCCGGTCGCGCGAAATCACGGTCGTGTTGTAATTTATCCCGCGCAGCGCACGGTCGAGCGTGGCCTGGCGAATGCCGGCGGACCGCGCGCGGCGCTCGAACCCGTCGATCCAGCGCCGGAATGCCGTGTTGGCGACGGGCGAGGCGATCAGCCCGGCATCGGCCGTGGCGGCCGGACGCGGTTTCGGTACGGGAGATGTTGGCATGGATGCGACTGCCGGGGTCAATCCAAGCCCTGTGACAACCGCGATGACGGCGACGCGCCGGATCATGTCGGCACCTTTTCGTTGACTGCTCTGATCCGAGTGTAGCGTCTCGGACCCGGTCGACAAAGAGGTCTGCGGCGCTCGCCCGTGTCTTTCAGCCGATTATCGCTGACGCTTTTGCCGTGTGACCTTGCGTGCCTTGTGCGCGGCCCGCGCGGGCTTGCGCTGGGGGCCTCGGCCCCGCTGCTTTCGCGGTCCCCGAGCGACGCCGCCACCCTCGATCTCGAGTAGCTCGAGGATCAGCCCGCCGGTGACCGGAGCCGCTTCGACGAGCCGGACAGTCACCCGCTGGCCGAGCGATATGATCTGACCGGTGTCCGCACCCATCAGGGTCTGGTTCTCGCGGTCGAAATGGAAGAACTCCTGCCCGATGGAACGAATCGGAACGAGCCCGTCCGCACCGGTTTCGTCGAGCTTCACGAAAACCCCGAAGCGTTGAACGCCGGAGATGCGGCCGCCGATCTCGGTGCCCACCCGCTCGGAGAGATAGGACGCGAGATAGCGGTCGGTCGTGTCGCGCTCGGCCATCATCGAGCGCCGTTCGGTCTCGGAGATCTGCTGGGCGGTGGCCTCGAGCCGCTCGATCTCATCGGCGCTCAGCCCGTCGTCGCCCCATCCGTGCGCGGTGACGAGCGCGCGGTGCACCACGAGGTCGGAATAGCGCCGGATCGGCGAGGTAAAATGCGCGTAAGCCCGGAGGGCGAGGCCGAAATGCCCGAAGTTTCCGGGGTGGTAGTAGGCCTGCTGCATCGAGCGCAGGGTCGACATGTGTATGACGTCCTGGTGGTCGGTGTCTTCGGCGGCCCGCAGGAGCCGGTTGAGGTGAGCCGTCTTCAGCACCTGCCCCTTCGCGAGCGTCATCCCCACCGATTGCGCGGTCTCGCGCAGCGCATCGAGCTTCTCCGGGGCCGGCTCTTCGTGGACCCGGTAGAGCAGCGGGGTCTTCCGCCGCTCGAGTTCCCGCGCGGCGGCGACGTTGGCGAGGATCATGAACTCCTCGATCAGCCGGTGCGCGTCGAGCCGGTCCTTGTAGGCCACCGATGTCACGTGGCCGTCTTCCGACAGCACGATGCGGCGCTCGGGCAGGTCGAGATCGAGCGGCTGGCGCGCCTCGCGGGCACGAACGAGCGCACCGTAGGCGGCATAGAGCGGTTCCAGCACAGGTTCGAGCAGCGGTCCGGTGCGGTCGTTCGGTTCTCCGTCGATGGCCGCCTGCACCTCTTCGTAGTGAAGCGAGGCCACCGACCGCATCATCCCGCGCACGAAGCGCTGGTCCAGAAGTTCGCCGGCCTCGGTGATCCGCATCCTCACGGCTATGCAGGCCCGCTCGACCCCTTCATGAAGCGAGCAGAGATCGCCCGAAAGCCGGTCCGGCAGCATCGGGACGACCCGGTCGGGAAAGTAGGTCGAGTTGCCGCGCAGCCGGGCCTCACGGTCGAGTGCGGAACCCGGCGTGACATAATGGGCGACATCGGCGATGGCGACCCAGAGGATGTGCCCGCCGGGGTTCTTCGCGTCGGGGTCCGGCTCGGCGAAACACGCATCGTCGTGGTCGCGCGCGTCCGAGGGGTCGATGGTGAGAAGCGGCATCTCGGTGAGGTCTTCGCGGCCCTCCGGTCCCACGGGCTCGGCCGCATCGGCCTCGGCGATGACCTCGTCGGGGAAACTGTCGGGGATGCCGTGTTCGTGGATCGCGATGAGCGAAACGGCCTTCGGCGCGCTCGGGTCGCCGAGCCGTGTGACGATACGCGCCGGCGGAAGCCCCATGCGGGCCTTCGCGCCCGCCAGTTCCGCCTCGACGAGTTCTCCGTCCTTCGCCCCGTGCCGCTCCTTTTCCGACACACGCCATTCCCGGTCGGCGGCCTTGTCGACGGGGAGGATGCGCCCTCCCTCCGAGGTCAGCCTGAAGATGCCGAGGATCCTCTTGGGGTTGGTCCCGATCCGGCGAATGAGCCTTGCCTCGTAGGCGTGGTCTTCCCCCTTGACCTCGGTCAGCCGTGCGAGGATGCGGTTGCCCTCGCCGAGGGCCGGGTCGCTTTCGCGCGGGATGAGGAGAATAGGCGGCTCCGGCCCTTCGCCCTGCCATTCCAGCGGACGCGCGTAGAGGTCGCCGTCGATTCCGGGGCCCGTCACTTCGAGCACGCTCACGGGCGGGAGCTTGTCGGGGTCGCGGTAGGTCTTGCGGCGCTTCTCGAGGTGACCCTCTTCCTCGAGCTCACGTAGCGTACGCTTGAGGTCGATTCTGTCCGACCCCTTTATCCCGAACGCCTTCGCGATCTCGCGCTTCGAGGTCTGGGTCGGGTTGTCGGAAATCCAGGCGAGGATCTCGTCCTTGGTTGGAATGCGGACCATGGCGCACCGCTAGCATGCAAGCAAGAGCGCGTCAGCGTCGTTTTTGCCCGCTTGTGCCGGATTGGTTCGGCGGGCATTTTGCGGGGAAGGAGGAGACGCCATGGAACTGGGACGGCTCGATCACGTCAACATACGCACTGCGAGACTCGACGAAATGGTGCGCTGGTACGGGGATGTTCTGGAGATGGCGGCCGGCGCGCGCCCGCCTTTCGGAATGCCCGGGGCATGGCTTTACGCGGGAGAGTTCCCGATCGTCCATCTCGTCGGGGTCGCGTCGGTCGAAGGGGCGGCAGACCCCGGTCTGGAGCATTTCGCGATCCGCGCGAAGGGGCTCGCTTCGCTCGTCGCGCGGCTGAAGGAGAAAGGCGTCGAGTACACGATCGACGAGGTTCCGGCGTTCCCGATCGTGCAGGTCAACTTCCGCGACCCCGACGGCAACCACATTCACATCGATTTCGACGCCGCCGAGAGGGCGGACCTCGTCTAGGCGGCCTCGGGCGTGAGCCGCGCGCGCAGAAAGCTCATCGGGTGCGCCCGGAGCGTGAGGCGCATCGCCACGTAATCTTCGATCACCTCCTCGCCCTCTGTCATCGCCGGCAGGTGTGCTGCCGGCTCGACGATGCCCTCGCCGTCGATATCGCCGGCGAAAAGCGGCAGGGGTTTCTCGCCGCCGATGGCCTTCGCCGCCCATAGCGCGTCGCGGCGCGTGAGCCCGAGGTCGGCGAAGGCGTCGGCTTCGGCGAGCGACCGCAGCGCCGCCGGCCCTACCCCCGCCCGTCGCCAGACGTCCTCGACCGCGAGATATCCGTTGCCGCGGGCGGCGGTGATCCAGGCCGCGTCCTCCTCGCGCATGGACTTGATCTGCCTGAAGCCGAGGCGCAGCGCCAGCCCGCCCCGGCCATCGGCCTCCAGCACGTTGTCCCAGAACGAGGCGTTGATCGAGACAGGGCGCACCTCGACGCCGTGTTCGCGCGCGTCGCGGACGATCTGGGCGGGGGCGTAGAATCCCATCGGCTGGGAATTCAGCAGGGCGCAGGCGAAGATGCCGGGATGGTGGCACTTCAGCCAGGACGAGGCGTAGACCAGAAGCGCGAAGCTCGCCGCGTGG